>JAKFFB010000305.1:0-3007 GCA_036675425.1 Actinomycetales bacterium | reverse complement strand
CCCGGTTGTAGTCCGGGAAGTAGTGCAGGGCGCGTCGGGGTGGCGGTGACGTCTGCTCGGAGCGAGCGACGCCCAGGCCTTCCTCGAGCTCACGGGCACGCACGTCCCACGTGTGCTGGTCAAGGACGTGCTTGCGCAGACGATCGACCTCTGCGCGCACGCCGTCAGGCGCGGCGAGGAGGGAGGTGATGACCTCGCCGAGCTCTTCGGAGCTGCGGAAGACAGGCACCGGCAGCCCGCACTCGACTGCTCCGAGTGCGGAGTTGAGCAGGGGCAAAGAGCCGCAGGCGATGCTCTCGAAGAAGTGGGCCGGCATGGTCCCGTCGCCCACCGCCGTGCTCGGCAGCTCGATGACCGTCAGCTCGGAGCGCGTCATCACCTCCGGGGCCCGCAACCACGGAATGGGCTCCTCGAGCCGGCCCAGCAGGCTCGACCGCATGTTGCGCAGCGGCTCGGCGTAGACCGTCAGCGGGACGGTGAAGCGCAGGTCGTTGATCAGCGGCTGGATGGCCCGCCCGCGCTCGACGTACACCCCCAGGGCGGCCACGCCCTCGCGGGCGGTGTCGGCCTCGCGGGGCGCGAACAGCTCGATGTCGGCGGCGTTGCGCAACACGTCCAGGCGACCGGCGGAGGTCGTCCCGAGCAGGCTGCGTCCCACCTCGGAGCCGACCAGGATCTGGTCGTAGGCCATCAGGTGGTCCAGCTCGGCCCAGGCCGCGACGTCACTGTGCGCCCACGCCACGCGCCAGGCGCGCGCCGGTGCCTGGGAGGGATCGGCGTCGGGGGTGGTCGCGATCCAGATGTCGGCCGCGCCACCGAGGTGCCACCGGTGCCGCGGCACCAGACGCACGCCGTACCCACGATCGGCCAGCGCGAGCCCGAGGCCGGCCGCGGCGATCAGGTCGGGGGTGGCGTGGCGCAGGTCCACCGAGTGCACGAAGAACAGCACCCGCTCACCGTCGCCGGTCGCGAGCTCGCCGTCGATGAGCTGGCGGTACGCCGCTCGCCGCCGGTCGACGGCGGAGAGCTCGTCGCCGTCGTTCCCGCTGGCCGAGGCAGCAGGGCGACCCGCTGACAGCGGGGTCATGCTCCGTCCTTGCGGCGACGGGCCCGCTCCACGACGGAGGCCACGGCGCGGACCGCGCGCGAGTCGCGGGCCAGGAAGAGGTCCTGCTCGAGCGAGGACACCTGGTCCTGGGCGAGGTCACGCTCGCGGGACACCTGGGCGACACGGGCGCGGAGCAGGACGTTCTTGTGCCGCAGTCGCTGCAACCGCTCCTGCAGGTCGTTGATCTGGCGGTCCATCGCCAGCAGCTCGTCCTTGCCGGACTGCATCTCGCGGGCGATGGTGGCGCGTTCGCGGGCGAGCAGCTCGCGGGTGCGCTCGAGCTCGTGGGCAAGGCGGCGGACCTCGGCGGCGCTCGCCTCGTCGGCGTCGGGGGACTGCGGCCGCGCGGTGGTGAACGAGGGGAAGCGCGCCACCGTGATGTGCCGGCGCTCGTCCAGCGCCACGGCAGCGTCGGACTCCAGGACGAAGCCGGCCGAGGCGATCGACCCGGTCAGGTCGCGCACGCCGGAGACGACGACGAGGGCGCCCGGCACCAGGGCGCCGGTGCCGAGGGTGCGGAAGAACTGGTCGGCGTCGTGGCTCTCGTCCAGGACGTCCTCGACGACGACCACGTCGACGGGCGCGACGAGGAAGGGCTGTGCCCAGTCGTCCACGGCGTCGCGGCGGCCGACGTCGGGACCCCACTGCTCGTCCGGCTCGGCCGACCAACGCAGGCACTCGACCTCCCGGTCGTGCTCCTGGGCGAGCCGGACCGGCACCGTCGATGCGTCCAGGGCGATGTGCAGCACCCGCGGGCCACCCTGGAGTGTCCGCTCGATGACGGAGGCGACGTCGTCCCGGCCCTTGGTCGTCATCGGTTGGTCACCCCATCTCCTCCAGTCGGCAGCCCGGCGAGATCCTCGCCGCGCTCCACATCGTCCGGCCACGGCACGTGTGAGACAGCATCATTGCGCCCATCTCGTCCTGCGCGCGCGTCCGCAGCCGCCAGCTCGACCAGCGCGTCGAACTCGTCGAGCCATTCGGGTGCTGCCGCGGCGACCTTGCGCCGCCAGTTCTTGAGCCACTTGCCCTCGAGCTGGGCCAGTGCGGCCTCGCCGTCGCCGCCGAGCGCCCGCTCGACGAAGAGGTAGCGGTTCCGGGTCATGTAGTAGAGGTGGTACGGCGACGGCATCGCCCCGCTCGAGCGCTGGTGGTGCACCATCCGGGCCCGCTGCTCGACCATGACGCGCCAGCCGGCGCGGCGTACGTCTCGACACCAGTGGGTCTCCTCGAAGTAGAGGAAGTAGTCCTCGGGGAGCAGCCCGACCGTCTCCAGCACCGTCCGGCGCGTCAGCAGGGAGGCCCCGGTGACGTAGTCGACGTCACGCGCGATCGGGGCGGGCACCTTCGCGACCTCGCGGCCCTGGTGCATGTGCCGGGTCTCGCCGGCCTTGTCCTCGGCGACGACGCCGCCGTCGAACCAGACCGTCTCGGGGGTGTTCGGCGCGGCAGGGTGCACGATCCGGGGGCCGACCACGCCGCAGTCGGGCACGTCGGCCAGCAGCGCGAGCAGGCGCGGCAGCGTCTCCGGCTCGATCCGGGTGTCGGGATTGAGCAGCCAGACGAACTCGTTGCCCCGGGCCAGGCAGTGCCGGATGCCGACGTTGGAGCCTCCTGCGTAGCCGATGTTGCCGCCGCTGGAGAGCACGACCGCGCGGTCGCCGACCAGCGCGCCGAGGGTCGCGAGGGACTGCGCGGAGTCCGAGTTGTCCACCACGACGACGTCCATGTCGAGGTCGTGCGAGGCCTCGAGGGACGAGATGCAGCCGACGGTGTCCTCGGCGCTGTCGTGATTGACGAGTACGACGCCGGTGCGCGCCGTGCGATCGGCGCTGCTTCCGGTCATGCGGGGAGTGTATCGAGGCCGTTACGGCGGGCGCCCGTCGCCGTTGGTTTACA
>JAKFFB010000119.1:0-3010 GCA_036675425.1 Actinomycetales bacterium | reverse complement strand
CGTCTGCGTCTACTCCGGTGCCGGCCCACGTCGCGAGCTCGTGGACCAGTGGCAGGTCGGCGCACCGACCTCGGAGTCGATCCGCGCGATCGCCACCACGGACCACCGCCGCGGCGCCATGACCGACTGCCCGCTCGACCCCGACGCGTTGTCGTACGTCGTCGTGCTGACCGACGCGACCGGCACCGCCCGGACGCTCGCCCTCGACCCGACCGTGTGCGCGACCCTCCAGGCAGCCATCGGGACGCCCGCGGTCGACACCTATCTCGGGCTGGCCGGTCCGACACTCGTCCGGACGGTCGCCCGCAGCACGCCCTGAGCGCTATCGACCCCGGGACAGGAAGGCCGTCATCGCTTCGCGCGCCTCGTCGCTGGCGAACAGGCGGGCGCTCGTGGTGGCCATGTCGGCGCCGAGCGCGTCGATGCGGGCGACCAGCTCGCGGTTGAGGATCCGCTTCGACTCGCGCAGGCCCTGGGCGGCGCCGGTGGCCAGGCTGGCGCAGACCGCGGCCACCTCCGCGTCGAGCAGGTCGGCCGGCACCGCCTTCGTCACCAGCCCGTACGCCGCCGCCTCGGCGCCGCTGAACACCTCGCCGCCCAGCGTGGTGAGCGCCGCGGCCCGCGGGTTCATCCGCTGGTGCACGGTGAGGCTGATGATGGCTGCCGCGAGCCCGAGCTTGACCTCGGTGAGCGCGAAGGTCGCCTCCTCGGCGCAGATCGCGATGTCCGCCGCGGCGATGATGCCGATGCCGCCGGCGCGGACGGCGCCGAGATTCGTGGTGACGACCGGCTTGTCCAGGGTGACGATCAGCCGCTGCAGGTCGACGATCCGGCGGGCACCGACCTCCATGCCCTCGGTCGTCGCCTCCGACAGGTCGGCGCCGGAGCAGAAGACCTTGCCGGAGCTCTCGATGAGCACCACCCGGACGGCGTCGTCGGCGCCCGCGCGCTCGAGGTGCGCGAAGAGCTCGGTGACCAGCTGGCGGCTCAACGCGTTGCGGTTGGCCGGGCTGTCGAGGGTGAGGGTCGCGATCGCGCCGGAGACGGCGTAGTGGACCAGTTCGGCGGGCGCATCGGTCATGTCGCCATCCTGCCGCACCGAGTGCCCCCCTGCCGGGTGACATGATGCCCCGACGACCTCGTGCGACGGAGATGACGGAGGACCACCCACGTGAGCGACGCGCCCGGACTCGACGGTGCCGCCCGACCCGCGAAGGGTCTCAACGGACGGCTGGACGTCCCGAACGAGGGGGTGCCCCTCCTGACCGACTTCATGGTCGGCGGCTGGGTGGTCCACGAGCGGCTCCGCGTCGATCGCGTCCTCGTCACGATCGACGGCGAGGTCGTCGGGCACACCCGCGTGGACGTCCCGCGACCCGACGTCCAGGCCCGCTACCCCGGCGCGGCCGGCGCCGGTCTCCACGGCTGGGCGGTCATGGTGCCCGGGGTCGCCGGGGACTCGGCGACGATCCGGGCCTACGCCCACGTCGAGGCGGGCGCGACCGACGACCACGCCCGCCTGGGTCCGTGGATCCGCTTCGCCGAGGCGACGCTCCCCGTGGTCCCGAGCGGGAGCTCCTTCGGCCACGTCGACGAGCCCCACGACCTCTCGCCCGGCGTCCTCCGCGTCACCGGTCGGGCCTGGGCACTCGGCGGCCTGGCCCGGGTCGAGCTGGCCGCGGACGACGGCCCGTGGGTCCGCGCGCGGCACTCGCAGCCGGGCCGGGCGCAGGTGGAGGTCCCAGAGCCGTGGGGAGAGCCGGACACCGACCTCTCCGGCTTCACCGGCTACGTCCCCGCCCCCGAGAGCGGCCCGCTGACGATCCGGGTCGTCGCCGTGGGTCTCGACGGTCATCGCCACCCGATCGAGCCGCTGCGGGTGGAGGTGGGCGAGACCGCCGAGCCCAGCCTCACCCCGGTCCGCGCGGAGTCGCTCCGCGAGCGCTTCGAGCAGCGCGTCGCCCGGCTCGCCCCCGCTGCGGCGGACACGTCACCGATCCTGGTGGCCGCCCACTCCCTCGACCTGGGCGGGGCCCAGCTCTACCTCTCGCTGCTGCTGGACCGGCTGCGCGAGCGTGGCCTGGACTTCGTCGTCGCGGCCCGCTCCGCCGGGCCGCTGCTGGCCGACCTCGCGGCGGACGGCATCCCGGTCCTCGTCTTCGGCACCGACCCCGGCAGCCGGGAGGCGCTGGAGAGCCAGGTCCTCCAGGTCGCCGAGTTCGCCCGCGAGCACGGCGCCGTGGGTTGCCTCGCCAACTCGTTGCCCACGTTCCCCGCCGTCGTCGCGGCGCAGCGACTCGGACTGCCGACGACCTGGGCGGTCCACGAGAGCTTCGACCTCGACACTTTCTGGTCCGAGGCCTACGGCCGCGCGCTGCCGCGGGACGTCACCGAGCTCGCCGAGGCCGCGCTCGCGAGCTGTGACGACGTGGTCTTCGAGGCCGAGTCCACGATGCGCCTGTACGACGCCCTGGTGCCGGCCACCCGACGCAGCCTGGTCCCCTACGGCGTCGACTCCTCCGCGGTCGACCACTTCCTCGCGGACGGCTCCGCCGACCGCGCCCGCGCCGACCTGGGCCTGCCCGGTGACGCGCTCGTGCTGGCGTGCGTCGGCACCGTCGAGGCGCGCAAGGGGCAGCTCGCCCTGCTCCGGGCCTTCGCCCGGATCCCCGAGGAGCTCCGCCGCGGCGTGCGGTTCGCCGTCGTCGGCATGAACGACACGGCCTACGCCGACGCCGTACGCAGCTTCACCGACGACGCCGGCCTGTCCGACGCCGTCGTGCTGGTGGACGTCACGAAGGACATCTATCCGTGGTACCTCGCCGCCGACGTCCTCGTCTCGGCGTCCGACATCGAGTCCGTCCCGCGGACCATGCTGGAGGCCATGCTCATGGGACGCCCCGTCGCGGCGACGGCAGCCTTCGGGGTCGCCGAGCTGGTCTCCGACGGCACCACCGGGTTCCTCTGCGAGCCCCTCGACCTGGGCCCGCTCCAGCAGCTCCTCGAGCGG
>JAKFFB010000169.1:0-16452 GCA_036675425.1 Actinomycetales bacterium | reverse complement strand
GCTGCCGCGACCGCTGAGGTCCGCCGCGCCGAGGCGCGGGCCGCCGCCGCGCGCAAGGAGGTCGACGCCGCCAGCGCCCGCGTCGAGGAGGGGCGCGAGGAGGTCGGTCGGCTGGCCCGCCGCACCTACCAGCGCGGGCGCCTCTCGGACCTGCGCGACGTGATGGAGGCCGGCGAGCCGCAGGACGCGCTCGTCCGGGTCGGCATGCTCCGCGCGGTCTTCCGCTCCCAGAACGGCAGCCTGACCCGGCTCACCCAGGACCGGCTGGAGCTCGCCGGGGAGCGCGCCGACCTCGAGTCCGACGAGCGCGACCTCGAGCGCGCCCGCGAGGCCGCCGAGCAGCAGGCCGCCCGCGCCCGCGCCGTCGCCGTGCAGGCCGAGCAGGCCGCGAAGCGGGTCGAGCAGCTCGCCGCCGAGCGGCGGGCCGTGCTGGCCTCGGCCGAGAAGCACCGCGCCCAGGACCTCGCCGACTACCGCAGGGCGCAGGCCGACTCCCGTGCGCTCGCGGAGAAGATCCGCGCGGCCGCTGCTCGGGCTGCCGCCGCGCGGGCCGCCGAGGAGCGCCGCAAGAAGGCCGCCGCCGAGGCCGAGCGCCGGCGTCGCGCGCAGGCCGGGCAGCCCGCTGCCCCGCGCGCGGAGCCGCGGTCGGACCGGATGCTCTGGCCCGCCCCGGGCCGGCTCACCAGCCGCTACGGCTACCGCACGCACCCCATCTACGGCGACCGCCGCTTCCACGCCGGCATCGACATCGGCGGCGGGCTCGGCGCGCGGGTGAGCGCCTCCGACGGTGGCTACGTCACCTACGCCGGCTACGCCAGCGGCTACGGCACCCTCGTGGTGATCAGCCACGGGACGCGCGGCGGCCGGGACTTCAGCTCCGCGTACGCCCACATGGGGTCGCTCACCGTCCGCGAGGGGCAGACGGTGCAGAAGGGCGACAAGGTCGGCGAGATCGGCAGCGAGGGCAACTCCACCGGGCCGCACCTGCACTTCGAGATCCGCATTGGGGGCGACCCCGTCGACCCGCTCGACTACGTCGACCCGCCCTAGGCAGCCGCCTAGCATGACCAGGTGACCAAGGGCCCGGCGAAGACGCGCAACCCCGCCAAGGGCCCCCCGGACGGCGCCCGCGGCGGGCGCAGCAAGCTCGTCGCCCAGAACAAGAAGGCGCGCCACGACTACTCCATCGAGGACGTGTTCGAGGCCGGCCTGGTGCTGACCGGCACCGAGGTGAAGTCGCTGCGGCAGGGCCGGTGCTCGCTCGCCGACGCGTACGCCACTGTCGACGACGGCGAGATGTGGCTGCACGGCGCGCACATCCCGGAGTACACCGAGGGGACCTGGAACAACCACGCGCCCCGTCGGGTCCGCAAGCTGCTGCTGCACAAGCGCGAGATCGACGAGCTGTCGCAGCGCACTCGCGAGGGCGGCCTGGCGCTGGTGCCGCTGTCGCTCTACTTCAAGGACGGCCGCGCCAAGGTCGAGCTCGCCCTCGGCCGCGGCCGCAAGGCGCACGACAAGCGGCAGGTGCTCGCCGAGCGCGACGCGCAGAAGGAGATGCGCAACGCGATGGGGCGCGCGCTCAAGCGAGGCCGTCGCTGAGCCTCACCGACGCCGACGTCCCCGCCGTCTGGCAGGAGCTGGGGCTGCCGGGGCTGGTCGACCTGCACGTCCACTTCATGCCGAAGAACGTGATGGACAAGGTGTGGGCGTACTTCGACGCCGTCGGTCCGCTGACCGGCACCGCCTGGCCGATCGCCTACCGGACCGAGGAGCAGGACCGGCTGGCGCGGCTGCGGGCGATGGGCGTGCGCGCCTTCCCGTCGCTGGTCTACCCGCACCGGCCGGGCATGGCGGCCTGGCTCAACGCCTGGGCGGCCGACTTCGCCGCGCGCGAGCCCGACGTGATCCGCACCGCGACGCTCTACCCCGAGCCCGAGGCGGCGGCGTACGTCCGCGACGCCCTCGACAGCGGCGCCCGGCTGGTCAAGGCGCACGTGCAGGTCGGGGCGTACGACCCGCGCGACCCACTGCTGGACGAGGTCTGGGGGCAGCTGGCCGACGCCGGCGTGCCGGTGGTCGTGCACTGCGGCAGCGGGCCGGCGCCGGGGGAGTTCACCGGGCCGGGGCCGTTCGGCGAGGTGCTCGCGCGGCATCCCCGGCTGACCGCCGTGATCGCGCACATGGGGATGCCGGAGTACGCCGATTTCCTGGCGATGGCCGAGCGCTACCCGCGGGTGCACCTGGACACCACCATGGCGTTCACGGACTTCGCCGAGGTGGGGATGCCGTTCCCCGTCGGGCTGCGGCCGCGGCTGCTCGCCCTGGCCGAGCGGGTGGTGCTCGGCAGCGACTTCCCCAACACGCCGCACCCCTACGCCCACCAGGTCGAGGCGCTGCTCCGGCTCGATCTCGGTGACTACTGGCTACGTGGTGTGCTGCACGACAACGGCAACAGGCTGATCACGGCCGATCACGGAGCGTGATAGCAGCCGGTCGGCTTGTCCCGGTTCGCCGGGCGAATCTGTAACCGGTGCAAGGCACCTAGTCCCAAGTGACTAGCCGTAGAGGGTCCTGGCATGTCATGCACGCAGAGCGACTTTCCGGCCACCATGCGTGAGGTTGTTCCACGTCCCCCACACCACTGAGGTGAGCATGCTCCCCGAGGACCGCACCTTCCCCGCCGCAGCGATCAGCAGTCGCCGCGGCTCGGTCGCGCTGCTGGCCGTCGCCGCGCTCTTCGCGACCCAGCTGTCCGCGACCGCTGCGAGCTCCGCGCGCGGCAGTGCCTGGACCTCCGCCGCTCTCGACCCGGGCCTGTCCGTGGTCGGCGACGCGCTGCAGGACGTCATCGTCACCGCTCGCGGCGGTGTCGACGCCGCTGCCGACGCGGTCCGCCGCATCGGCGGCACCGTCGAGGCGCCGCTGCCGATCGTCGACGGCGTCGAGGCCCGCGTGCCGGCGAGCTCGCTGCCCGACCTCGCCGGCGTCGCCGGTGTCACGGGCATCACCGCGGACCGCCGCGCCTCGTTCGAGGAGCTGTCGTACGACGCGACGACGGTCGCCAGCAACTACACCAAGTCCTCGGGCGCCACCGCCGCGTGGGCGCAGGGGAACCTCGGCGCCGGCGTCGGCATCGCCGTCCTCGACACCGGCATCTCCGAGATGAACGACTTCAAGGGCCGCCTGGTGCACGGGCCGGACCTGTCCGGTGAGGGCAGCCTGGTCGACACCTACGGCCACGGCACGGTCATGGCCGGCGCCGCCGGCGGCAGCGGCGCCGACTCTGCAGCCCTGGGGAAGGGGCTGTACGCCGGTGTCGCGCCGAAGTCGACCCTGGTCGCGGTGAAGGTCGCCGGCCGCAACGGCGTCGCCGACGTCTCCACGATCCTGCAGGGCATGCACTGGGTCTCGGCCTACAAGGACCAGTACAACATCCGCGTCATGAACCTCTCGTGGGGCACCACGAGCACCCAGGACCCGGCTGTCGACCCGCTGAACTACGCGGTGCAGCGGCTGTGGCAGCAGGGCATCGTCGTGGTCGTCGCCGCCGGCAACTCCGGCCCGGGCGCCGGCACGATCATGAAGCCCGCTGACGACCCGCTGGTGATCACCGCCGGCGCCTACGACGACCGGCAGAACGAGTCGACCAACGACGACGCCGTCCCGGCCTGGTCCTCGCAGGGCCCGACCGCTCAGGGGCTGACCAAGCCCGACCTGGTCGTCCCCGGTCGCACCCTGATCACCTCCCGGTCCCTCGGGTCGAGGGTCGAGTCCGAGAACCCGAAGGCGCTCGTGTCGCCGAGCTACATCCGCGGCTCCGGCACCTCGCAGGCCGCGGCCGTCACCTCGGGTCTGGCCGCGCTGCTCATCGCGGCCCGGCCGTCGCTGACCCCCGACCAGGTCAAGAACCTGCTCACCAGCACCGCGTCGCCGATCGCCGGCAGCTCCGGCGGCTCCGCCAACGTGCAGGGCAAGGGCCGCGGCCAGCTGGCCGCCGCGCTCGCCGCCAACCCCGGCCCGGCCTACACGCAGACCCCGACGGCGACCGGTCTCGGCTCCATCGAGGCCTCCCGCGGTGGGCGCAACGTGCAGACGATCTGCCCGGCCGACGCCGCCACGGGCACCGTCACGATCATCTCCGGTGAGATCGACGTCCGCTGCGAGGCGTGGAACGGCTCCTCGTGGACCGGCTCCTCGTGGACGGGCAGCAGCTGGACCGGCTCGTCGTGGACGGGCAGCAGCTGGACCGGTTCGTCGTGGACGGGCAGCAGCTGGACCGGCTCGACGTACGACTCGGACGAGTTCCTCACCGCCTGGTGGGGCCTGCTCCCGCCGACCGGCAAGCACGTCGCCGGCGAGCGGAACGACCCGACGACCTTCACCGTCGCGGCCCTGTGCGCCCGCGACAACGGCCGCGTCTGCCCGTGACCACCCGCCCGATGTCCGAGCCGGCCCCCGCTGGGGGCCGGCTCGGCCGGCGCGTTCCACGGCTGCTCCGCAGCTGGGTCGCCGCGAACCCGCTGAGCGCCTACGTCTGGCTGATGTGCCTGGCCGGCACTGCCGTCGTCTCGGTCATGCTCGTCGCTGCGGTCCACACCCCCACGGACAGCTGGCGGATCGCCGCCGCTGCCGCGCTGTTCCTGCTGGCCGACCGCCCGCTGCTCGAGATCCGCTTCGGCCGCGACAACGAGTCGTTCACGTGGGCCGAGGTCTGCGTCCTGGTGGCGCTGGTCATCGTGCCCCTGCCGATCCTGGTCCCGGCGGCCGCCTTCGCGGTGCTGGCCTACCACTCGCTCATGCGGCACCACCCCTTCAAGTCCCTCTTCAACGGCGCCGCCTTCGCGCTGGGCACCGCGCTCGCCGGTCTGACCGTGTGGGTGGTGGGCGGAGAGGCGGCGTACGGCGCGCACTTCGACGTACGCCAGGGCTTCGCCCTCGCCGCCGGCGCGCTGGTCTTCTCGGCCTTCAACGGCGCCGCGGTGGCGCTGGCCGTCGCGCTGTCGGAGCGCCTCGCCTGGCTGGACGTCCTGCGCAAGGGGCTCTGGCTGCGCAGCCTGGTCGACCTCGGCAACGGCCTGGTCGGCATCGGCGTCGTCGCGATGGCCGTCTGGAGCCGTCCCACGCTGCTGGTCCTGCCTCCCGTGCTGGCCGTCATGTACGCCGCCTACCGCGGCTACCTGCACGCGATGCAGGAGAGGGACCTGTGGCAGCAGCTCGAGAGCGCCTGCCGCCAGCTGAACCAGCTCGACGAGAGCGCGGTCGCGACGTCGGTCATCGTGAACGCGGCGGCGATGTTCAAGGCGGACACGGTCGAGGTGCTGGTCGCCGCGGCCGGCGGCCGGCCGGGCACCCTCTACTCCGGCGGTGCGGACGGCGTCCGCGAGGTGCGTCAGGAGTCGCTCGACGGCATCGGCGGATCCGCGCTGTCCGACGGCACGGGGGACACCTCCGCGCTGATGGTCTACGCGACGCCGCTCGAGGGACCGCAGGGCAAGGCGGGCGTGCTCCGCCTCGGCTTCCGGGGTCCGGTCGACCTCACCAAGCGCGAGCGCCAGGTGCTCAAGACCTTCGGTCACAGCGTGAGCAGCGCGTTGCAGAACGTCGCTCTCTACAGCGAGATGCGCACCCACGCCGAGGCCAAGGCGTACGAGGCGTCGCACGACGGGCTGACCGGTCTCGGCAACCGCGCGCTGCTCCACGACAAGGCCCAGATCGCGCTCGCCGGTGCGAGCGACGACTGGCAGTCGGCGCTGCTCATCATCGACCTGGACCACTTCAAGGAGATCAACGACACCCTCGGCCACGCCGCCGGTGACGTCTTCCTGCAGCAGGTCGGTCAGCGCATCGTCTCCTCGGTGAAGGAGGCCGACGCGGTCTGCCGTCTCGGTGGTGACGAGTTCGCCGTCCTCATCAGCGGTCTGCGCACGCCGGAGCACGCCGACGCCGTCGCGGCCCGGCTGCTCACCGTCCTCTCGGAGCCGGTCGGCTTCGACGGGCTGCGGCTGTCGATCGAGGGCAGCGTCGGCGTCGCCTGCTACCCCGCGGATGCATCCTCCTTCGACGAGCTGCTGCGCCGCGCAGATGTCGCGCTCTACCAGGCGAAGACGGCCCGCGGCTCCTTCTCGCACTACCGGGTCGACCGGGACGAGTCGAGCCTGCACCGCCTCGCCCTCGCCGCCGAGCTGCGCACCGCGCTCGCCGAGGACCAGTTCGTCGTCTACTTCCAGCCGCAGTTCGACCTCGCCACCGGCAGCCCTGTCGGCGCCGAGGCGCTGGTCCGGTGGCAGCACCCCAAGCGGGGCCTGCTCGCGCCGGACACGTTCATCGGTGCCGTCGAGCACTCCGGTCTGATCCGCGACTTCACGATGGTCGTCATCGAGAAGGCCGTGGCCGAGTGCGCCAGCTGGGCGGCTGACGGCTCGCAGCTCACGGTCGCGGTCAACCTCTCGGCGCGCAACCTGCTCGACAAGGAGATCTCCACCGACGTCGGCCGGGTGCTGCTGCGCCACGGCCTGCCCGCCGAGCGGCTCGTCCTCGAGATCACCGAGACCACGATGATGAGCGAGCTCGAGGTGGTCGAGGAGGTCCTCGGCGCGCTGCGCACGATGGGCGTCCAGCTCTCCGTCGACGACTTCGGCACCGGCTACTCCTCGCTGGCCTTCCTGCAGCGCGTCGCCGTCAACGAGGTCAAGATCGACCGCAGCTTCGTCGGCGGCCTCGCCGACTCCGAGAGCGCTCGCGCGCTGGTCCGCGCGACCGTGCAGCTCGCGCACAGCCTCGGCGCACGCGCCGTCGGCGAGGGCGTGGAGGACGAGGTGCTCGCCGAGGCGCTGCGCACCCTGGGCTGCGACTTCGCGCAGGGCTACCACCTCGGCCGGCCGATGCCCGCCGACGCGCTCCGCAAGGCGCTCGGCCTGCGCCAGGTGCCGCGCGCGGTGCCCGGTCCGCGTACCGACGTCGAGGGACGTCACCTGCGCGCGATCGCCGGCTGACCGGGCACAACCCGTCGGTCCCCGGCGTTACCCTGTCGTGGACACACCACGAAGGGGGTGACAGGTCTCGACTTCGGATGTCGAGGCAGGTGAAGCGGGCCGAGGAAGGCGACGATGATCTCGTTAACCAACAACGTCGCAAAAAATCAAGCGCCGACAATGATCAGCGCGCGTACGCCCTCGCTGCCTAGCAGCTAGAGCGTCGCTGTCAGCCTGGGAGAGCCTCCGGCCCAGGACCTGGCATCGCTAGGAGGACCACCACCCGCTTTGGCCGCGGGGGCGGGTGGTGAGCTACCGCGGCTGGGCCCGTTCCCGACTCGCCGGCGAGATCGGGAGGGCCGAGAAAATCGATGCCGGCTGCGCCCGGAGAAGCCCTGCTGAAGCACCGGAGGACGCGGGTTCGATTCCCGCCACCTCCAAGAGCGTGACGTCCGCCCCAGCGGCGTACGCACGTTGTTGGCGTCAGCCCTGCGGCGGTTCGAGAGGACCGTCGCAGGGCGGGCGCCCTTCGTCGTTCAGCCGACCGGGTGCAGCTCCCGGTCGGCTGCGTCCTCGGCGACCAGCTCCTCGGAGGGTCGGACCGCCTTGAGCAGCCGCGCCGTGACGAGCGCGAGACCCAGGATCAGCAGCCCGGTCAGCGACAGCGCGGCCGGCACGCCGAGGGCGTCACCGAAGAAGCGCACCACGGCACCGGTCACGTAGCCGAACATCGCCAGCGCGCCCATGCCGAGCAGCACGGGGTTCTGGGCCGGGACGCTGACCGCCATCACGGCAGCGGCGGTGCCGATCGCGATCGCGTAGTACCAGCCGTGCGGTCCCACCACCATGCTCGGCGACCACAGCGCGAGCAGGACGCCGAGCGGGACGGCCGCCCACATCGGCTCGAGGCGGCGCCACCAGCCAAGCGCCGCCCAGGCGAGGCCGACGGCCCAGAGCGCGAGCGCGGTGGGCAGCAGCGGCGGCTCACCGCCGGCGATCGTCCCCGTCGCGCCGAACGTCGTCAGGACCAGGCCGACGAGCACCGCGACCTGCTGCAGAGCGCGGCGTCGCGCCAGCCACAGCACGCCGCCGTAGGCGGCGGTGGCCACCCCGACGGCGAGGACGACCCGCTCGCCGCTCAGGTCGGCGAGCTGCCGGCCGGCCACCCCGACGGCGCCCGCAGCGGCGGCCACCGAGACGAACCACAGGACCGCCGCGAGCCGCGAGATCGCCGGCTCGGCGACGTGCCGGACGAGTGCCCCGGCGAGCAGGAACAGCGCCGCGGCTCCCGCGAGGATGCCGACGCGACCCCACGCGGAGATCTCGTCCCAGCGCTGCCCGACGCCGGCGGCCCCGCCGGCGATCACCAGGATGGCGCCGATGTAGGCGACGGCCTCCGTGAGCAGGGACACGCGGCCGGGCGGTGTCGCCTCGGTGCCTGGCCGAGCCACGGCTCCGCGATGGCTCGTCCACCGCTGGAAGGCGACCGCGGCGATGACGGCCATCAGGACGACGAGGAGCGCAAGCGCGATCATGGCGACCCCCTCGGGTCACGGACCTCGGTGAGGTCCTGCGCCTCGAGCCTGCGCGGCGCACCGGTGCGCCGCCAGAGGCGAACGTCCTCGCCCGCGGCAGGCGCAGCGCGGGCAGGGCCGAACGCCTCTGGCGCCGACGGCGCGAGCGGCGTGGGCTGGTCTCGTGACCAGCACGGTTCCCGACCCGGCGTGCGCCCACCACGGGCTGCCCGCGCACGAGGTCGTGCTGCTCCTGCAGAGCGACCCGGTCGCCGGCCTCACGTCCGCCGAGGCCGAGCAGCGGCTGCGGCGCTTCGGGCCGAACGTGCTGCCCCGAGGACGTCCCGACGGCCCGGTGACGCGGGTGCTGCGCCAGCTCAGCTCGCCGCTGGTGCTCATCCTGCTCGCGGCGGGCGCCGTGACCGCGGTCATCGGCGAGCTCGTCGACTCCGCGGTGATCCTCGGGGTGGTGCTGCTCAACACGGCAGTCGGCTACGTGCAGGAGACGAGGGCGCAGTCCGCCCTCGAGGCACTGGCCCGGATGGTGCAGACCGAGGCGCGGACCGTCCGCGACGGGCGGGCGCGGCAGCTGCCGTCGCAGGACCTGGTGCCGGGGGACCTGGTCCTGGTGGAGGCGGGCGACCGGGTCCCCGCCGACCTGCGCGTGCTGCACGTCGTCGAGCTGCACGTCGACGAGTCGGCGCTGACGGGGGAGTCGCAGCCGGTGCGCAAGGACGTCCTCGCGCTGCCGGTCGAGGTCGCGGTCGCGGACCGCAGCAACGTGCTCTACGCCGGCACGCTGGTCACCGGCGGGTGCGGCACCGGGCTCGTCGTGGAGACCGGATCGAGCACCGAGCTCGGTGAGATCCACCGGCTGGTCGGCTCGGCGACCTCGCTGGCCACGCCGCTGACCCGCAAGCTCACCCGCTTCAGCCGCGTGCTGTCCGTGGTCATCCTCGGGCTGGCCGCGCTCACCTTCGCCGTCGGCGTCGCCCGCGGCGAGCGCCCCGCGGACATGGTCACCGCGGCGATCGCGCTCTCCGTGGGGGCCATCCCCGAGGGACTGCCCGCGGCGGTCACCATCACCCTCGCCGTCGGGGTCGTGCGCATGGCGCGCCGGCGGGCGGTGGTGCGCCGGCTGCCCGCCGTGGAGACCCTCGGCAGCGTCGCCGTCATCTGCACGGACAAGACCGGCACGCTCACCGAGAACCAGATGACGGTGCGCGTGGTGACGACGCCGGACCGGCGCCTCGAGGTCACCGGAGCCGGCTACGCGCCGGTCGGCCGGCTGCTGGACGTGTCCGGTCGTACGGCCGACGTCGAGACCGACGCGGCGCTGCGCTGGGGGCTGATCGCGGGAGCCGGCTGCAACGACGCGTCGCTCACCGCCGTGGACGGGGTGCCGGGCGTCGTCGGCGACCCGACCGAGGCCGCGATGCTCGTCGTCGCGCGCAAGGCCGGGCTGACTGCGGAGCAGCTGCCGCGGCTGGACACCCTGCCGTTCAGCTCCGAGCGCGGCTGGATGGCGACCCTGCACGCCGAGCCCGCCGCGCGGCGGCGGGTGCTCCTGGTCAAGGGCGCACCGGAGCGGGTGCTCGCGCGCTGCGCCACCGAGATGCGCCCCGACGGGTCGCTCGCTCCGGTGGACCGGGACGCTGCGCTGCACGTGGCGGCGTCGCTGTCGGCCGAGGGACTGCGCGTGCTGGCCACCGCCGTACGGACGGTGCCCGACGGCGTCGACCTCGAGCGCGCTCTCGCGGGCGAGCTGACGCTGACCGGGCTGCAGGCGATGCAGGACCCGCCGCGACCGGCCGCCGCGGACGCGGTCGCCGCCTGCCGGTCCGCGGGCATCGCGGTCAAGATGATCACCGGGGACCACGTGCGTACGGCCGTCGCGATCGCCACGCAGGTCGGGCTGCTCCCCGAGCGGCGGCCGGGGGACGTCCTCACCGGCGCCGAGCTGGACGACCTCTCCTCGGCCGACTACCCGGAGGCGGTGGACCGCGCCGTGGTGCTCGCGCGCGTCTCGCCGGAGCAGAAGCTGCGGCTGGTCGAGGCGCTGCAGGCGCGGGGCCGCGTCGTCGCGATGACGGGTGACGGCGTCAACGACGCGGCGGCGCTGCGCCGGGCGGACATCGGCATCGCGATGGGACGCGGCGGGACCGAGGTGGCCAAGGAGGCCGCCGACATGGTGCTCACCGACGACGACTTCGGGACCATCGAGGCGGCCGTCGAGGAGGGCCGTGGCGTCTTCGACAACCTCTCCAAGTTCATCGTCTGGACGCTGCCGACGAACATGGGCGAGGGCCTGGTCATCCTGGTCGCGATCGCCCTCGGGACGGCACTCCCGATCCTGCCCACGCAGATCCTCTGGATCAACATGACCACCGCGGTGCTGCTCGGGCTGACCCTCGCCTTCGAGCCCAAGGAGCGGGGCATCATGCAGCGTCCGCCACGGGACGCCGCCCGGCCGCTCCTGACGGCCCCGCTCGTCGCGCGCGTGCTGCTGCTGTCGGTGCTGACCGTCGGCGCCACGTGGTGGCTGTTCACCTGGGAGCGGGGCGGCGGGGCCGGTCTCGCCGAGGCCCGCACCGCCGCCGTGAACCTCTTCGTCGCGATCGAGCTGCTCTACCTGTTCAGCTGCCGATCGCTGAGCGGGCGCGTGCGGAGCGGCCTGCTGGCGAACCGCTGGATGGTCGGCGGCGTGGCGCTCCAGGTGCTCGCGCAGGCGGCGCTGACGTACCTGCCGGTCCTGAACGCGGCGTTCCACACCGCACCCCTGAGCGGCGAGACCTGGCTGCGCGTAGGCGGTCTCGCCGTCGTCGCGTGGGCGGTGGTCGCCGTCGACAAGCGGGTGCAGCACCGCACCGACTGGTAGCTCACTCCTCCAGCAGCGCGTCGACCGGGCGGCGCGGTGTCGGAGCCGGGGCCTCGGTCGGGTAGCCGAGGCGCAGCAGCACCTGCGGGTGCGGGTGGCCGAGCACCGAGGCGAGCAGCGGCCGGAGCACCGGCACCTGGCACGGCTGGTTGGAGAACATCGCCTGGACGCCCTGCACGGCCCCCGTCAGGAGCAGCCGCTGCAGCGCCATCCCTGCGTGCACCCAGGCGGTCTCGTCGTCGGTCTCGGTGCCGAGCACCACGACGACCGGCGCCGACTCGGTGAGGGCGACGTCGTCGCGAGCGGTCCGCTCCCCGATGTCGAGGTGGGACACCAGGAACCGGCTGAGCGCACCGGCGACGCGCGGCACGACCAGCCCGTCACCGGCGCCGCGCGGGTGCAGCCAGCGGGCGAGCTCGTGCCGCCAGCCGTCGTCGGCGTACTGGAAGTGGTCGCCGCTGGTGATCAGGCCCAGCACCTCGGGCAGGTCGTCGTCGTCGACCACCACGGCCCACACGCCGGGCTCGTGCGCCGCGTCGAGCATCTCCGTCACGACCCGCTCCGGCACCGGCCGGTCGGCGAAGGCGTCGCGCCACGTGGTGCGCAGCCGGATGCCGTACGACAGGCGCGCGTCGGTGTAGGCCGGCGTCGGGCTGAGGTGCACGGTGGCGACGTGCTGGCGGTCGTCGTCCGGGAAGAGCTCGACCTGCGGGGCCAGGTGGTGGTGCTCGGCGGACGCGCACAGGTTGGCCAGCGCGGTGCCGCAGCTGATGAGCAGCTCGCGGTGCGCCGGGTCGTTGACCGGGAGCGCGCGGCTCAGGTCGGCGTGCAGCTCGACGGCGTCGGTCAGCTCCCGGAAGCGCCACGGCTGGGTGTTGCGCGGCGACGGGGCGCGGACCGCGTCCTCGACGAGCTCGTCGTACACGTGGGTTCCCGGACCGGCGGGGTGCAGAGCGGACATGGTGTCCACCTCCTTCGACTGCCCTCAGGATCGGCGAGGCGTGCGGTCCCGGACAGGGGCGAAGGTCCTGGACGAATCCGGCAGGATCGCTCACGTGGACGGCTCCGCCGACCGAAGAAGAGAGGGACGGGGGTCGAGTCGGGAGAGGCATGCGAGCGGGACGAGCAGCACGAGCAGGACTGGTCGGCGTGACGGTGGCGGTGGTGGCAGGGCTGGTCCCGGCGCTCGTGAGCGCGCCGGCGCAGGCCGCCTGCGCGAGCAACAGCGGGCGCAGCATCAGCGGGACGGTCTTCGGCCAGGACAACCGCGACGTCAACGTCTCGATCGGCGTCGACGTCGTCGACCGCAACGGCCGGGCGCTGAACACCGACCCCAGGAGCGCGTCCTACGGCTGCGCCAAGACCGGCGCCTACTCCGTGCCGCAGCTCTACCTCAACCACTTCGTCGGTCCGGAGGGCGCGCCGCAGGGCAGCGTCATGAAGGACGGCAACCGCACCACCCGCGCGTGGAAGGTCGGCAGCCTGCCGAGCAACGCGGTCGGCGCCTACATCGAGGTCTACTCCCGCGGCTACGCCGGCAGCCCGTGCAAGGACGCCAACGGCAACTGGTGCTTCAACCCGTCGAACACCACGAAGTACGGCTACGCCAACAAGCACGTCGTGCCCGTCGGCACGCAGGGCCTGCCGATCCGGCTGCCGATGCAGTGCGCCTACAAGGGCACCGCCGGGAACATCCAGGGCAAGATCGTGAACGCCGCAGGGCAGCCGGTGAAGGTGCGCAACGTCTTCGCCTGGACCGAGACCAAGTGGAACGCCTGGCCCTTCTACCAGGGCTGGGGGAGCGCCGGCTTCCCCCGCGACGGGTACTACGTCATCCCGGCGCTCGCCAGCAAGCAGAAGTACGTCCTCTGGCTGACGACCACCGACGGCAAGGTGCACAAGCGCACCGGCGTCCCCGTCAGCGACTGCAAGGCGACCCCGCTGTCGTTCCGCATCTAGCGCTCAGGCCAGGTCGACCTCGGCCCAGACCACCTTGCCGTCGTCGGTGGCCCGGAAGCCCCAGCGGTCGGCGAGCGTCGCGACCAGGTGCAGCCCGCGACCGCCCTCCTCGTCGTCGCCCGCGCGCCGGCGACGGGGCATGTGCTGGCCCTCGTCGACCGACTCGAGCACCAGCCGGTCGCGGGTGAGCCGCAGCCGCAGCTCGATCCGGCCGCGGCCGTGCACGAGCGCGTTGGTCGCGAGCTCGGAGGCGAGCAGCGTCGCGGTGTCGACGACCTCGTCGAGCAGCTGCCACGAGCGCATCGCCAGCCGCGCCTGCCCGCGCACGTCGAACATCAGCGCCCGCTCGCGCGGGACCTCGAGCCGGACCGTCCGCGAGCGCGCGTCGACGTCGGCCGGCACGCGCGCGAGCAGCAGCGCGATGTCGTCGTCGGAGCCCGATGACGTCATCCGCGACATGACCTCGTCGGCGAGCGCCTCCAGCCCGGCCGGACCGGCCCCGACCACCCGGCACAGCTCGGCGATGCCGACGTCGAGGTCGCTGCCGCGCACCTCCACCAGCCCGTCGGTGTAGAGCGCGAGCAGCGCGCCGGGGTGCAGCTGCACCGTCGCCTCGCGGGAGGGGTCGCCGAGTCCGAGAGGTGCGGACACCTCCACGCGGAGCGCGCGGACCGAACCGTCCGCCGAGCGGATCAGCGGCGGGAGGTGGCCGGCGCTGGCGAGCACGAGCTGCCGGGTGTGCGGGTCGAACGCGGCGTAGACGCAGGTCGCGATGGCGTCCTGGTCCAGGTCGCGCAGCAGCCCGTCGAGCACGTCGAGCACCTCGCCCGGGCGCAGGTCGAGACGGGCGCACGTGCGCACGGCCGTCCGCAGCTGGCCCATCAGCGCGGCGGCGGGCACGCCGCGCCCCATGACGTCGCCGATGACGATGCCGAGCCGGCCGCCGCCGAGCGCGACGACGTCGTACCAGTCGCCGCCGACCTCGCCGTCGCCCGCGCCCGCGGAGTAGCGGGCCGCGACCTCCAGCTCGTCGGTCGACGGGACCCGGGTCGGCAGCAGGGAGCGCTGGAGGGTGAGCGCCGTGCGCCGCAGCGAGTCGCCCTCGTCGACCGCGCTGGCGGCCGGGGGCGCGACGGTCACCGCGACAGCCTCCAGCCTCCGTCCGCGGCTGGCAAGCGGTGCCGCGTGCTCGCCCGCTGCCCGGGCGTGGCACCGTGGAGGCCCCGCTCGTTGGAGGTCCGCTTGATCGACGTCGTCGGTGCGCGCGTGCTCGGCCGCGCCGGGCTGCTCACGCCCACCCGCCCCGACCGGCTCATCGGCATGGGCCTCGCGGTCCTGCGCTGGGGGATCACGCCGGCCACCGGCTACGCCGCCGGAGCGGCGCGCCACCCGAACCGGCTCGCCCTGGTGGACGACGAGGGCGGGCTGACCTGGCGCGACGTCGACCTGCGGACCAACCTGCTGGCCAGCGAGCTGCGCGCCCGCGGGCTGCGCCCCGGTGAGGCCGTCGGGCTGATGGCCCGCAACGGCCGCGGCCTGGTCGAGGGCGCCGTCGCGCTGGCCAAGGCCGGCGCCGACGTGCTCTACCTCAACACCGGCTCCGCGGGCGACCCGCTGGCGCAGGTGCTCGACCGCGAGAAGGCGGTCATGGTCCTGCACGACGAGGAGTTCCGCGGACTGCTCGGCCCCGCGCTCGAGGGGCGTACGTCCGTCACGACCGAGGCGCTGGCCGACCTCGCGCTGACCTCGACGCTGGGGCCGCCGCCGAAGCCCGGGCACACCTCGCGGCAGGTCATCCTCACCAGCGGCACCACCGGCGCGCCCCGCGGCGCGGCCCGCAGCGGCGCGACCGTCGATGACGCGATCGCGGCGCTGTCGGCGATCCCGCTCAAGGCGCGCGAGACGACGGTGCTCGCCGCACCGGGCTTCCACGCCTGGGGCCTGGGTCACCTCTCGCTCGCCATGCTGCTCGGCTCGACCGTGGTGATGCAGCGCAAGTTCGACCCGCACCGCGTCCTCGCGGCGGTCGAGGAGCACCGCGCGACGACGCTCGTCGTGGTGCCCGTGATGCTCGAGAAGCTGGTCAGGGCGATCGGCGAGAAGGCCTACGACACCTCGTCCCTGCGCATCATCGCCAGCAGCGGCAGCGCGCTCCCGGGCGACCTCGTCGAACGGGTGCAGGCGACCTTCGGGCCCGTCCTCTACAACCTCTACGGCTCGACAGAGGTGGCCTACGCCGCGGTCGCCTCGCCGGAGGACCTCGCCGCCGATCCCCGCACCGCCGGGCGCCCGCCGCACGGCGTGACGCTGCGCGTCGTCGACGAGGACGGCAAGGACTGCCCGCCCGGCACCCCGGGCCGGATCTTCGTCGGCAGCGGGCTCTCCTTCGAGGGCTACACCGACGGCTCGGACAAGGACCGCCTCGACGGCCTGATCTCGACCGGCGACCTCGGCGTGCTGCACGACAGCGGCCGGCTCACGGTGCTCGGCCGCGACGACGACATGGTCGTCATCGGCGGCGAGAACGTCTACCCCGGGCAGGTCGAGGACGTGCTGGCCGAGGACCCCTCGGTCGACGAGGTGGCCGTGGTCGACGTCGAGGACCCGACGTACGGCGTGCGGCTCGTCGCGCACGTCGTCCCGGCGGGCGGCGGGTCGATCGACGAGGAGCACCTCAAGGAGCTCGTGCGCAGCAAGCTCGCCCGCTTCGCGGTGCCGCGGGAGTTCGTCGTCTGCGGCGAGCTGCCCCGCAACACCACGGGCAAGGTGCTCAAGAAGGAGCTGCGCGCGCAGGAGGAGGGGTGACTGCACCGGCGGAGCTCGACCTCCCCGACCTCGACGAGGCGACCGACGAGGACCGGCCCTGGGTGACCCTCGTCTGGAACGACCCGGTCAACCTCATGAGCTACGTGACGCACGTGCTGATGGAGCTGTTCGGCTACCCCCGCTCGCACGCCGAGAAGCTGATGCTCGACGTCCATCACAAGGGCCGGGCCGTCGTCAGCAGCGGCACCCGCGAGCAGATGGAGCACGACGTGGCCCGCCTGCACGCCAAGGGCCTGTGGGCCACGCTGCAGCAGGACTGATGAAGTTCAAGAAGCAGCGCTCCGGAGGCGTCCGCGCCGAC
>JAKFFB010000091.1:0-3069 GCA_036675425.1 Actinomycetales bacterium | reverse complement strand
TTCCTCTACGCGATGGAGTTCATCGCCGACAAGATCCCCTACATCGACTCGACCTGGGACGCGATCTCCACGGCGATCCGCCCGACCGCAGGCGCGGTCATCGGCGTCCTGCTCGCCGGTGACGCCTCGTCCCTCGACCAGGCGGTGCTCGGCGTCGTGGGCGGCGGCACCGCCCTGCTGAGCCACCTGGTCAAGGCTGGCGGCCGGCTGGCCATCAACGCCTCCCCCGAGCCCGTCACCAACGTGGTGGCCAGCGTGACCGAGGACGTCGCGGTGCTGGGCGTGGTGTGGTTCGCGATCGAGAACCCGGAGGCGGCCGCCGCGATCGCCGGGGTGCTGCTGCTCCTGGGCCTGGTCATGCTGTTCTTCGTCGCCCGCCTGATCCGCCGCGGGTGGCGCCGGTGGAAGAAGAAGGGCCCGGTCCACCAGGTCGCCTAGGGTTCCCCCGTGGCTCGTGTCGTGGTGGTGGGTGGCGGCTTCGGCGGCATGGCCGCAGCGGCACGCCTGGCCAAGCTGGGCCACGACGTCACGCTGCTGGAGAGCTCGACCACCCTGGGGGGCGCGCTGCGCACCGAGGAGCTCGACGGCTTCGCGTGGGACGCCGGCCCGACGAGCACGCTCCTGCCGGCCGTCATCCGCGACCTCTTCCGCAAGTCGGGCCGTCCTCTGGAGCGCGAGGTCGACCTCCAGCCGCTCGACCTGGTGCGCGAGCACCGCTTCGAGGACGGTTCGTCCCTCCGGCTGCCCGGTGGCTCTCGCGCGGCCCAGCTCGCCGCCGTCGACGGCCTCGGTCCGGGCCTCGGCCAGCAGTGGGTCGACCACGTGGCGTCGTACGGCGACGTGTGGGAGCTGCTGCGCAAGGAGTGGTTCGAGCGGCCCTTCGACGACGACGTCGCGCCACGCGAGCTCACCGAGCTGCTCGGACGGCGGGAGTCGCTGGAGAAGCGGCTGCGCCGGACCTTCCGTGACGAGCGGCTGCGACTGGTGGCGGGACACCGGCTCGTCATGGACGGCCACGAGCTGCGCGACGCACCCGTCTTCGCCGGCGTCGACGTCTACCTCGAGCAGCGGTTCGGCGCCTGGACCGTCCCCGGCGGACTGGCCGCGCTCGGCACGGCCATGGCCGATCGGCTGACCCTGCGCGGAGTCACCGTCCTGACCGGCACCGCCGCGACGGACCTGGTGCTCACCGGCGGTCGGGTGGCCGCGGTGCGGACGCCGCAGGGAGAGATCGCCGCGGACCAGGTGGTCGTCGCGATCGACCCGCGCCGGCTGCCCGCCCTGGCGTCGTACGTCCGGCGCACGATGCCCGCGATCCCGCCCGTGGTGTGCCACATCGGGCTCGAGGGCGACGTGCCCGACCTGCCCCACGAGGTGGTCCTCCACGGCGACCCGCTGCTCGTGGTGCGCACCGGCGGCCGTGCGCCCGACGGCGCCACGGCCTGGACGGTGCTGGGTCGCGGCCGGCTGGCCGAGGACGTGCTCACCGCGCTCGCCCGCCAGGGCCTCGACGTCCGCAGGCAGGTGGTCGCCCGGGTCGACCGATCGCCGCGCGACCTCGTCGAGCGGTGGGGTGGTTCGCCGGACGGGGTGCTCTGGCAGGGCCCGCGCACCGCACGGACGCGGCTGGGGCCACGGA
Source organism: Actinomycetales bacterium (assembly GCA_036675425.1). Classification (GTDB taxonomy): domain Bacteria; phylum Actinomycetota; class Actinomycetes; order Mycobacteriales; family SCTD01; genus SCTD01. The sequence continues at coordinate 1,430 of JAKFFB010000091.1, read as the reverse complement.
CGCCGATCCCCGACGTCCTGACCGCCGGGGCGCACGCGACGACGGGGTCCGGGCTGCCCTTCGCCGGCCTCAGCGCGGCGCTGGTCGCCGAGGTCGTCGGCCGGGCCTGACCGCGCGACGGGTCAGTAGACGAGCTCCCACACGACGGTGACCGAGGTGGTGACCGTCGCCTCCCCCGGCTCGATCCCGCCCGCGGAGTCACGCATCATCGCCATCTTCGGCATCGGTCCCGGCCCGCCCTGGCCGGCGTCGCCCTCGACGATCGTCTGCACGGCACCGAGGCCGGCGCCGGCCAGCCTCGCCAGCGCGGCGGCGCGCTCCTTCGCGTCGTGGAAGGCCGCCTCGCGTGCCTTGCCGCCGGCCCCGTGGTCCTCGGTGACCTCGAGTCCCACGCTGTCGATGGCGAGTCCGTCGCCCACCTCGCGCGCGAGCTCGGCGAGCATCGCGCCGGCCCCGGCCAGGTCGGCGCAACCGACGGTGTAGGCGTGACGGGCCTCGTAGCCCAGCCGGGTGCCGGAGTGGTCGTGCCACGGCCAGACCGTGATCCCGGTCGAGGCGATCCGCCGCTCCTCGGTGTGGCGCCCGGCGACCTCGACGAGACTCGCGGCGCTGGCCGACATGGCCTCGTAGGCCTCGGCGACGGCCGCGCCGCGGGCCACGGCGGCGAGCCGGACGACGGCGGTGTCCGGCGCGACGGTGCTCGCGCCGGTCCCGGTCACGGTGACGGTGTGCATGACGTCACCGTAGTGCTCCCCCGAAGGACCGCGGTCAGACCGTGATGCGCAGGTTGGCGAAGATCTCGCGCGTCGCCTTGGACCGGTTGAGCGTGTAGAAGTGGAGCCCGGGCGCCCCGGCGTCGAGCAGCGCCTCGCACAGCTCGGTCGCGATCGCGATGCCCTCGGCGCGCAGCCGCGCGGGGTCGTCGGCGTACGGCGTGAGCCGGGCGGTGATCTCCTCGGGCAGCTGGCGGCGCGAGAACTCGACCATCCGCTGCATCGAGCGGAGGTTGAGGATCGGCATGATGCCCGGGATGATCGGGAAGTCGGCGCCCGCGGCGGCGGCCCGCTCGACGAGGCCGACGTAGTCGGAGGCGCGCAGCACCATGTCGGTCACCGCGAACTCGGCGCCGGCGTCGTACTTCGCCTTCAGCACCCGCGCGTCCGTCTCGAGGTCGGCGGCGTCGACGTGGCCCTCGGGGAACGCGGCGACACCGATGCGCATGTCGGCCCGCTCGCGGATCAGGGCGACCAGCTCGTTGGCGTACGTCAGCCCGCCCTCGGTGGGCGTCCACGGGGTGCCCGGACCGGCGGGCGGGTCGCCTCGCAACGCCATCACGTGGCGTACGCCGGCGGCACTGAGCTCGTCGAGGATCGCGGTGAGCTCGGCGGTGGTGTGCCCGACGCAGGTCAGGTGGGCGACCGGCAGCAGGC
>JAKFFB010000327.1:0-66274 GCA_036675425.1 Actinomycetales bacterium | reverse complement strand
GGGAGGACGCGAAAGCCGCGTGGAAGATCGAGCAGCAAGCCGAGGACGCGCGCCTGCTGTATGTCGGCATGACCCGCGCCCGGCACGCGCTGTGGACCGCGACCGGCCTGTTCTACAACCACGGCCAGGCCGCGCTGGCGCCGATGCTGCGCGACCCGGGGGCGCTCGCCGCCGCGTCCGGCATCCGCCTTGATGCCACGCCGCCGCCGGCAAGCCTGCCGCGGCTGCCGCCGGACACCGACGCCGAGGTGCCCGCCGCGCGCATCGCCACGCGCGTGCTGGCCAGCGACTGGTGGGTGTACAGCTTCTCCGGCCTGGCGCGCGCCGACGCCGGCAGTGATTCGTCCACGGCGGCCACGCTGCCGGTGCCCGGCGGCCGCGACGAACCGGCCGCGCCCGATGCCGACGCGGCCCAAGCGGAAGCCGCGCCCGCGGACGCGGCCGGCGCCGGCGATTTCGACCCGCGCTTCGCCGGCCCGCGCTTCGGCGTCGCGCTGCACGCCGCGCTGGAACACGCCGACTTCGCCGCATGGCGCGGCTGGCAACCGGGCGACGACGCACCGGCCGGCGAAGCGCGCGTCATCGCCGACGCCCTGCGCGCGGAGGGCTACCCCGCCGACGTGCTCGACGACGGCATCGCGCTGGTGACGCGCATGGTCGGCCGGACCCTGCGCGTCGACAGCGGTCCGGGCAAGCCCGACGCCGTCGCCGACCGCGAGGCGCAGGCGAAGGACTTCCAGCGCCGGCACCCGTCGTACGAGCAGATCCGGATCGACGCGGTCGACTACCGCGGCTACGAGGCGGCCGACTGGGAGTTCACCTACGAGGGCCTGCACGTCCTCAACCGCGTCTTCGTCGTGGACGGCACCGGCTACTCGCTCTACCTGCAGACGCCGAAGCGCGACGCGGACGGCATGAAGAAGGACCTGGCAGCCATCGCGGAGCGCTTCGCGCCCGCCTGAGGCGCGACGTCCGTCACCCCGGCGCATGATCGCCGGGGCGGAGGGGGTAGGCAGGAGTCGTGGAACCCGAAGGACGGCTCGTCGCGGGGCGCTACCGCCTGCTCTCACCGCTCGGCACGGGCGGCATGGGCACGGTCTGGCGCGCCGAGGACTCCGTGCTGGGCAGGTGCGTGGCCGTCAAGGAGGTCACCTTCCCGCACGGGCTGTCCGACGAGGACCGCGACGTGCTGCGCGAGCGCACCCGCCGCGAGGCGCGCGCCGCCGCCCGGCTGGACCACCCGAGCGCCGTCACCGTCTACGACGTCGTCGAGGAGGACGGGGCGCCGTACCTCGTCATGGAGCTCGTCGAGGCCCGCACGCTGTCCCAGGTCGTCCGCGCGGACGGACCGCTCACGCCGCAGCAGACCGCGCGGATCGGCCTGTGCCTGCTCGGCGCCCTCGAGGCCGCGCACGCCCGCGGCATCGTGCACCGCGACGTCAAGCCCGGCAACGTCCTGCTCTCCGACCTCGACGGCGCGCTCGAGCGGGTCGTCCTCACCGACTTCGGGATCGCCTCCTCCGCCGGCGACTCGAGCATCACGAGCACCGGCCTGCTGCTGGGCTCCCCGTCCTACATCGCGCCGGAGCGCGCCCGCGGCCAGGCGCCCGCGCCGCCGTCGGACCTGTGGTCGCTCGGCGCCACCCTGTTCACCGCCGTCGAGGGCAAGCCGCCCTTCGACGGCGGCGAGCCGCTGCTGACCGTCACCGCCGTGGTGACCGGGGAGCACGAGCCGTTCGAGCGGTCCGGCCCGCTGGAGAAGGTGCTCGAGGGGCTGCTCGAGCGCGACCCCCAGGCCCGGATGTCGATCCCCGAGGCGCAGCGCGAGCTGGAGCGGGTGGCGGTCTCGCCGACCGCGAGGTCGGTCGACCCCTCGCCGACGCTCGCGGTCCCGCTGCCGGACAAGCCGGAGTCCGAGCGCACCACGGCGCTGCCCGTCCGCGAGGTGCGCGAGGCCGCGGCCGCCGAGCCGGAGGAGCGCCGCTCGCGCACCCCGCTGCTGCTGGGCCTCGCCCTGCTGCTCGGCGCGGGGATCGTCGCCTTCGTGCTGCTCACCGACCCCGGCAGGTCCGGGCTCAACGCCCTCACCCCGGGCGGCGACGCCTCCCCCAGCGCCTCCGCCGACAGCGGGGAGCTGCCCGAGGGCTGGACGCGCTACGTCGACGAGGCAGAGGGCTGGAGCATCGGCGTACCGCCCGGCTTCGTGCAGTCGACCTACCGCGGCACGCAGGTGCAGCTCCGCGACCCGCAGGCACGCCGCACGCTGCGCATCGACTACACGACCGACCCCGGACCCAGCGCGATCGAGGACTGGCAGGGCTTCTCGCCGCAGCTGGCCGCCAGCCTCGGGCAGTACCAGGAGCTGCGGCTCGAGGAGGTCGACTTCAAGGGGCTGGACGCCGCCGACCTGGAGTTCACCTACTTCGACCAGACCGCGCTGCGCGTGGTCGACCGCCGGGTGGTCGCGGAGGACGGCGAGTCGGCGTACGCCCTCTACTGGCAGGTGCGCGCCGGCGACTGGGAGGACGCGCTCCCGGTCTTCGAGCAGATGGCGGCGACGTTCGACCCCGACGCCTGAGCGCGGTGCGGCCAGGTGTGCAGAGCGTCACAGCGCCCGGCGCGCCAGGCCGCGGAGCCGTCGATAGCATGACTCGATCCAGGTGAGCGCCTGGTCAGGCGGGAAGGCGACGCGGTGCAGGCACCAGCAGGGACCCTCTACCGGGGGCGCGAGGGCATGTGGAGCTGGGTGGCGCACCGCGTCACCGGCGTCCTGATCTTCTTCTTCCTCTTCGCCCACGTGCTGGACACGGCCCTGGTCCGGGTCTCCCCCGACTCCTACGACCGGATCATGGACACCTACAAGACGCCGCTGGTCAACCTCATGGAGGTGGGCCTGGTCGGTGCGGTGCTCTTCCACGCGCTCAACGGCATCCGGGTGATGCTCATCGACTTCTGGGCCAAGGGCACGCGCTACCAGAAGCAGATGACGTACGCCGTCGTCGGCATCCTCGTCGTCGTCATGGTCCCGGCCACCTGGCGGATGGTGGAGCACACCGTCGCCGAGCTCTTCGGGAGCGCCGCGTGACCGCCGTCGCCGACTCCGGCGCGGAGACCACCGCCGGGCTCGGGCTCGAGGCGCCGCGCAGCCGTCGGACCCGCTCCACGACCCGGCGCGGCACCAGCTTCGAGATGTACGCGTGGATCTTCATGCGGATCTCAGGCCTGCTGCTGGTCTTCCTCGTGCTCGGCCACCTGTTCATCATGCTGCTGCTCGACGACGGGGTGCAGCGCATCAACTTCGGCTTCGTGGCCGGCCGCTGGGCCTCGCCGTTCTGGCGCACCTGGGACCTGGTCCAGCTGTGGCTGGCGATGCTGCACGGCACGAACGGCCTGCGCACGATCATCAACGACTACGCCGAGCGCGACGGCACCCGCTTCTGGCTGAAGATGCTGCTCTACGTCTCGTCGTTCCTCGTGCTCGTCCTCGGCACTCTCGTGATCTTCACCTTCGACCCCGACATCACGGGCTAAGGGAGCGCCTCCACCATGGCGAACGTCCACCACCACCGGTACGACACGATCATCGTGGGTGCCGGCGGCGCCGGCATGCGCGCCGCTCTCGAGGCCGGCCAGCGGTCGCGGACCGCCGTGCTGACCAAGCTCTACCCGACCCGCTCCCACACCGGCGCGGCGCAGGGCGGCATGTGCGCCGCCCTCGCCAACGTCGAGGAGGACAACTGGGAGTGGCACACCTTCGACACGGTCAAGGGCGGCGACTACCTCGTCGACCAGGACGCCGCCGAGGTGATGTGCAAGGAGGCCATCGACGCGGTCCTCGACCTCGAGAAGATGGGCCTGCCGTTCAACCGCACCCCTGAGGGCCGGATCGACCAGCGCCGCTTCGGCGGGCACACCCGCAACCACGGCGAGGCCGCCGTACGCCGCTCGTGCTTCGCGGCGGACCGGACCGGCCACATGATCCTGCAGACGCTCTACCAGCAGTGCGTGAAGCACGACATCGACTTCTTCAACGAGTTCTACGTCCTCGACCTCGCCCTGACCGAGGTGGACGGCCAGCAGGTCACCAGCGGTGTCGTGGCGTACGAGCTGGCGACCGGCGACCTGCACGTCTTCCACGCCAAGGCGGTCCTGTTCGCGACCGGCGGCTTCGGCAAGGTCTTCAAGGTCACCTCGAACGCGCACACCCTGACCGGCGACGGCATGGGCATCGTCTACCGCAAGGGCCTGCCGCTGGAGGACATGGAGTTCTTCCAGTTCCACCCGACCGGCATCTGGAAGATGGGCATCCTGCTCACCGAGGGCGCCCGCGGCGAGGGCGGCATCCTCCGCAACAAGGACGGCGAGCGCTTCATGGAGCGCTACGCCCCCACCATCAAGGACCTCGCGCCGCGCGACATGGTCGCCCGCGCCATCTACACCGAGATCCGCCAGGGCCGCGGCTGCGGTCCGGCGGGCGACCACGTGCTGCTCGACCTGACGCACCTGCCGCCGGAGCAGCTCGACGCGAAGCTGCCGGACATCACCGAGTTCGCCCGCACCTACCTCGGCATCGAGCCCTACACCGACCCGATCCCGATCCAGCCGACCGCGCACTACGCGATGGGCGGCGTGCCGACCAACATCGACGCCCAGGTGCTGCGCAACAACACCGACGTCGTGCCCGGCCTGTTCGCCGCCGGCGAGGTCGCGTGCGTGTCGGTGCACGGCGCGAACCGCCTCGGCACGAACTCCCTGCTCGACATCAACGTCTTCGGGCGGCGGGGCGGCCTGTCCGCTGCGGCGTACGCCAACAGCCACGACTTCGTCGACCTGCCGCCCTCACCCGAGGCGGACACGCTCACGCTGCTGCAGCGGCTCCGCGAGGGCGGCGGCACCGAGCTGGTCGCGCGGATCCGCGCCGACCTGCAGGAGACGATGGACACCAACGCCTCCGTCTACCGCACCGAGGCGACGCTCAAGCAGGCCGAGATCGACATCGCGGCCCTCAAGGAGCGCTACCTGCGCGTCGGCGTCGCCGACCGCGGGATGCGCTACAACACCGAGCTGCTCGAGGCCGTCGAGCTGGGCTTCCTGCTCGACCTGGCCGAGTGCCTGGTGGTGTCGGCGAAGGCGCGCAACGAGTCGCGCGGCGGGCACTTCCGCGAGGACTACCCGAACCGCGACGACGTCAACTTCATGCGCCACACGATGGCCTACAAGGCCGCTCCCGGCTTCCAGTCCGACGTGCGGCTGGACTACAAGCCGGTCGTGCAGACCCGATACCAGCCGATGGAGCGCAAGTACTGATGACTGTCACCGAGGACCGTCCGTCGGCAGCTCCCTCGCCCGTCGCCGAGCACCAGCGGATGGTCACCATCAAGGTGCGCCGCTTCGACCCCGAGGTCGACCCCGAGGCGAACTGGCAGACCTTCGAGGTGCCGGTCGAGAAGGGCGACCGCCTGCTCGACGCGCTGCACCAGATCAAGTGGTACCAGGACGGATCGCTCACCTTCCGCCGCTCCTGCGCGCACGGCGTCTGCGGCTCCGACGCGATGCGCATCAACGGCGTCAACCGGCTGGCCTGCAAGGTGCTGGTGAAGGACCTCGGCGACGAGATCCTGGTCGAGCCGATCAAGGGGCTGCCGGTCCTCAAGGACCTCGTCGTCGACATGGAGCCGTTCTTCGACGCCTTCAAGGCGGTCAAGCCGTTCCTCATCACCGAGGGCCGCGAGCCGAGCCGCGAGCGACTGCAGTCGGCCGAGGACCGCGAGCGGTTCGACGACACGACGAAGTGCATCATGTGCGCCGCCTGCACCTCGTCGTGCCCGGTCTACTGGGTCGACGACCAGTACTTCGGCCCGCAGGCGATCGTCGCGGCCCACCGCTTCATCTTCGACAGCCGTGACGCCGGCGCCGAGGAGCGGCTGGAGATCCTCAACGACAAGGAGGGCGTGTGGCGCTGCCGCACGACCTTCAACTGCACCGACGCCTGCCCCCGCGGCATCCAGGTCACGAAGGCGATCCAGGAGGTCAAGCGCGCCTTGATCTTCCGCCGCGTCTGACGCCTGGTCCTCTTGCCGTACGGCGGTGTGGCTGACGGCGGCGGGGCGCCTCCGCCGGTAGCGTCCGGAGCCGTGCGCACTCCCCTCCGACTGGTCACCGCAGCAGTGCTCGCGGTCGTCGTCACGGCGACCCCGGCAGCGGCCGGACCGGAGGACGAGACCGTCGGCGGCGAGCGGCTCGGCTCACCCGGTGTGGTGGTCGACCGCACCGCTCCGGCGCTGCCGGCGGGCATCTCGGCGAGCAGCTTCGTGGTCGCCGACCTCGACAGCGGCAAGGTGCTCGCCGCGAAGGACGCGCACGGCCGCTACGCCCCGGCCAGCACCCTCAAGACGCTGACCGCGGTCACCCTGATCCCGATCCTCGAGCCCACCCGCAAGGTGGTGCCGGTCTTCGACGACATCAACGTCGAGGGCAGCAAGGTCGGGCTGGTCGAGCGCGTGGGATACCCGATCTCCGAGCTGTTCTCGGCGCTGATGATGGTCAGCGGCAACGACGCCGCGAACGTCCTCGCCTCAGCCGCCGGGGGCCAGGAGGCCACCGCCGCGCTGATGAACGAGAAGGCGCGCAGCCTGCACGCCTACGACACCCGCGCCGTGAACCCGCACGGCCTGGACGCCGAGGGCCAGGTCAGCTCGGCGTACGACCTGGCGCTCATCGCGCGGGCCGGCATGGCCGACCCCGACTTCGCGGCGTACGCCGCCATGAAGCGCGGCAGCGTCAGCGCGCCGGGCAGCGCGCGGATCGAGATGTACACCAAGAACAAGCTGCTCAAGAGCTACGAGGGCGGCCTCGGCATCAAGAACGGCTTCACCAGCCGCGCCCGGGCGAGCTTCGTCGGTGCCGCCGAGCGCGACGGCCGCCGGCTGGTCGTGACGCTCATGCGGGCCAACCCCAAGGTCGCCGACGAGGCGATCAAGCTCCTCGACTGGGGCTTCGCCGCCGCCGCCGTCGCCGACCCGGTCGGCACGCTCGTCGACCCGGAGGCGACGCCGGAGGAGGCGGTCGAGGAGCCCGCTGTGCAGGCGCGCTCCGCCCCGCTGACCGGTGGGGACGGTCGGGGCTTCCCGGTCACGCTCGCCGGTCTCGGCCTCGCCGCCGCAGCCGTCCTGTCGGTGCGGCACCGCCCGGCCCCCGCACCTGTGCGCCGCACGGTCCCGGTGCAGCGCACCCAGCCCACCCGCGTCCCCGCCGGCCGACGCTAGGCCTCAGCGGCGCAGGACCAGGTCGCGGACGGTCCGCAGGGCGTGCAGCAGGACCGCGGCCAGCACGACCCCCATCGCCCCCGAGGTGAACTGCGCAGCCTGGCGGACACGGGTCTCCCCCGGGCGCTCCAGCGTGGCGACAGCCGCGTCCTGAGCCCGCTCGCCCGGCCGCCCGTCCGGGACGTCCTGCGACGGGGTCACGCCCTGCACGGCGGCGGCCAGCGGGCTGGGCGCGCCGTCCTCCTGCAGGGTGGGCGGGTCGTCGGGGTCGCTGTCGGCGAACTCGGTCGGGATGCCCGCCTTGACCGCGGTCTCGGCGTTGGCGGTACCGGACGGCTCGATGTCGGAGTCGTACGGCGCCGTCACGGTCCACGCGGCGCAGATCAGCAGCATCCGCGACACGACGTTGATCCACACCAGCAGGCCGACGATGACGGCGAAGCTGCCGTAGAGCGGGTTCTCGGTGGTGCGCTCGATGTAGATCGCGCCGACCCGCTTGAGCAGCTCGAAGAGCACCGCCGCGAGCAGCGCCCCGCGCACCACTCGCCGGAACGGCGACTGCACCTTCGGCAGCCGCCAGAACAGGAAGAGGAACAGGGCGGTGCTGGTGGCCAGGCCCAGCGTGATGCCGACGACCTTCGCGAGCGCGGTGGCGACGAAGGTGGTCTCCAGGCCGACGGCGTCGAGGGCGACGTCGGTGAAGGCGCCCGTCGCCGCGGAGACCGCGACCGAGGCGACCACGGTCACGCCGAGCCCGAGCAGGATCACGACGTCCTTGGCCTTCTTGACCAGGAAGTTGCCGGCCTTGACGTTGTGGTGCCAGATGGCGCGGATCGCCTCGCGCAACGCGTCGACCCAGCCCAGCCCGGAGTAGAGCAGGCCGACGAGCCCGAGCAGCCCGGCGACGCCGGCCTTGGTGTTGTTGCTGAGGATCTCCTCGAGCCCGAGCTGGTCGGCGAGGCCGGGGGCGTAGGAGTTGACCTCCCGCACCACGGTGCCGACCGCCTCGTCGCCGAGGGCGTACGACAGCACCGACGTCGCCAGGGCGAGGATCGGGAAGAACGACAGGAACCCGAAGAACGTCACCGCCGCGGCCTGCCGGTCGCCGGCATCGGCCTGGTAGCGGCCCAAGGCGCGGATCAGGTGGTCGAGGAACGGGCGTCGGTCGCGGGCGCTCGCGAGGGCCGCCTTGGGGCTGATCATGAAACGCCCCTACCCGGTTGCGCGCGTGGTCAACGTCCCGGCGGCGCCTGCGGCCCCGGCCGCCCGCCGGCGCCGAAGGGGAAGTCGCGCTGCGGCCGCCAGACGCCCTCGCGGTCCTGCTCGAACAGGGTGAAGCCCCAGACGTCGAAGACGGCCTCGTAGGAGGCCAGGCTCTCGAAGGCCCGGTCCAGCGCCGGCTCCCCCAGGTCGTGCGCCACGGTGACGTGCGGGTGGTACGGGAAGCTCACCTCGCGGCTGAGCGGCCCCGAGCGGACCTTGCTCTCCACCCGCTCGCAGTCGGCGATCCCCTCGACCAGCGGCACGAAGACCACCGGCGACACGGGCCGGAAGCTCGCCGACCCGCGCAGGTGCATCCGGAAGGGCTGCTCCGACGCCGCGACGGCGCGCAGGTGCTCCTCGACCTCCGGCAGCGACTCCTCCGGCAGCGCCGTCGGGGGCAGCAGCGTGACGTGCGGCGGGATGCCGGAGGCGTTCGGGTCGCCGAGCCGCTCGCGCCAGCCCTGCAGCTCGCTGGTGTACGGCTCGGGCAGGCCGAACGCGACGCCGAAGTCGCGGCGGGCCATCAGGGCCGGCTCATGTCGGCGCGAGCAGGCCGACCCGCTCCCGGACCGTCGTCATCGTCCGGACCGCGATCTCGCGGGCCCGCTCGGCGCCGGCGGCGAGCACCCGGTCGAGCTCCGCCGGGTCGTCGATGAAGCCGGCGTAGCGCTCGCGCACGGGGGCGAACAGCTCGACGACCGCCTCGGCGACGTCGGCCTTGAAGTCGCCGTAGCCCTTGCCGGCGTAGGCGTCCTCGAGCTCCGGCACGGCCTTGCCGGTGCAGACCGACAGGATCGTGAGCAGGTTGGTGATGCCGGGCTTGTCGTCGGCGACACGCACCTCGCGGCCGGTGTCGGTGACGGCGCTCTTGATCTTCTTGGTCAGCGTCTTCGGGTCGTCGAGGACCCAGATCGTGCCGGTGCCGCCGATGGTCTTGCTCATCTTGCGGGTGGGCTCCTGCAGGTCCTTGATCCGCTCGCCGGGCCTGCCCTCGTACGGCGCCGGGAGCACGAAGGTGTCGCCGTAGCGGGCGTTGAAGCGCTGGGCCAGGTCGCGGGTCAGCTCCAGGTGCTGGCGCTGGTCCTCGCCGATCGGCACGGCGTCGGCCTGGTAGATGAGGATGTCCGCCGCCATCAGCACCGGGTAGTAGAAGAGGCCGACCGAGCCCCCGCCCTTGTCCTTGAACTGCGTCATCCGGCTGGCCTCGCCGAAGCCGGTCAGGCAGCCGAGCACCCAGGACAGCTCGGCGTGCTCGGGCACGTGGCTCTGCGCGAAGAGGGTGCTGCGTTCCGGGTCGACGCCCATCGCCAGCAGCTCCGCCACCGACTGCCTGATGCGCAGGCGGTAGCCCTCCGGCTCGGGCGTCTCGGTCAGCGCGTGCAGGTCGGCGACGAAGAAGTAGCAGTCGTTCTCGTCCTGCATGGCCGCCCAGTGCCGCACGGCCCCGACGTAGTTGCCGAGCTGGAAGCTCTCACCGGTCGGGCGGATGCCCGAGAGGACGCGGGGACGCGATGACATGGGTCCATCCTCCCACCGCGGCGGACCGGCCGGTCAGCCGGTGACCAGGCTCCGCAGCACGTCGGCCTCGCCGGCGGTGGTGCGGGCCGTCGCGTCCGCCACGAACTTCTCGGCCTTGCCGCCGATCAGCGGGATCTTGACCTTCGCGGTGCCCTCGATGACGTACTCGCAACCGGTCGCCGTCGGGAGCAGCCGCATCGTGCCGTGGACGTCGACCGGCGCCCCCGGGACGTCGGCGCGCCACGTCCCGGCGCGCGAGCCGTCCGGCTGCGCCGGACCCCAGGTGTCGGTCTGCCCCGCCCGGCCGTCGGCGGGCAGGATCTTCTCCAGGAAGCCCGGGATGCCGCTCGGCATGCCGCGGGTCGAGCGCAGCACGACCCCGCCGTCGGCGGTCTCCTCGCGGCTCTCCAGCCGGCTGCCGTCGTGCAGCGCGGCGTCCTTCGCCGCGGGCCAGCCCTCCCCGGACAGCGCGGCGTACGCCGTCTCGACGTCGCAGGGCAGGGCGTAGGCGGCGTGCAACGCGGTGCTCATACGCCCAGGGTGTCACGGAGGAGCTCGGCCTCCTTGGCCGCCAGCTTGCCGACCATCTCGGCGATGTAGCTCTCGGCCCGGCCGCCGATGAGCGGCACCTTGACCTTGACGTCGCCCTCGATGGTGTACGCGCTGCCGACCTCGGTGGGGTCGAGCCGCATGGCGCCCCCGAGCCGGGCCGGCGCCCCGGCGATGTCGGCCTTCCACTCGCCGTGCCGCGTGCCGTCGGGCCGGGCCGGGCCCCAGTCGAAGGTCTCGACGACGCGGCCGTCCGAGGGCAGGAACCGCTGCAGGAAGCCGGGCACGCCGTCGGGCAGCGTGCGGGACACCGTCAGCAGCACACCTCCGTCCTCGCGCTCCTCCCGCGACACCAGCTGCGAGTCGTCGGAGAACCGCTGGGCCTTGGTGTCCACCCACTCCGGTGAGGTGAGGACGCCGAAGACCTGCTCCACGGACGCGGGGCTGCTGAACGTGCTGTGGACCGGTGCGCTCATGCGGACTCCTCCAGCTCGGGCGGGATGACCGGGGTGACCCGGACGCGGGAGATGCGGCGGCCGTCGAGCTCGCTGACCTCGAGCCGGTGGCCGTCGACCTCGACCGCCTCGCCGGTGCGCGGGACGTGCCCGAGCGTCGCCATGACGTAGCCGGCGAGGGTCTCGTACGGCCCCTCCGGCAGCGAGACTCCGGTGACGGTGCGGACCTCGTCCAGGTTGAGCAGGCCGTCGGCCTCGACGTCCCCGCCGCGGAAGCGCAGCGGGTCGTCCTCGCTCACGTCGTACTCGTCGCGGATGTCGCCGATGACCTCCTCGATGAGGTCCTCGAGCGTGACGATGCCCGCGGTGCCGCCGTACTCGTCGACGACGATCGCCATGTGGTGCCCCTCGCGGCGCATCTCCGACATCGCGGGGAGCACGCGCTTGCTGCCGGGCAGCAGCTTGACCTCGCGCACGACGTCGGCGACCCGCATGCCGCGGGCCTTCGCGGCCGGCACCATCAGGTCGCGCACGTGCAGGAAGCCGATGACGTCGTCCTGCGACGAGCCGGCCACCGGGTAGCGCGAGTGCGGCTGCTCGGCGGTCTCCTTGATGGCGCGGCTGAGCGTCATGCTTGCCTCGAGGAAGGCGACCTCGGTGCGCGGCAGCATCACCTCGCGCAGCTGCCGCTCCCCCGCGGCGAAGACGTCGTCGATGAGCTTGCGCTCGTCCTTGGTCAGGGACTCGTGCGCGGCCACCATGCCGCGCAGCTCGTCCTCGGTGATGGACTCGCGCTGGCTGTTCGGGTCACCGCCGAGCATCCGCACGACGACGTCGGTGCTCTTGGACAGCAGCCAGATCACCGGGCGGGACAGGCTCGCGATCCGGTCGAGCGCGGGCGCGAAGGCCATCGAGATGCCCTCCGCCCGCTGCAGCGCCAACCGCTTGGGCGCGAGCTCGCTGAAGACCAGCGAGAAGTACGAGATGACCAGCGTGACGAGCACGAGCGAGACCGTGTCGGAGGCGCCCTCGGACAGCCTGCTGTCGAGGGCGTCCGAGACGGGCACGGCCAGCCGGGCGGCACCGAAGGCCGCCGACAGGAAGCCCGCCAGGGTGACGCCGACCTGCACTGCCGCGAGGAAGCGGTTCGGGTCGGCGACCAGGTGGGCGACGCGCTGACCGCGCCGGCTCTTCTCCGCCATCGCCTTGGCCTGGCCCTCGCGCAGGCTGACCAGGGCGAGCTCGGTGGCGGCGAAGACCCCACCGATGAGGATGAAGAGCACGACCAGCAGCAGGTCGAGCCAGGGGACGCTCACGGCGTGCACCTGCCCTCGGAGAGGTCAGGGCACGCCGGTCTACTGGGAGGTTCCACGGCGCAAGCGTAGGAGAACCGGTCAGAACTCCGCGAGAGCCCGGTTGAAGGTCTCGCTCGGGCGCATCACCGCGTCGGTCTTGGCCTTGTCGACGAAGTAGTAGCCGCCGATCTCCGCCGGGGAGCCCTGCACCGCCAGCAGCTCGGCGGTGATGGCCTCCTCGTCGCGGGCCAGCCGCTCCGCCAGGTCGGCGAACAGGGCCGCGGCGTCCGCGTCCTCGGTCTGCCGGGCCAGCGCCTGCGCCCAGTAGAGCGCGAGGTAGAAGTGGCTGCCGCGGTTGTCGATCTGGCCCACCTTGCGCGCCGGGGAGCGGTTCTCCTCGAGCACCCGGCCCGTGGCCTCGTCGAGCGTCGTGCCGAGCAGCGCCGCGCGGGCGTTGCCGGTCTTCTCGCCGAGGAACTCGAAGGAGACGGCCAGCGCGAGGAACTCGCCGAGCGAGTCCCAGCGCAGGTAGTTCTCCTTCACCAGCTGCTGCACGTGCTTGGGCGCCGAGCCGCCGGCGCCGGTCTCGAACAGGCCGCCGCCGTTCATGAGCGGGACGATGCTCAGCATCTTCGCGCTGGTGCCCAGCTCGAGGATCGGGAACAGGTCGGTGAGGTAGTCGCGCAGCACGTTGCCGGTCACCGAGATGGTGTCCTCGCCGTGGCGCGCCCGCTCCAGGGTGTAGCGGGTCGCCGCGGCGACGTCCTTCACCTCGATGGTCAGCCCTGCGGTGTCCTCCTCGGCGAGGTAGGCGCGGACCTTCTTCAGCACCTCGGCGTCGTGGGCGCGGGTCTCGTCGAGCCAGAAGACGGCGGGGACGCCGGTGGCGCGGGCGCGGCGGACGGCGAGCTGCACCCAGTCCTTGACGGGGGCGTCCTTGGTCTGGCAGGCCCGGAAGATGTCACCCGCCTCGACGGTCTGCTCCAGCAGGGTCGCCCCGCTCTCGTCCACCACCCGGACGGTCCCGGCTGCGGGGATCTCGAACGTCTTGTCGTGGCTGCCGTACTCCTCCGCCTTCTGGGCCATCAGCCCGACGTTGGGGACGCTGCCCATCGTCGTGGGGTCGAAGGCGCCGTTCTCGCGGCAGTGCTTGACGGTCTCGTCGTAGAGCGCGGCGTAGGAGGAGTCCGGGATGACGAACTTGGCGTCCTGCTGCTCGTCGGCGGCGTTCCACATCTGGCCGGAGGTG
The DNA here is from genome assembly GCA_036675425.1 of Actinomycetales bacterium. Lineage (GTDB taxonomy): Bacteria > Actinomycetota > Actinomycetes > Mycobacteriales > SCTD01 > SCTD01. The sequence goes on along the minus strand of JAKFFB010000327.1, from coordinate 52,680 downwards.
CGGATCGCGGCCGGCATCGAGGCGTCGATGATGACGTCGCTCGGGACGTGCAGGTTGGTGATGCCCCGGCTCGAGTCGACCTGCGCCAGCGCCGGGCCGCTCTCGTAGCCCGCGGTGATGGCGGCCTCGATCGCGGCCCGCTTGTCGGCGGGGAGCCTCTCGAGGTCGGCGAGCACGCCGCCGAGGCCCTGGTTGGGGTCGGCCCCGACGGCGGCGAGGTCGTCCGCGTAGGTCGCGAAGACGTCCGCGAAGTAGGCGCGCACGGCGTGGCCGAAGATGATCGGGTCGCTGACCTTCATCATCGTCGCCTTGAGGTGCACCGAGAACAGCACGCCCTGCGCCTTGGCGTCGGCGACCTGCTCGGCCAGGAACTGCTGCAGCGCGGCCTTGCGCATCACCGCGGCGTCGACGATCTCGCCGGCGAGCACGGGGAAGGACTTCAGGTCCGTGGTGCCGTCCGCCGTGACGTGCTGGATGGTCAGCGTCGTCGGGGCCCCGACCGTCACGGACGTCTCGGAGTGCCGGAAGTCGCCGTCGGTCATGGTCGCGACGTGGCTCTTCGAGTCCTTGCTCCACGCGCCCATCGAGTGCGGGTGCTTGCGTGCGTAGCTCTTCACCGACGCGGGTGCCCGGCGGTCGGAGTTGCCCTCGCGCAGCACCGGGTTGACGGCGCTGCCCTTGACCGCGTCGTAGGCCGCCCGGGCCTTCTTCTCCTCGTCCGTCGACGGGTTCTCCGGGAAGTCGGGGACGTCGTGCCCGGCCGCCTGCAGCTCCTTGATGGCGGCCTTGAGCTGCGGGATCGAGGCGCTGATGTTCGGCAGCTTGATGATGTTGGCGTCGGGCGTCTTGGCCAGCTCGCCGAGCTCGGCGAGCGCGTCCGGCGCGAGGCCGAACGCCGCGAGGATCCTTGCGGCCAGGGAGATGTCGCGGGTCTCGACGCCGACGCCGGCCTTGTCGCCGTAGGCCTGGATGATCGGCAGGAGCGAGTGGGTCGCGAGGGCAGGGGCCTCGTCGGTGTAGGTGTAGATGATCTTCATCAGATGAGGCCCAGCTCACGCACGGCGTCGCGCTCCTCAGCCAGCTCGGCGACGGAGGCGTCGATCTTCGTACGGCTGAAGTCGTCGACCTCCAGCCCCTGCACGATCTTCCACTCGCCGTTCTCGCTGGTGCACGGGAAGGACGAGATGAGGCCCTCGGGCACGCCGTAGGACCCGTCGCTCATGATCGCTGCGGAGGTCCAGTCGCCCTCGTCGACGCCGTTCACCCAGTCGTAGACGTGGTCGATGGCGGCGTTGGCCGCGCTCGCCGCGCTGCTGGCGCCACGCGCGTCGATGATCGCCGCACCGCGCTTGGCGACGGTCGGGATGAACGTGTCCTCGAGCCACGCCCGGTCGCCGACGACCTCCTCGGCGGGCTTGCCGCCGATGGTGGCCTTGCTCCAGTCGGGGTACTGCGTCGCGGAGTGGTTGCCCCAGATCGTCAGGTGCTTGATGTCCGTGACGGCGGCCCCGGTCTTCTTCGCCAGCTGCGAGAGCGCGCGGTTGTGGTCCAGGCGGGTCATCGCGGTGAAGCGCGAGCCGGGGATGTCGGGGGCGTGCGAGGCGGCGATGAGGGCGTTGGTGTTCGCCGGGTTGCCGACCACGAGCACCTTGATGTCGCTGGCGGCCCCGGCGTTGAGCGCCTCGCCCTGGGGCTTGAAGATGCCGCCGTTGGCGCTGAGCAGGTCGCCGCGCTCCATGCCGGCGGTGCGCGGGCGGGCGCCGACCAGCAGCGCCACGTTGGCGCCGTCGAAGGCCTGCCGCGCGTCGGCGGTGATGTCGATGCCCGACAGCAGCGGGAAGGCGCAGTCGTCGAGCTCCATCGCGGTGCCCTCGGCGGCCTTGAGCGCGGGCTCGATCTCCAGCAGGCGCAGGCGGACCGGGGTGTCGGCGCCGAGCAGCTGGCCGGACGCGATGCGGAACAGCAGCGCGTAGCCGATCTGGCCGGCTGCTCCGGTGACGGTGACGTTGACGGGAGTGGGCATCGGGAGGGAGCTCCGGTTCTCGTACTCGGGGAGGACGTCGGGCAGACGCCGCGTGCCGCTCAGGCTAGTCAGGGGCGGGGGATGGTGTTCGCGAGGGCCATCACCGCGAAACCCAGCACCAGCAGCAGCGCGGCGTCCAGCCCCCGGGTGCGGACCGCCAGCCACCCGGCCGAGCGCGGCGGCAGCGCCAGCCGGAGCCCGGCGCCCGCGAGCAGCGCCAGCCCGAGGACGAACGAGCCGAGCTGCCAGTCCACCGCCGCGGCGAGCACGAGGCCGACGGCCGCGACGCCGAGGACGGTCAGCGCCGGGAGCTGCGTCACGAGGGTGAGCCTATCGGCGGCCGGTTGCGCTCTCCGTGCCGCGGGTAGCCCATGAGGCAGAGGTGGACGACCGCGTCCGCCGCCCGACCACCCGGAGGACCCGCACGTGCAGACGCCCCAGCTCCGTCTCGAGGAGAGCGGCGAGACCTTCGCGCTGACGGCTGACGTGACCACCGTCGGCCGCGGGCGCAGCGTCGACATCTCCCTCGAGGACCCGAGCGTGTCGCGCCTGCACGCCGAGCTGGTCCGGCGCGGCGAGCACGTCTACGTGAGCGACCTGGGCCTGTCGACGAACGGCACGCGCGTCAACGGCCGTCCCGTCGGCCGGCGGCTGCTCGAGGACGGCGACGTGCTGTCCTTCGGCGCCTGCCGGACCCGCGTGCAGGGGCTGTCGCCCGACCTGGCCGAGGACACCGTCGAGCTGCGCCGGATCTCCGCCCCCGACCTCACCCGCCGCGAGTGCGAGGTGCTCACCGCGCTCTGCCGCCCCGCGCTGCAGCAGGACGCCTTCGTGGCGCCCGCGACCGCCCGCGACATCGCCGACGAGCTCGTGGTGACCGAGGCCGCCGTGAAGCAGCACCTGCTGCGCCTCTACGTGAAGTTCCGGATCCCGGAGGGCGTGAACCGCCGGGCCCGGCTCGCCAACGAGGTCATCAGCGCCGGCGTCGTCCGCCCGCTCCCCGCCGACGTCGAGGACAGCATCCGCCGCGCCGGCTGACCGTCCGCACGCGCCACCCCGCTGATCATCCGCAGCATCGCCGTCGTAGGCGGCTCCGCGCGGCGCTGAGGGCGGGGATCCTGCGGATGATCAACCGGTACTACGCGATCCCGGCGCGGCGCTCCGCTGCCTCGACGCAGTTCTTGAACAGCATCGCCACCGTGGTGGGGCCGACCCCGCCGACGCGGGGGGTGATGGCGCCGGCCACCTCGTTGCAGGCCTCGTCGACGTCCGGCAGCAGCTTCTTGCCCTCGTAGCGGACGCCGCCGCCGACGACGGTCGCACCGGGGGTGATGTGCTCGGGCTGCAGGATGTACGGCACGCCGACCGCGGCGATGACGATCGAGGCGCGGCGGGTGTACTCCGGCCAGTCCGGCACACCCGTGTGCACCACGGTCACGGCGGCGTTCGCGGTCGGCCGCTTCTGCGACAGCAGCAGCGCCAGCGGCCGGCCGAGCGTCGTGCCGCGACCCAGGATGCAGACCTCGTGCCCCGCGACGGGGATCTCGTAGTGCGCGAGCAGCGCCTCGATGCCGGCGGGGGTGCAGGGCACGGGGCCCGGCATCGACAGCGCGAGCCGGCCCATGTTGACCGGGTGCAGCCCGTCGACGTCCTTGTCGGGGTCCATCTCGAGCAGCGCGGCCTCGAAGTCGACCTGCTTCGGGGTGGGGTGCTGCACGAGCATCGCGTCGCACGCCGGGTCGTCGTTGAGCCGCCGGATGGCCGCGATGACGTCGGCGGTCGTGGCGTCGTCGCCGAGCCGCTCGTGCGGGCTGGCGAAGCCGAGCTCCTCGGCCTTGCGCATCTTCATGCCGACGTAGCCGGCGGAGGCGCTGTCCCCGCCCACCAGGACGGTGCCGAGCCCCGGGCGGTGGCCCGCGGCGATCAGCTTCTCGATGCGCGGCGCGAGGTCGGCGAAGACCGCCTCCGCGACAGGGGCTCCGGGCAGCAGGCGAGCGGTCACGGGGGCGAGGCTATCCGTCCACGACGGCGCCGCGCGCCTGGGCGAGCAGCACCGCCTGCGACACGTCGATGCGCACGTCGGCCCAGTCGACCCCGTCGACGTCGCAGCCGTCGAGGCGGGCGCCGCGCAGGTCGGCGCCGCGCAGCCGCACCCCGCGCAGCCGCGCGCGCGACAGGTCCGCGCCGGTCAGGTCGCAGCCGGACAGGTCCGCGTCGGTCAGGTCCGCCTCCGCCAGCCCGAGACCGGCCAGCGCGACGTTGCGCAGGTCGGCGGAGCGCAGGGAGACGTACGACCAGTCGCCCCCGTCGACCGTCAGCGGCCGAAGAGCAGCCCGGACGAAGGTCGAGCCGGTGAGCTTGCAGCCGCGCAGCGTCGACCCGAACAGCCGCACGCGCTCCATCCGGCAGCCGAGGAAGGCGCAGGTGTCGAGCGTGGTGCTGGTGAGCTCGGCGCCGGACAGGTCGCAGTCCTCGAAGACGACCCGAGTGAGAGTCGCCTCGCTGAAGTCCGCACCGACGAGCGACTCCCCGCTGAAGGTCCGCCCGACGAGCTCCTCGCGCGAGAAGTCCTGCACTAGTGGGCGAAGTGACGCGTGCCCGTGAAGTACATCGTCGCGCCCGCGGCCTGTGCCGCGGCCACGACCTCCTCGTCGCGGACCGAGCCGCCCGGCTGCACGACCGCGCGCACGCCGGCGTCGAGCAGCACCTGCAGCCCGTCGGCGAAGGGGAAGAACGCGTCCGACGCGGCGAACGAGCCGGCCGCCCGCCCCCCCGCGCGGGTCACGGCGAGGCGCGCCGAGTCGACCCGGTTGACCTGGCCCATGCCGACGCCGACGGTCGCGCCGCCGGCGGCGAGCAGGATCGCGTTGCTCTTCACCGCGCGCACGGCCCGCCAGGCGAAGGCGAGCTCGTCGAGAGCCGACTCGTCGAGAGCGTCGCCGCAGGCGAGCGTCCAGGTCGACGGGTCGTCGCCGGGAGCGTCCAGCCGGTCGCGGGTCTGCAGCAGGACGCCGCCGCTGATCGGCCGCCACTCCACGGCCTGCTGCGCGCCGGACGGCACGGTCAGCAGCCGGATCGACGGCTTCTTGGACAGCAGCTCGACGGCTCCGTCCTCGTACGCCGGGGCCAGCACGACCTCGGTGAAGATGTCGGCCACCTGCTCCGCCATCGCCAGCGACACCGGGACGTTGGTGGCGATGACGCCACCGAAGGCCGACACCGGATCGCACGCGTGCGCCTTGGCGTGCGCGTCCGCCACGTCGCTGCCGACCGCGATGCCGCACGGGTTCGCGTGCTTGATGATCGCGACGGTGGGCTGGTCGCCGTGGTCGTGGGCCGCTCGCCAGGCCGCGTCGCCGTCGACGAAGTTGTTGTAGGACATGGGCTTCCCGTGCAGCTGCGTCGCCGACGCGAGGCCCTCGTCGACCCCGCGGTAGAGCGCGGCGGACTGGTGCGGGTTCTCGCCGTAGCGCAGCACGTCGGCGCGCTGCCACGACGCGCCGGCCCACTCCGGGAGCTGCTCGGCGCCGAACTGCGCGCCCATCCAGCTGGCGACCGCGATGTCGTACGACGCCGTGTGCCGGAACGCCTCGACCGCCAGCGCCTGCCGCTGCTCGAGGGTGGTTCCGCCGTCGCGCACTGCCGCGAGCACCTCGTCGTACGACGCGGGATCCACGACGACCGCCACCGACGGGTGGTTCTTGGCCGCGGCGCGCACCATCGTCGGCCCGCCGATGTCGATCTGCTCGACGCACTCGTCGGGCGCCGCGCCGGACGCGACGGTCTGCGTGAACGGGTAGAGGTTCACGACGACCAGCTCGAACGGCTCGATGCCGAGCTGCTCGAGCTGCGCGATGTGGTCGGTGATCCGCAGGTCGGCGAGGATCCCGGCGTGCACGTGCGGGTGCAGCGTCTTGACCCGTCCGTCGAGGCACTCGGGGAAGCCGGTGAGCTCGTCGACCGCCGTGACGTCGATGCCGGCCTCGCGCAGCTTCGCCGCGGTCGAGCCGGTCGACACGATCTCCACCCCGGCGTCGGCCAGCCCCTTGCCGAGGTCGAGCAGCCCGGTCTTGTCGAAGACGCTGACCAGTGCGCGTCGCACCTTCGTACGGCTCATCCGATCCTCACGGTCCTTCCCGAGACGGTCCAGCCCTCGCGGGCCAGCCGTCCGATCGCGTCGACGTAGAGCGGCTGCTCCACGCCCTGGATCCTCGCGTGCAGCGAGGCCTCGTCGTCGTCCTGCTCGACCGGCACCGCCGCCTGAGCGACGACCGGTCCGGTGTCGACGCCCTCGTCGACGAAGTGCACGGTGACCCCGCTGACGCGCACGCCGTACGCCAGCGCGTCGGCGACCGCGTGCGCACCGGGGAAGCTGGGCAGCAGCGCGGGGTGGGTGTTCACGACCCGGTTGGGGAAGCGCGCGAGGAAGTCCGCCGACAGCAGGCGCATGAAGCCCGCGCACACCACGAGATCGGGAGCGCAGGCGTCCACGGCGTCGGCGAGCGCGGAGTTCCAGGCGTCCCGGTCGGGGCAGTCGGCCAGCGCCACGGTGAAGGTCGGGACGCCCGCGGCCTCGGCCCGCTCGAGCGCGCGGACCCCCGGCCGGTCGGTGCCGACGGCGACGACCTCGGCGCCGAACGACGCGTCGGCGGTGGCGTCCAGCAGGGCCTGCAGGGTGTTGCCCGTGCCGGAGGCCAGCACGACCAGGCGTGCGGTCAGGGCTCCTCCAGAGGGCTGCGTGCGAACACCGGCGACCCTACCGGCGCGATAGCGTCGGCTCATGACCGCACCGCAGGACCCGTTCGCGAGCCCGGGCGGCGAGCCCGCCGGCCCCCCGCCGCCGGCCTACGGCACCCCGCCCGGCTTCCCGCCGCCGGCGTACGGCCAGCAGCAGTTCGGCATGCCGCCGGTCCCGGCCGGCAACCGCAACGGGCTGGGCACCGCCGCGCTCGTGCTCGGCATCCTCAGCCTCGTCACGTGGTTCCTGTTCATCGGCGGGCTGTTCGGCATCGTCGCCGTGGTCCTGGGCTTCCTGGGGCGCGGCCGGGCCAAGCGCCGCGAGGCGAGCAACGGCGGGATGGCGCTGGCCGGCATCGTCACCGGCGCGGTCGGGATCCTGCTGACGGTCCTCGTCATCGTCGGCGTGGCCGCGCTGTTCAGCACCGGCGAGTTCTCGAACCTCACCGACTGCCTGCAGGACGCCGCCGGCGACCCGGAGGCGGTCGAGGACTGCAGGAAGCAGTTCGAGGACAGCCTGCAGTGAGCGTGCACGGCCTGGCCGTCGGCGCACTGGTCTCCGCCGTGGCCTTCGCGCCGATGGGCGTCGTCCTCGGGCTCGTCGCGCGGTCGCGTGCGCGCCGGTCGGGCGAGCCGGGCGAGGGCATCGCGACGGCCGCGATCGTCGTCGGCTCGGTCGTGACGGTCGGGCTGCTGCTGCTCGCCGGCTGATCAGTCGGTCAGCAGCCGCGCGCGCTGCACGAGGGCACCGGCCAGCGAGCCGACGGCGACGGTCGCGCTGACCGCCAGCAGCACCGCCCAGGCCGAGGGGCCGACCTGAGCGAGCCGCTCGCCGCCGACGGCTCCGCCGGACATCCAGGCGAGCAGGCCGAGCACTCCGCCGCAGACCGGTCCGACAGCGGCGGCCTCCGCCGCGGTGCGCTTCCACGACCGGTCGTCCGCCACGGACAGCGCCCGGGCGACGGAACGGCCCGCGACCGCACCGGCCAGCAGCGGGACGGCCAGCACGAGCACGGCGACCCACTCGGGCACGCCACCGCCGGGCAGCGCGGCCAGCAGCGGGAGGGCCGGCACCGGTCCGAGCTCGTGGCCGAACGGCCCGACGGCGGTGTCCAGCCCGACCGCGAAGCCCGGACCGGTCAGCCAGGCCACGCCCCAGACGACGGCGTTGGGCACCAGCGCGAGACCGGTGAGCAGCATCGCGGCACCACCGGCGGCGCCGGGGTCGGACGCGCCGGCCAGGTCGACGGCCTTCGGGAGGTGCGCGACCAGCGAGCCGCCGACCAGCAGCGCTCCCGCCCCCAGCAGCAGCGCGGTGGCCGCCGCGGCGGGCTCGGCCAGCCGGCGAGTGCGCTCGGACAGCGCGAACCACGCCGCCCGCCACATCCGGGCCGGCCGCAGGACGCCGACGGCGGCGCCGGAGCCGGCGACCAGCAGGGCGCCCAGCAGCGACTGCACCGGTGAGACGTGGACGTCCGGTCCCGTGCAGAGGATCGCGACGAGGAGCGCCAGCACGGAGTACGGCACGGCGACCGCGAGAGCCAGCCCTGCCGCCGGGCGCAGCCCGGTGGGGACCGCGTCACGCGCGGCGGAGGCGGCGAAGCGGGCGACGAGGCCGAGCGGGACGAGCATCAGCCCGAGCGGGGTGAGAGCGACCCTGCCGCCCGGCACGTCGAGGCTCGCACCGTGGGCGAGCAGCCAGAACCTTCCGGCGCCCCGCAGCACCTCGCCCCAGCCGGTGCCGGAGCGGCTGTCCACCGCCCAGAAGAGCAGCAGCGGCAGCGCGACGACCAGCAGCCCGGCCGCGACCGCCCACACGCCGGCGCCCGCCCCGAGCGCGAGCGGGCTCCGCGACGCCGGCTCGGACGCCGACCGCCGTGGCGGCATCGGCGACGGGCGGGAGGGGCGGTTCAGCGTCTCGGTCATGGCGAGTCCGACTGTCCCAGCCTCCGCCTCCCCTCGCGGGGCGGCTCGCCGGGGTGCCACCCCCACAAACACCGCGATCTTCGTCATCTGGCGGCGCGACACGCAGTGGCGCGCCCCAGATGACGAAGATCGTCGGGGCAGTGCGGGGACCTACTTCTGCAGGCCCTTCATGATCTCGCGCATCAGGTCGGCCGTGGCGGACGGCGTCTTGCCGACCTTCACGCCGGCCGCCTCGAGGGCGTCCTGCTTGGCCTGCGCCGTGCCGGAGGAGCCGGAGACGATGGCGCCGGCGTGGCCCATGGTCTTGCCCTCGGGCGCGGTGAACCCGGCGACGTAGCCGACGACCGGCTTCGTCACGTGCGCCTTGATGTAGTCGGCCGCGCGCTCCTCGGCGTCGCCGCCGATCTCGCCGATCATCACGATCGCGTCGGTCTCCGGGTCGGCCTCGAAGGCCTCCAGGCAGTCGATGTGCGTCGTGCCGATGACCGGGTCGCCGCCGATGCCGACGGCGGTCGAGAAGCCGAACTCGCGCAGCTCGTACATCATCTGGTAGGTCAGCGTGCCGGACTTCGAGACCAGCCCGATCCGACCGGCGTTCGGCGCGATCGTGGCCGGGATGATGCCGGCGTTGGACTTCCCGGGGCTGATCAGGCCCGGGCAGTTCGGGCCGATGATGCGGGTGCTCTTGCCCTTGCTGTAGGTCCAGAACCAGGCGCTGTCGTGCACCGGGATGCCCTCGGTGATGACCACCGCGAGCGGGATCTCGGCGTCGATCGCCTCGACGACGGCGCCCTTGGCGAAGGCCGGCGGGACGAAGATGACGCTGACGTCCGCGCCGGTCTCCTTCATGGCCTCGGCCACGGTCCCGAAGACGGGCACCGAGGTGCCGTCGACGTCGACGGACGTGCCGGCCTTCTTCGGGTTGACGCCTCCCACGACCTGCGTGCCGGACGCGAGCATCCGGCGGGTGTGCTTCATGCCCTCGGAGCCGGTCATGCCCTGGACGATGACCTTGCTGTCTGCAGTGAGGAAGATCGCCATGACTAGGCCCCCTTGTTCGCGAGCTCGGCGGCCTTGTCGGCAGCTCCGTCCATGGTGTCGACGACGGTGACCAGCGGGTGCTTCGCGTCCTCGAGGATGCGGTGCCCCTCCTCGACGTTGTTGCCGTCGAGCCGGACCACCAGCGGCTTGGTCTCCTTGTCGCCGAGCATCTCGAGCGCCTGCACGATGCCGTTCGCCACGGCGTCGCAGGAGGTGATCCCGCCGAAGACGTTGACGAAGACGGAGCGGACGTCCGGGTCGCTCAGGATGATCTCGAGGCCGTCGGCCATGACCTGCGCCGAGGCGCCGCCGCCGATGTCGAGGAAGTTCGCGGGCTTGACGCCGCCGTGGGCCTCACCGGCGTACGCCACGACGTCGAGGGTCGACATGACCAGACCCGCGCCGTTGCCGATGATGCCGACCTGACCGTCGAGCTTGACGTAGTTGAGGCCCTTCTTCTTCGCGCGGCCCTCGAGGTCGTCGTCGGCGACGACGTCGGCGTAGGTCGTGAAGACGTCCTCGTGCCGGAACTCCGCGTTCGCGTCGAGGGTGACCTTGCCGTCGAGGGCGACGATGCGGCCGTCAGGCGTACGGCACAGCGGGTTGATCTCGACGAGGGTGGCCTCCTCCTCGACGAAGACCTTCCACATGCTGACCAGGATCCGGGTGACCTCGTCGATGACGTCGGCCGGGATCTTGCCGGCCTCGGCGATCTCGCGGGCCTTCTTCTCGTCGACGCCCTCGACGGGGTCGACGGCGACCCGGGCCAGCGCCTCCGGGCGCTCCACCGCGAGCTGCTCGATCTCCATGCCGCCCTCGGCGCTGCACATGGCGAGGTAGGAGCGGTTGGCCCGGTCGAGCAGGAACGAGACGTAGTACTCGGTCTCGATGTCGCTCGCCTCGGTGACCAGCACCTTGTGGACGATGTGGCCCTTGATGTCCAGGCCGAGGATCCCCTGGGCCTTCTCAACGGCCTCGTCGGGCGTCTCGGCCAGCTTGACGCCGCCGGCCTTGCCGCGACCGCCGGTCTTGACCTGCGCCTTGACGACGACCTGCTTGCCGATGCGCTCGGCGACGGCGCGGGCGGCCTCGGCCGTGTCCACCGTCTCGCCGGGCAGCACGGGCACGCCGTGCTTGGCGAAGAGCTCCTTCGCCTGGTACTCCATGAGGTCCACGGGGGGTCCTGTTCTCGATCGGGGATCGTCGCGATCTGTCGATCGAGGGTAGCCAGCGCCGTTTCCCGGCCGGAAACCGCCCCGACGCGCGCCGGACACCGCACACTGCAGCATGATCCGTCGCGCCGCTGTCGCCCTCTCGTGCGCTCTCGTCCTCACCGCCGTCGTCCCGGCCGCCGCCGATGAGGTGACGCCGCGGTCCGGGACGCAGTCGTTCGTCACGGCGGACGCGCTCGTGGAGGTGGTCGACGGGCCTGCGGACGACGACGCCACGACGATCGACACCCGCCTCTACGTCCCGACCGGCGCCACCGCCGCCACCCCGCAGCCGGCGATCCTCATCACCCACGGCTTCGGCCTGACCAAGCTCGCGACGGAGGTCGTCGCCCACGCGACCTTCCTCGCCCGGCACGGCTACGTCGTCCTGACCTACACCGCGCAGGGCTTCGGCGCCTCGACCGGCTGCGTCGCGCTGCAGAGCAGGACGTACGACGTGAAGGACGCCCAGCAGCTCATCACCAAGGTGCTGGACCCCCGGCCCGACGTGCTGCACGACGAGAACGGCTCCGTCGTCGGGATGGTCGGCGGGTCGTACGGCGGTGGCATCCAGCTCAACCTCGCCGAGAACGACCCCCGCATCCACGCGATCTCGCCCGGCCGCACGTGGAACGCCCTGCAGTACAGCCTGAACCCGAACAACCGCGTCGTCCCCGGCGACCCGACCGGCTTCTCGCACACGCTCAACGACCAGGGCGTCTTCAAGCAGGAGTGGACGTCGCTGTTCTTCGCCTCCGGCAACGGCAACCCGATCGGCGGTACCCCGCCCGGGCTGCCGCCGGAGCCGGCCGGCACGTGCGTGCAGGACAAGCTCGCGAGCGGCGAGCCGACCGAGGTCGCGGAAGTCCCGTGCCTGGGCTTCCACACCGAGGTGTGCCGGACGTTCGCCACGGTGTCGACCACCGGTGACGCGACCGACGAGGACCGCGCGCTGCTGGCCGACTCCTCGGGCGCGACGCAGATCGAGCGGCTGCGCGTCCCGACGCTGATCGTCCAGGGGCAGGCGGACACGCTCTTCAACCTCAACGACGCGGTGAGCACCTACACCGCGCTCAGGCGGAACCGCGTGCCGGTCAAGATGATCTGGAACTCCGGCGGGCACGGCGGCTACGACTCGCTGCCGGGCGAGTGCGACGTCTACGGCCGCGGCACCGGCGGCGAGGACTTCCGCGGGCTGGACGACTGCTACCTCTCGCTGCGCACGCTGGCCTTCCTCGACGAGGCGCTGCGCGGGATCGACGACCCGTCCCCCGGCTTCACCTGGTTCCAGGACTGGACGGAGTACGGCGGCGCAGGCGCCAACGACGAGCAGTACGGGCAGGCGCCGGCGTTCCCGGCGATGCCGTCTCTCGCGTTCACGCTCTCGGGGTCGGACGCCCTGGTGCGTGACGCGGCCGTCGAGGGCAGCGCCTCCTTCGTCAACCCGCTGGGAGGGGTCCCGCCGGCCTACTCCGAGACCTCCAACTTCAGCGGCCCGGCCTCCAGCCCGCAGGTCCCGCTGCCGCCGAGCGAGCAGCCGGGGCAGTCGGTCTCCTTCACGTCGGAGCCCTTCCCCGACGGGCTGGTCAGCGTCGGCGTGCCGCGGGCGACGCTGCGGCTGTCGCACAGCGGCGTCGGCGACCTGGTGATGTTCGGCAAGGTCTACGACGTCGCGCCCGACGGCACCGCGACGCTCATCCGCCGGCTGATCTCGCCGGTGCGCGTGCCGTCGGCGGACCTCGCGGAGCCGGTCACGATGAACCTGCTCGGCTTCGCGCACCGCTTCGAGCCCGGGCACGCGGTGCGGCTGACCCTCGCCGCGACGGACGCCACGTCCTACAACCGCAAGCTGCCGGACGTCGTCACCGTCGCGACCGGCGCGGGCTCGACGTTCTCGCTGCCCGGCGTGCTGGCGCGGGTCGTGCCGCCGGTGGTGCGACCGCCGGTGCCGACGGGCCCGTCGGCAGCGCCGCAGCTGCCGACGACCGGGATCCCGGGGCTGCTGCCGCTGGCAGCGGTGCTGGTCCTCGGGGCCGGGCTCGCCGCGCGACGGCGGCGTACGGGCCGCCCCTAGGAGATCAGGCGGCGGTCGGCGACCCGACGTTGTCGCGCACCCAGGTGACGATCGACTCGGTCGTGGTGCCGGGCGTGAAGACGGTGGCGACGCCCATGTCGCGCAGCAGGGGGATGTCGTCCTCGGGGATGATCCCGCCGCCGAAGACGACGACGTCACCGGCGTCGCGGTCCCGGAGCAGGTCCATCACGCGCTGGAACAGCGTGAGGTGCGCGCCGGACAGGACCGACAGGCCCACGCAGTCGGCGTCCTCCTGGATGACGGTCTCGACGATCTGCTCCGGCGTCTGGTGCAGGCCGGTGTAGATGACCTCCATGCCGGCGTCGCGGAGGGCGCGGGCGACCACCTTGGCACCGCGGTCGTGCCCGTCGAGGCCGGGCTTGGCGACGACGACGCGGATGCGGCCGGGAGCGGCCATCGGTGCCTCCCTGGAGGAGCGATGCGGACGATGGGAGAGTACGCGGCCGTGGAGACCCCCTCGGACTGGCGTGCGGACCTGCTGGCCGGCGCGACCCGGGTCGAGGTGCCCGCGGCCGCCCGGAACCCCGCCGCCTGGCCCGGGTACGAGCCGCGCGCAGCGGTCTCGGTGTGGCGGCTCCCCCGCGGCCCGATCGCCGCGACGTGGGACTTCCGCGTCCAGGGCGGGAGCTTCGGCGAGGACGACGCGACGGCGCTGGCCGCTGCCGCTGCGCTGGCCGTCGAGGAGCGGCGGCCGCTGCTGACCGTGGTCCGGTCCGGCGGCACGCGCCTGCAGGAGGGGATGGCCGCGCTGGTCGGCATCCCCCGTGCCCGGATCGCGCTGCGGGAGCTCGCCGACGCCGGGCTGCCGCACCTGTCGGTCGCCGACGCCCCGACGACCGGCGGGGTCTGGATCAGCGTGGTGTCGGCGGCCGACCTGCGGATCGCCGTGGCGGGCGCGACCGTGGGCTTCGCCGGGCCACGGGTCGTGGAGGCCTTCACCGGCGTGCTGCCGCCCAAGGGCTCGCACACGGCCGAGTCGGCGTACGCCGCCGGGCTCGTCGACGCCGTGCTGCCGGGCGAGGACGTCGCCGGGTGGCTGGACCGCGTCCTGGCCGCCCTCGCCCCGGCGACGCCCAGCTCCCCGGCGACGCCCAGCTCCCCGGCGACCCCGAGCGTCCTGCTGCCCCCAGCGTCGGGGCGCTCCTCCGAGCAGGACGCAACGGGGGGCTGGGAGCAGGTGCTGCGGTCGCGGGCACGGACCCGATCAGGGGCCGACCTGCTGGTCGAGCTCGTGACCGAGTCGGTGCCGCTGCGAGCCCCGGGTGGCGACCGGACCGTGGCGGCGGCCGTCGGGCGGCTGGGCGGCATGCCGGTCGTCGGGGTCGCGCTGGCTGCGGAGCTCGGCGGGCGACCGACGCCGAACGGCTACCGGCTGGCCGCCCGGGCGTACCGGCTGGCCGCGCGTCTCGGACTGCCGGTGCTGTCGCTGGTGGACACCCCCGGTGCCGACCCGGGAACGGTCGCGGAGGAGGGGGGCATCGCCCCCGCGATGGGCGAGGCGCTGGACGCCCTCCTCGACTGCCCCACCGCCACCCTCGCCCTGGTGCACGGCGAGGGCGGCTCGGGCGGCGCACTGGCCGCCGCCGCCGCGGACCGGGTGCTCGTGACCGCCGAGGCGTACTTCGCGGCGATCGGCCCCGAGGGCGCCCAGGCGGCGCTGCGGCGGCCGAAGGAGGAGTGCGCCGACCGGATGCGCATCACCCCCGCCGACCTGCTGGCGATGGGGGTCGCCGACGCGCTCGCCGAGCCGGCCGACGCCGCCGCCCACCTGGCGGAGCTGTCCGCGATGCCGGGTTCGGACCGGCTTGCCCGGCGGCGCGACCGCTGGGCGTCACCGGTCCCGCGCGGACTGTGACCTGACTGTCATGTGACTTCCGTCTCCCAGTGGGCAGGAGCCGTCTAGCGTCGCCCTCGGATTCCCCTGTCCAGTCCGGTGCACCTGACCCTCGGCCTGTGGAGGACAACCCGTGCGCGACCCCCGACCCGCCCTCCGGCGGGCCAGCCGCACCACCCGCCGCGGAGTCCGCACCCTGTGCACGCCGGCAGGCCTGCGCGGCGCCGGAACCGAGATCGCCTGGGTCGCCGCCCACGGCGTGCTCTACCCGCTCGGCGTGCTCTCGGACAAGGGCCGCCCGGTGCACCGCGAGTCGGCGGAGCGGTTCACCCTCGCCGACCTGCCCCCCGTGCAGCGCGGGCTGCTCCTGGGCGACGTCGTCGCTGCCGGCACGCCGATCCTGCTGGTGCACGGCCTGGTCGACAACCGCTCGGTCTTCACGCTGCTCCGCCGCACCCTGCTGCGCCGCGGCTTCGGCCGGGTCATCTCGGTCAACTACAGCCCCTTCACGCAGGACGTGCGCACCGCCGCCGCGCGGCTGGCCCGGCTGGTCGAGAAGACCTGCGAGGAGACGGGGTACGAGAAGGTCCACGTGGTGGGCCACTCCCTGGGCGGCGTCGTGGCGCGCTACTACGTCCAGCGGATGGGCGGCGACGCCCGCGTCCACACCCTGGTGACCCTCGGCAGCCCGCACGCCGGCACCGTCGCGGCGCACCTGCTGCCGTCGCGGCTGGTCCGCCAGCTCCGGCCCGGCTCGGAGCTGATGCAGGAGCTGGCCGCCCCGGCCCCCGGCTGCCGCACCCGCTTCGTCGCCTTCTGGAGCGACCTCGACCAGCTCATCGTCCCGAAGCGGTCCGCCCGGATCGACCACCCGGACCTCGCGGTCCGCAACATCCTGCTGCGCGGGGTGGGCCACATGTCGCTGCCGATCGACGGCCGCGTCGTGCACGAGATCGCCCGGACGATGGCCCATCTCGGCGAGGACGGGAGCACCGTGACGGCCGGTGTGACCAACATCACGTCTGAATCGCCGAACCTCGGGGAGCGCCCGCCGACGCCCCGTGCTGCAAGGGGCGAGCGCTCCACAACCGCCTGATCCTCCTTCCCGGAGGAGTGGTTCGTCCCGTTCTCGGGCACCAGGGGGATTTGCTCCTGGCACCCGGTGCCGGATAACGTCGCGGTAACGACCCGCCCTCGAACGCCTTTCCCCGGGGCGGGTCAGGCTCGGACAGGACCCTGGAAAGGGGTCTGGATCCGACTGTCCTGACCCCGACGACGGAGCCGACGACGTGCCCCCCCAGCAGCAGTCGCGTGCGCGCCACGCCGCCCCACGGAACGTCTCCCGGCCGCGCGCTGCCCTGCTGCCCGGCGTGCTCCTCGCCGCCGCCGGCATCGCCTTCGGCGGTCTCGCCGTCCTCCCCGCCTCCGCCGCGGACGTCGCGCCCCGCGTGACCGCGGCCTCCGCGCTCCAGCCCGTCGCCCTGCCCGCTCCCGAGCAGGTCAACGTCACGCTCAGCAGCGCCCTCGAGCAGGGCCTGAAGGCCGCCAACTCCGCCAAGCCCACCCCCTCGCCGCTCGAGAAGGCGTCCCGTGACCGTGACGAGGACGAGGACGGCGTCTCCGGAGCCGAGTTCGTGCGGCCCGGCATCGGCCGGCTCACCTCGTCGTACGGCCGGCGCTGGGGCCGGCTGCACGCCGGCATCGACCTGGCCTCGGGCATCGGCTCGCCGATCCGCGCCGTCACCAGCGGCACCGTGCTCTCCGCCGGCTGGGAGGGCGGCTACGGCCGCTGCGTCCGGCTGCTCCACTCCGACGGCACCATCACCGTCTACGGCCACATGTCCGCCATCACCGTCAACCGCGGCGAGCGCGTGGCCGCCGGCGAGCGCATCGGCCGCGAGGGCAACACCGGCCAGTCGACCGGCCCGCACCTGCACTTCGAGGTCCGGATCAACGGCACGCCGGTCAACCCGGTCACCTGGCTGCGCAAGCGCGGCGTCGCGGTCTAGCAGCCACTGCCCCGGTTGATCAACGCCGGGGTTCCTCACTTCTCGGCGGTGCCAGAAGTGCGGAGGTCCCGCGTTGAGCACGGGGGTCTCAGCTCGTACGCGTCGCCCGGACGGCCTCGAGGGCGCTGAACCGCGGCGACCAGCCGAGCTCCTTCTTGGCCTTGGTCGTGTCCATGACCGCCGGGTGGCTGAAGGCCTCCACCCACTCCGCCTGCTGCGGCAGGAAGGGCAGCTTCGACAGCGCCCGCGCCGGCGCGTGGGCGACGGCCGCGGGCAGGGAGAGGGGTACGAAGCCCAGCTCGCGCGCCACGTCGACCGCCGTCACGACGTCGTCGGCGGCGATGTTGTAGGCCCCGGGCGGACCCGCGGCGACCACGCACTGCAGGAGCGCCGAGCCCACGTCGTCCTCGTGGATGAGCTGCAGCGGGACGGCCGGCACCACGGTCGGGATCGGCACGGGGAGCTTCCGGAGCGGCAGCTTGCGGCCGAGCGGCGCCAGCGGGCCGGGCAGGATCTGCTTGCCGCCGATCGTGTGCGGGCCGAGCACCACGGGCGGGCGCAGCAGGTAGAGGTCGAGCTCGGGGTGCGCGGCAGCCTCCTGCTGCAGCAGCGCCTCGAGCTCGGCCTTCTCCTGCGCGTAGAAGAGCCGGTCGGCCGGCCGGACCGGCCACGTCTCCTTCATGCCGACCGGGTTGTCGTCGTGGAAGCCGTACGCCGCGACCGAGCTGGCGTACACGAACCGCTTCACGCCGGCGGCCGCAGCGGCGCGGAAGGCGTTGAGCGTCCCGTCGACGTTGATCGCCCGGGTCAGCTCGCGGCCGCCGCCGACGATGAGGAACGCCAGGTGCACGACCACGTCGGCGCCGGCGAAGGCCTCCTTCAGCGCGCCCTCGTCGCGGACGTCGCCGCGGCGGTAGGCCATCTTCGTCCAGCCGTGCTCGGTGGGGTCGAACTCGCGGCGGGCGATGCCGACGACGGAGCCGATCCGGTCGTCGGACTGCAGCAGGGGCATCAGGCCGAAGCCGAAGGTGCCGGTCGGCCCGGTGACGGCGACGGTGAGCGGGGCAGGTGACGTCATGCTGCTCTCCCTACCCCGCTAGAGCTTCTCCAAGGGGGCGTACCTCAGCAGCAGCCACTTCGACCCGGTGGCACCGCCGAAGTCGACCTCGGCCTGGGTGGAGTCACCGGCGCCCCGGGTCGCCGTGACGGTGCCGAGCCCGAAGGCGTCGTGGGTCACCCGGTCGCCCGGCTCGAGGTTCGGGATCGGCCGCAGCCCCGGGCCGGCGGTCCGGCCGCGGGCGGTGCCGATCACGCGGTCGGCGGTGCGGGTGAGGGCGGGCGGCGGTGCCGAGATGCTGGACTCGCCGCGCTTCCAGTCGACGAGCTCGTCGGGCACCTCGTCGAGGAAGCGGCTCGGCGGGTTGTAGGACGTCTGCCCCCAGGCGCTGCGCACGTGCGAGCGCGAGAGGTAGAGCCGCTCCCGCGCCCGGGTGATCCCGACGTACGCCAGCCGGCGCTCCTCCTGCAGCTCGCGCTCGTCGCCGAGCGTGCGCAGGTGCGGGAAGACGCCGTCCTCGAGGCCGGTGAGGAAGACGACGGGGTACTCGAGGCCCTTCGCTGCGTGCAGCGTCATGAGCGTGACGACGCCGTCGCTCTCGCCGTCAGGGTCGGGGATCTGGTCCGCGTCGGCCACCAGGGAGACCTGCTCCATGAACTCCGAGACGCCGCCCTCGGGGTGCCGCTCGCTGAACTCCCGCGCGACGCCGACGAGCTCGGAGAGGTTCTCGACCCGGCTCTCGTCCTGCGGGTCGACGCTCTGCGCGAGCTCGGCGAGGTAGCCGGTGCGGTCGAGCACCGCCTCCAGCACCTCGGCCGGCGGCATGTTGCCCTCGACGAGCGCGCGCAGCTCGTCCATGAGGTCGGCGAACTCGCGCACGGCGTTGGCGCTGCGGGTCGCCATCCCGGGCACCTCGTCGCAGCGGCGCAGCGCTTCGGCGAACGGGACCCGCTCGCGGGAGGCGAACGCCTCCAGGCACGCCTCCGCGCGGTCGCCGATCCCGCGGCGCGGGGTGTTGAGGATCCGGCGCAGGCTGACCGTGTCGGAGGGGTTGGCCAGGACGCGGAGGTAGGCGAGGGCGTCGCGGACCTCCTTGCGCTCGTAGAAGCGCACGCCTCCGACGACCTTGTACGGCAGGCCGACCCGGATGAACACCTCCTCGAAGACGCGGGACTGCGCGTTGGTCCGGTAGAAGACCGCGACCTGGAAGGCCTTCACGCCGTGCTCGTCGTGCAGCCGGTCGACCTCGCTCGCGACGAAGGCCGCCTCGTCGTGCTCGTTGTCGGCGACGTAGCCGACGATCGGGTCGCCGGAGCCGGAGTCGGTCCACAGCCGCTTGGGCTTGCGGCTCGGGTTCTTGGCGATGACCGCGTTGGCTGCGCTCAGGATCGTCTGGGTGGAGCGGTAGTTCTGCTCCAGCAGCACGACCTTGGCGTCGGGGTAGTCGTTCTCGAAGTCCTCGATGTTGCGGATGTCGGCGCCGCGGAAGGCGTAGATCGACTGGTCGGCGTCACCGACGACGCACAGCTCGGCCGGCGGGACGGCTCCCGGCGCGGTGACCCGCTGCCCGCGGCCGCCGGCGGCCCCGACGAGCTCGCGCACCAGGACGTACTGCGCGTGGTTGGTGTCCTGGTACTCGTCGACGAGCACGTGGCGGAACCGCCGCCGGTAGTGCTCGGCGACGTCGGGGAAGGCCTGGAAGAGGTCGACCGTCGTCATGATCAGGTCGTCGAAGTCGAGCGCGTTGGCCTCGCGCAGGCGGCGCTGGTAGGTCGCGTAGACCTCAGCGATCGTCCGGTCGGACTCCGTCTCGGCCTTCGCGGCGGCTTCCTCGTGGTCGACCAGCTCGTTCTTGAGGTCGCTGATCCGGTTGCTCAGCTGGCGCGGCGGGAAGCGCTTGCTGTCGAGGTCCAGGTCGCGGCAGACCAGCGTCATCAGCCGCTGGGCGTCGGCCGCGTCGTAGATCGAGAAGGTGCTGGTGAAGCCGAGCTTCTTGGCCTCGGCCCGCAGGATCCGCACGCAGGCGGAGTGGAAGGTGAGCACCCACATCGCCCGGGCGCGCCCGCCGACGGCCGCGGCCACCCGCTCGCGCATCTCGCCGGCGGCCTTGTTGGTGAAGGTGATCGCGAGGACCTCGCCCGGCTGGACCCCGCGCACGGCGAGCAGGTAGGCGATCCGGGTAGTCAGCGCCTTGGTCTTGCCCGAGCCGGCGCCCGCGACGATCAGCAGCGGGCTGCCCTCGTGGACGACGGCCGCGCGCTGCTGGGGGTTGAGCCCTTCGAGCAGCCGCTCACCGCCCGCCGACGAGGGCGTCCGGACCAGCGCGCCGTCGTCGGCGAACAGGGCGTCGTCCGGGAGCAGGCTCACCCTCGTCAGTCTAGGTTCGGGGCATGACAGAGGAGACCCCCGTCGAGCGGGCGCTGGTCGTCACGGCCCACCCCGACGACGTCGATTTCGGCGCCGGCGGCACCGTGGCGAGCTGGACCGCCGCCGGGATCGAGGTGTCGTACTGCATCTGCACGGACGGCGACGCGGGCGGCTTCGACCCGGACGTGCCGCGCGACCAGATCGCGGGCATCCGGCAGGCCGAGCAGCGTGCGGCCGCGAAGGAGCTCGGCGTCGAGGACGTGACCTTCCTCGGCTACCCGGACGGGCGGCTCGCCGCGACCGTCGAGCTGCGCCGCGACATCAGCCGCGTCATCCGGCAGAAGCGCCCGCAGCGCATGATCATCCAGTCGCCGGAGCGCAACTGGGAGCGCATCTACTCCTCCCATCCCGACCACCTCGCGGCGGGCGAGGCGGCGATCAGCGCCGTCTACCCGGACGCGCGCAACCCCTTCGCCCACCTCGAGCTGGCCGCCGAGGGCCTGGAGGCGTGGACCGTCGACGAGGTGTGGGTGATGGGCGGTACGACGGCCGGTCCCAACCGCTACGTCGACGTGACGGAGACCTTCGAGCGCAAGCACGCCGCGCTGCTCGCGCACGTGTCGCAGACCTCGCACATGGAGGACCTGGAGGGCATGCTCCGCGGCTGGCTCGGGATGCACGCGGTCACCGCCGGCTTCGCCGAGGGCCGGCTGGCCGAGGCCTTCCGCGTGGTCCCGACCGGCTAGCTAGCGCTCGTGGGCTCCGGCGCGGCCGCCGATCGCGGCCTCCTCGCCGGTGAGCAGCCACAGCGCACCCGGGCCGGCCCAGGTCAGCACCAGCGGCAGCAGCGCGGCCGCCGAGGGCACGCTGTCCGAGCGGTAGAACACCAGCGCGAGCAGCAGCCCCAGCCCGCAGGCGACCAGCGCGAACGCGCCCCACCGGGTGGCCGAGAAGGCCCGCGTCTCGGCCATCTGCAGCGCCACGACGAAGGGCGCCAGGGTGACGGCGGCGAGCAGCACGAGGCCGACGGCGACGATCAGCGGGAAGGCGACGGCGGCCAGCAGCAGGTCGAGCACGCGGTCAACCTAGCGGGAGACCGGTGCCGGTGACCGCTGCTGCGGCGAGCCCCAGCACGAGCAGGCCACCCGCACGCCGCACGTGCACGAACGCGATCGCGGCGAACCACAGCGGCCACACCGGGAAGCCCGGGGGCGGCGCGTCCGGCGCGGGCTTGCGCAGCGCGCCGGACGCCTTGCGCAGCGTCGGCAGGGCCAGCGCCACCAGCAGCACCGGCCAGGGCAGCGCCTCGACGGCGATGGCCAGCCCGGTGAGGACGTAGAAGCCGAGCAGCAGCCCGATCGTGACCGCCCGCGCCCGGGCGTCGCCGAGGATCACCGGCAGCGTCCGCGTCCCGTCCGCGGCGTCGTACGCGAGCTTGTCGATGTGCTTGCCCATCAGCACGGACGTGCAGAGCAGGCCGTACGGCACGCTCGCCAGCCAGACCTGCCACGGCAGCTCGCCGACCGCGGAGTAGTAGGTCCCGGCGACCATCAGCGGCCCCCAGGTGACGAGCACGTCGAGCTCACCCAGGCCCCGCTTCTTCAGCCGGAGCGGCGGCGCGGTGTAGGCGACCGACAGCAGCAGACCGCCGACGGCGAAGGCGATCACGGGCCAGCCGCGCTGCGTGGCGAGGACCACCATGATCAGGAAGCCGGCCAGGTTGAGGCCGATGACGGCCAGCCCCATCTGCTTGCGGCGGACCATCCCGGACAGCAGCGGGTGCGGGGCGTAGAGCGTGCGCGGGCGCTCGTCGCGGTCGGAGCCGACATCGGTGTCGGAAAGGTCGTTCATGAGGTTGTTGCAGGCGTGGGCGAGCAGGATCCCCAGCAGCGCCAGCAGGTAGAGCGGCCAGGAGAACCCGTCGGCCCGCATCGCCAGCAGCCCGGCGACCAGGCCGGCGAAGAGCGTCATCGGCAGCACCGCGGCGCGGGTGACGACCAGCCAGCGGGTCACCGGGTCGAGCTCGGGGATCGGGATCGACGGCGGGGGGTTCGCGGTGCGCAGCGCGTAGATCCAGGAGCCGAGACGGCCGGGTCGCGCCGGGGCCAGCAGGCGGCGCTCCCGCGCGCTGGGACTGCTCATGCGCAGACGCTACCGGGGGTCGAACCCACCTCCCCGTGATCCACGCGGACCTCGAGGTGGTTTCGCGCTACGGATCCACCTCTGCTTCCGCGTGGATCAGCAGCAGTCGAGGGTCAGACCAGCCGGCGGTCGGCCGCCCAGCGCGAGAGCTCGCGCCGGTTGGAGAGCTGCAGCTTGCGCAGCACCGACGACACGTGCGTCTCGACCGTCTTGCCGGAGATGAACAGCTCGGCCGCGACCTCCTTGTAGGTGTAGCCGCGAGCGATCAGTCGGAGCACGTCGCGCTCCCGGGCGGTGAGCCGGTCAAGGTCGGCGTCACCGGCGTCGGGAGCGGCGGGCTCCTCCGTCGACGACGCGAAGGCGTCGAGGACGAAGCCGGCGAGCCGCGGAGAGAAGACCGCGTCGCCGTCTGCCACCCGGCGCACGGCGTCCGCCAGCTCCGGGGCGGTGATGCTCTTCGTCACGTAACCCCTTGCCCCGCCCCGGATCACGCCGATGACGTCCTCCGCGGCGTCCGACACCGACAGCGCCAGGAACCGGGTGTGCGGGGCCGACGAGCCGACCCCGGCGAGCACGGCTCGGCCTCCCCCGTCGGGCATGTGGACGTCGAGCAGGACCACGTCCGGCTGCAGCTCGCGGATGAGCACCACCGCCTCGGCAACGGTCTCCGCCTCCCCCACCACCTCGACGGCGTCGCCCAGCTCGCTGCGCACGCCGGCGCGGAAGAGCCGGTGGTCGTCGACGAGGACCACGCGGGGACCGGTCATGACCGCGGCACCTCCAGCCGCACCTCGGTGCCCTCACCCGGGCTGCTGCGGACGACGGCCGTGCCGCCGTTGCGCGCCATCCGGCCGATGACGGACTGCGCGATGCCGTAGCGGTCGTCCGGCACCGCGGTCGGGTCGAAGCCGCAGCCGCGATCGCGTACGAAGACCTCGACCCGGTCGCCCATCACCTCGCCGAAGACCCGCACGGCGTCCACCCCGGCGTGCCGCGCCGCGTTGACGATCGCCTCGCGGGCCGCGGCGACGAGGGCGAGCAGCGGCGGTGTCGTCGGGCAGTCGCCGACGACGACCACCTCGACCGGAACGCCGTGCGCCTCCTCGACCTCGGCCGCGGCCTGCTCGAGCGCGCCGGCGAAGGCGGTCTCGGCGGGAGAGCCGGGTCGGTAGAGCCAGCCGCGCAGCTCCCGCTCGGAGGTGCGGACCAGCCGCTGCACCTCGCGCGGGTCGTCGGCCGCCTTGCGGATCAGGGCGAGGGTCTGCAGCACCGAGTCGTGCACGTGCGCCGCCACCTCGGCCCGCTCCTGGGAGCGGATGCGCTCCCGTCGCTCGTGCCGCAGGTCCGCCGACAGGCGGACCCACCACGGCGCGGACAGGAGCACGAGACCGACCACCGCGAGGCCGGTGAAGAGCAGCCCCTCACGGGCGGCCTGGAGCTCGCCGCGGGTGGCCGCGAAGCCGATCAGCCCCCCGGCGACGAGCACGGCGCCGGCCACCACGATCAGCGGACCGCGGCCCCGGGCGGACCGCCACCGCGCCCGCTGCACCTCGTCGGCCTGCCGCCAGACGAGGGCCACGCCTCCGCCGACGACGAGCAGCGGGAGCAGCGCCGGCGACAGCAGGCCCATGCCCTGCAGGAGCAGGAAGCCGCCGAGTCCGAGCGCCGCCAGGGCGAGCAGCTGCACCCGGTCGGACGCGTCGGCCGGCCGGGCGCCCTCGGCCTGCGGGGTGACGACCCAGAGCGCGGCGTACATCGCGATGCCCACGCCACCCGACAGGGCGAGCACGAGGAAGGCGCCCCGGATCACCAGCGGCGGCAGGCCCAGGTGCTCGGCGACCCCGGCCGCGACACCGCCGAGCGCGCGCCCCTCCGTGGCGCGCGTCAGCCGCGGCGGCGCAGGAGCAGGAGCGATCACCGGCTCAGGGTTCCACGCACGCGCCGTCGGAGGATCAGGGAGCGACCCTGAGGGCAGGACCAGGGTCGGTCCCTGATGTGCCGGGGGCCGGAAGCGTCCATCGTCGACGTCATGACAGAGACCGCGTACGACACGCCTCCTCCCCCGCCGCCCCCGGAACCGCGCCGGCTGGCGCGGGACCCGGACGACAAGGTCGTGGCCGGCGTCGCCGCCGCCATGGGCCGCTACACCGGGACCGACCCCGTGCTCTGGCGCGTGACGGTCGCCGTCCTCGCGGTGTTCGGCGGCGCCGGCCTCGTCCTCTACGTGCTCGGCTGGCTGCTCATCCCGAAGGTCGGCGAGCCCGAGTCGTGGGCCGAGCGTCACCTGCGCTCCCCGGACCGGGGCCTGTCGGTGGCGGGCATCGTGCTCCTCGTCCTCGCCGGCGTCGTGGTGCTGGGTGCCGTTGACGACGGCGCGGGTCTCGGGGTGCTGCTCGTCGTCGGCGTCGTCGCCTACCTCGTCGTGAGGGAGCGGCGCGAGAACCCGCCGGCACCGGGGGCCTACGGACCGGCGCCGTTGGTCGAGCCCGGCTCGCCGCCGCCGGTCGTCCCCGTTCAGGAACCGCGGGAGCGCTCGGCTCTCGGCGGCATCACGCTGAGCATCGCGGTGCTCGTGACGGGCGTGCTGTGGGCCGTCCGCGAGAGCGGGGTCGACGGGCTGACGGTCCCGCGGATCCTCGCCGTCGCGCTGCTGGTGATCGGCGCCGGTCTGCTGGTGGGGACGGTCTGGGGCCGGGCGCGCTGGCTGATGGTTCCGGGGGTCGTCGTGGCGCTGGCGCTCGGCGCCAGCGCGGCGGCCGGTGCGGCCGGCTTCGGCGACGGCGTCGGGGAGCGCAGCTGGCGCGCTGCCGACGGCGGCAGCTACTCGCTCGGCATCGGCGAAGGGGTCGTGGACCTCCGCGGCCTGCGCGGTCTGGACGAGGGCCAGGTCGCCGAGGTCGAGGCCTCGATCGGGGTGGGGCACCTGGTGGTGCTCGTCCCGGCCGGGATGTCGGTCAGCGTCGACGCGGAGCTCGGCGTCGGTGAGATCACGGCCGACGACGTCGAGGGACGTGCGCTGGAGCGCGACGGCGACGCCGGCCGATCGGAGCAGTTCGTCGTCGGGTCCTCCGACGACGTCACCGTCGAGCTCGACCTCGAGCTCGGCCTGGGCGAGATCGAGGTGCGACGTGTCCGCTGACCGCAAGCACGAGCAGGACTCCGTGTCCTTGATGGCAGGGCTGCTCCTGGTGCTGATCGCGGGGCTCTTCCTGCTCGGCGACCTCACGGCGGTCGATCTCGACGACCGGTGGGTCTGGCCCGGCGCACTGATGGCCGTCGGCACGATCGGCCTGCTGTCGACGCTGCGCCGCGCGCCTCGCTCGTGAGCTAATCCGCTGGACCGGGCCGTAGCGTGGACCCACGTGCAGTCCTTCCCGCTCGCCGACCCGGGCACCCCGGACCTGCGGTCGCCCGCCCGCTACCTGTGGCGGGTGGTGCTGCTGCAGCGCTGGACCGTGCTGGGCGGGATGGCGTTCGGCGTGGTCTGGATGGGCGGTCAGGCGCTCGTGCCGTACGTCCTCGGTCGGGTCGTCGACGAGGGGATCGCGGGAGAGGACTCCGACGCCCTCGTCCGGTGGGTGCTCGTGCTCGTCGGGCTCGCGGTTGTGCAGGGCGCGTCCGGCGTCCTGCGTCACCGTTTCGCCGTCGCCAACTGGATGCTCGCGACCTTCCGCACCACCCAGTGGGTCAGCTCTCAGACGATCCGGCTCGGTGCCTCCCTGTCCCGGCGCACCTCGACCGGTGAGGTCGTCAGCGTCAGCGCGACCGACACCGTGGCCGTCGGTCGCGCGCTCGACATCACCGCTCGCGGGACGGGAGCGGTGGTCGCCTTCCTGCTCGTCGCGACGCTGCTGCTGTCCTCCTCGCTGGTGCTCGGCGCCGTGGTCCTGCTCGGGGTCCCGCTCTTCGTGGTCGCCCTCGGCCCCGCGCTCCGGCCGCTGCACGCCCGGCAGGCCGCCCAGCGCGGCGCGCTCGGCGAGCTGACCACCCTGGGCACCGACACCGTCGCCGGGCTCCGCGTGCTCCGCGGGATCGGCGGCGAGTCCGCCTTCCTCACCCGCTACCGGGCGGAGTCGCAGCGGGTCCGCACCGCCGGCGTCGAGGTGGCGCGCAGCCAGGCGCTGCTCGACGCCGCGCAGGTCCTCGTGCCCGGCGTCTTCGTCGTGCTGGTCACCTGGCTCGGCGCGCGCTTCGCGGTCAACGGCAGCATCTCCACCGGCGACCTGGTCGCGTTCTACGGCTACGCGGCCTTCCTCGTCACGCCGCTGCGGACCTTCACCGAGGCGGCCGACAAGGTGACCCGCGCGCTGGTCGCCGCACGTCGGGTGATCGCCCTGCTGGCGTACGAACCACTGCTCCCCGACCTCCCGCTGCGTCCTGCGGCCTCCCCTGCAGAGGGCTCCCCCCTGCAGGACGCAGCGTCAGGTCTGCTGGTGCAGCCCGGGGCGCTGACGGCCGTGGTGTCGGCCGACCCAACGGCCGCGACCGCGCTGGCGGAGCGGCTCGCGCGCTACGTCGACGACGGTCAGGTGCGGCTCGGCGGCGTGCTGCTGAGCGACCTCCCCCTCGCCGAGGTGCGTCGCCGGGTCGTGCTCGTCGACCAGTCGCCGATGCTCTTCAGCGGCTCGCTTCGGGAGGAGCTCGGCGACGGTCCGGTCGAGCAGGCTCTCGAGACCGCCTGCTGCGCGGACGTTCTCGAGGCGCTCGCGGACGGCCTCGACACCGCGCTCGAGGAGCGCGGCCGGCAGCTGTCCGGCGGCCAGCGGCAGCGGCTGGTGCTCGCCCGCGCGCTGACGGCCGAGCCGGAGGTGCTCGTCCTCGACGAGCCGACCAGCGCGGTGGACGCGCACACCGAGGCGCGCATCGCCGACCGGCTGCACGAGATGCGCAGCGGGCGGACCACCGTCGTCCTCACCACGAGCCCGCTGGTCCTCGACCGGGCGGACGTCGTCGCGCTGCTGGTCGACGGCGTCGTGGTCGCAACGGGCACGCACCGCGAGCTGCTGCACGACCCGGCCTACGCCGCGGTCGTCCTGCGGACGGAAGCCGCGTGACGCAGCTGCCGGTCGCGGACGCCGGGAAGGTCCGGGCGTACGCCCTGTCGCTCATGCGCCGCCATCCGCGCGCGCTGGCGCTCTCCCTCGCCCTCTACGCGGCCGCGGCGCTCGCCGGACTCGCCGTTCCGCCGCTGCTCGGCAACCTGGTGCAGTCGGTCGAGGAGGGGACGACGGCCGCGCACGTCGACCGGATCGCGCTGCTGCTCGCGCTGTCGGTGCTCGCGGCGACCGCCCTCACCTGGTGGTCGCGGCGCATCTCGCTGGTGCTCGCCGAGCGCGTCTTCGCCGACCTTCGCGAGGACTTCCTCGAGCGGGTCGTCGCGCTGCCGCTCGGCACCGTGGAGCGGGCCGGCTCCGGGGACCTGCTGAGCCGTACGACCTCTGACGTCGACACGCTCGCCAAGACGGTGCGCTCGGCGGTGCCCGAGCTGCTCGTCGCGAGCATCACGACGGTGCTCACGATCGGGGCGGCCTTCGTCGCCTCGTGGCGGGTGGCGAGCGCGATGCTGGTCGCGGCGCCGATCATCCACTTCTCGACGCGGTGGTACCTCCACCGCGCTCCCGACGGCTACCTGCGCGAGCGGTCCACCTGGGCCACCATGACCGGCGGGATCGCCGAGAGCGCCGAGGGCGCCCGCACCACCGAGGCGCTCGGCCGGCAGGCGGCGCGGCAGCGCCGCCACGACGACGACCTGGCGCGCTCGTCCGCCGCCGAGCGCTACACGCTGCGGCTGCGCACGATCTGGTTCCCGTTCATCGACCTGTCGTTCGCGCTGCCGCTGGTCGGCGTCGTCCTGCTCGGCGGCTGGCTGCACGCACGCGGACTGGCGTCCCTGGCCGAGGTGACGGCCGTCGCGTTCTACGTGCAGCTGCTCCTCGACCCGCTCGACCGGGTGCTGAGCTGGCTCGACGAGCTGCAGATCGGCGCCTCGTCGCTGGCCCGGCTGATCGGGGTGGCGGACGTCCCGGACGACCGGACGGTCAGCGGGCAGCAGCCGACGGGCGAGGACCTGACCGCCGACGACGTCCGCTTCGCCTACCGGCCCGGGCACGACGTGCTGCACGGGCTGGAGCTCGCGGTGCGGCCGGGCGAGCGGCTCGCGGTGGTCGGCCCGTCCGGCGCCGGCAAGTCGACGCTGGGCCGACTGCTCGCCGGGGTGCACGGCCCGCGCACCGGATCGGTCACCCTGGGCGGCGTGCCGATGCTCGACCTGCCGCTCGAGCGGCTGCGGAGCGAGGTGTCCCTCGTGACGCAGGAGCACCACGTCTTCGTCGGGACGCTCGCCGACAACCTGCGGCTGCCGCGTCCGACCGCGACCGACGAGGAGCTGTGGTCGGCGCTCGCCGCCGTCGACGCCGACACGTGGGTGCGCGCGCTGCGGTCCGGGCTCGAGACAGCCGTCGGGGCCGGCGCTCTCGCGCTGTCCCCGGCGCAGGCGCAGCAGGTGGCGCTGGCCCGGCTGGTGCTGGCCGACCCGCACACGCTCGTGCTCGACGAGGCCACCTCGCTGCTCGACCCGCGCGCGGCCCGACACCTCGAGCGGTCGCTCGCGGCCGTCGTGACCGGCCGCACCGTCGTCGCGATCGCGCACCGGCTGCACACCGCGTCCGACGCCGACCGGGTCGCCGTCGTGGAGGACGGCCGGGTCACCGAGCTCGGCAGCCACGAGGAGCTGCTCGCGCTGGGCGGCTCCTACGCCGCGCTCTGGCACTCCTGGCAGTCCGACGCGGTCGCGCCGTGACGGCGCGACCGGCCGCGGGTGGCGGTCGCTGGGTGACCACCTCGCCCGAGCGGCTGCAGCGCTGGCTGGACGGGTTCGCGGCCCGGCACGGCGCGGTCGAGCGCACCTTCGACGACTCGGTCGTGCGGCTGGTCGCCGAGGACGGCGCCGTCGCCGAGGTCGAGGTGCCGTTCCCGCCGCTCACCGGCGGACTGGTCGAGCACGTGCTGCGGGACCGGCGGGTCGGCGTGCTCCTCGTACGCCTCGGCGGCTGCGCCTGCGGCGTCTTCGACGGGCCGAAGCTGGTCGCGTCCAAGGTGACGACGCGGCAGGTGCACGGGCGGATCGCCGCGGGAGGTCAGTCGCAGCAGCGCTTCTCGCGCCGCCGCGACGGACAGGTCCGGGTCATGATGCAGGCGTCCGCGGACACGGCCGTGCGGGTGCTGCTGCCCGAGGTCGGGTCGCTGGACGCGGTGGTCGTCGGCGGCGAGCGGACAGCCGCCGACGACGTGCTCGCCGACCGACGGCTCGCGCCGCTGCGGCCGCTGGTCACCGGCCGGCTGCTCGACGGCCCGGACCCGCGACTGAAGGTGCTCGAGGCGTCGTACGAGCAGCTGCGCCAGGTCTGGATCCGCGTCGTCGACCCGACCTAGCCCTGCGGCGGCTCGTCCTTGCCCTGCTCCTCGAGGCGGTCGGCCTCCTCCTTCGTCTTGTGCACGGCGCCCTCGGAGTGGTCCGGCGGGCCGTAGACGGTGTAGAGCACGAGCGGGTTCGGCCCCTCGTTGATGAAGTTGTGCTTCAGCCCGGCGGGCACGACGACGACGTCACCGGCCTTGATCTTGCGCTCCTTGCCGGACACGACGCCGCGGCCGACGCCGCTCACGAACGACAGGATCTGGTCGTTCTCGTCGTGCACCTCCTCGCCGATCTCCCCACCCGGCGGGATCGTCATGATCACCAGCTGGGTGTGCTCGCCGGTGAACAGGACCCGGCGGAAGTCAGCGCTCTGCTCGGCAACGGTCGCGATCTCGAAGTGCTCCATGGGTTCTCGCTTCCCCGTGCGGAGCGGCATCACTCCCCGGCGGCAGGATTCCGCCTGCCGCGCGGCGAACTCCGATCGGGTGACCCGCACCCGCACCGCCCTGCTGGCCGCCCTGCTGATGCTCGTGGGCCTGCTCGCCCCCGCCGGCTCTGCTGCGCCTGCGCCGAACGGCTCCACGTGGACCGAGACGTTCATCGACACCCCCGACGGCGAGCGGCTGCACGTCGACGTGATGCGGCCCGAGGGCGTCAAGGGCAGGACGCCGGTGATCCTCGTCGTGAGCCCGTACCTCGGAATGACGTCGCCGACCGAGGAGCCGGGACCGTCGAACCGCTTCCACGACTTCTTCGAGGGCGCGGACGTCTTCGCCCGCGGCTACTCCGTCGTGATGGTCAGCCTGCGCGGCAGCGGCGGGTCGTCGGGCTGCCTGGACATCCTCGGCCCCGGCGAGCAGACCGACGTCGTCACGGCGGTCGAGTGGGCCGCGTCGCAGCCGTGGTCGACCGGCAAGGTCGGGATGTACGGCAAGAGCTACGACGCCAACACCGGCATGGTCGGCGCGGCGCTCCGCCCGAAGGGCCTGGCCGCTGTCGTCGCCCAGCAGGTCGTCCCGGACCGCTACCGCGGCTCGTACAACGACCGGGTCCGCTTCCTCCAGTCGGTCGCCTACCCGGCGGTGTCGTACGGCACCCAGGCCGAGGGCGGCTTCTCGCTGGCCGGCGATCCCGAGTACACCCTCAACAGCGCGTCCCGCAGCGCCGACTGCCAGGCCCTGCTCGCCGAGCACTACCTGGACGACCCCACCTCGGACTTCTGGACCTCGCGGGACTTCGTCGCCAAGGCCAAGGGCAGCAAGGTCCCGACGTTCATGACCGTCGGCTACGTCGACAGCAACACCAACGTCGGCGGCGGCGCGGCGGACTACTTCAACGCGCTGGCCGGGCCGAAGCGGATGTGGATCGGCTGGTGGGACCACGTGCGCGGCAACGACCTCGCGGGCGACGAGCCGGCCATGGGTCGCGAGGGCTTCTTCGCCGAGGTGATGCGCTTCTACGACCAGCACCTCAAGGGGATCAAGCCCAAGGTGACCGACCCGGTCGTCGCCGCGCAGGGCAGCGACGGCCGCTGGACGGCCGAGAAGGCCTGGCCCCCGGCCGATGTGCGGACGCTGGCGGCACCGCTGAAGGCGGGGTCGTACGACGACGACGCCACGAACGTCGGCAGCAACGACAGCGCGGCCGGTCCCGGCGGGTCCGGTGCGGTCGGCTCTGAGCAGACCGGCGCGGGCGCGTGGACGTTCTCCCCGCCGCTCCGCAAGGCGGCCAGGATGGCCGGCGTGCCGTCCGCGGCGGTCGACCTCGGCGTGACCGTGCCGCGCACGAACGTCGCCGTCAACGTCTACGACGTGGCCCCCGACGGGACCGCGACGATGGTGACCCGCGGCGCGGCGATGGCCGACGCCTCCGGGGTCGAGGCGCTGCGGCTGTTCCCGACCGACTGGACCTTCGCGAAGGGTCACCGGGTCGGGGTGCTGGTCTCGGGCGCGAACGCCGAGGCGTACGTCCACGTGCCGACCTACTCGACGGTGTCCGTCGCCGGCGGCACCGTGACGCTGCCGTGGATGCGCGCCGCCGGCCGCACGCCGACGGCGGGCACGACCAGCTCGCGGCTCGAGGCCTACCTCGACACCGCGCCGTTCGCGGTCGACCCGGCTCTGATCGCCGAGCGCACGGAGCCGCGCTTCCCGCTCCCGCGCTGACGCACCAGGGGTCCGTACGACCCCTCCGGCCCGACGATTCTGATGATCACCGTGGCAGCCTCAGGCGTAGGTGAACACCAGCGAGATCAGCGCCTCGGGCGAGCCGGCGAGGTTGCACGGCGCGATGCTCACCGGCGTCTTGCGCTTGAGCTTGATCGTGAGCGCCTCGAACCCACCCAGGACGTCGGTCTCGGCGAGCACCCGGCCCTTGGCGTCACGCAGGTCGAGCGCCCACTCGCCGGAGAAGCCGCTGATCGCCACCTTCAGGGTGCCGGCGGCCGGTGCGGTGAAGACGTACGGCTCCTCGCGCGGCAGCACGCCGGCGCAGTGGCTGTCCTCGCCGATGGCCCAGCCGCTGTAGTCCGGCGTCGAGTCGGTGAACGGCACCTCCTGGCTGATCGGCTTCGGCTTCGGCTTCGGAGCGGCGAGACCAGGGGTGGCCGACGCCGCGAGACCGGCGACGAGCAGGAGGGCGATCGGCAGACGCGTCATGACGGGGGACTTCGCCGCCGTCGCGCCCTCTCCTGCCGACGCGCGCGTCCGGCCGCCTCGCCGTAGCCTCGCCGCATGCCGTGTCCTTCTCGTCGAGCAGTCCTGCAGGGAGCCGTCGCCGTCTGCGGCGCGGGTGCACTGGCCGCGTGCGGCGGCGGGGGCGAGGACACCGCCGCACCCGCCCCGACGAGCTCCGGCCCACCGGAGCCGCTGGCGCAGCTCGACGACATCCCGGTCGGCGGTGCCGTCTCGGCAACCGGCCCCGACCGCAAGAAGGTGCTGCTGGTCCGGCCCACCGCCGACGAGGTGGTCGGGCTCAGCGCGATCTGCACGCACCAGGGCTGCACGGTCGTTCCGGATGGAGGGGCGCTGGCCTGCCCCTGCCACGGGTCGGTCTACGAGCTGACCGGCGAGGTGCGGCGGGGACCCGCGGAGAAGGCGCTGGCGCCGTTCGCGGTCAGGGTCGCCGACGGCCAGGTGCTGCCGGCCTGAGGTTCCTGTCCGGACGTGCCGTTTCGTCCGGTTGACCTCCCTGGCGGCGACATGTCGGACAGGTGAGGATCGGCTTACCCAGCCACCCTCCCGACCGGAGAACCCCAGCATGCGCCTGCGCCGCGCCCTGCTGCCCGTGCTCGCCACCGCGATCGCCGCAGCCCCTCTCGTCTACGCCGCCGACACCACGGGCAGCGCCACGGCCGCGGCCGTGGCCTTCTCCCCGCCGATCCCGCTCTACGACGACGCGGGCGTCTCGACAGGCGGATCCGAGCCCTCCATCGAGATCGACAGCAAGGGCAACGTCTACGTCAGCGCCCCCGCCGGGGTGCCCACCGGCGGCTGCCCGTTCTGGAACGTCCACCCGGACCGTCTCAACGAGAACGGCCTGCCCTACGAGTACCGCGGCACGATCGACACCGACCGGTTCTCCGTCGGCGGCGGGGACTGCGACATCTCCATCACCGACAACCCGGGCGGGGAGTACGACACCGCCTCGGTCACCAGCCTGTCGCTGGCGAACCTCACCTCGAACCGGACCAGCGACGGCGGCGAGACGTTCGTCGCGGTCGCGAACCCGGCGAGCCAGCAGGTCTTCGGCGTCGACCGGCAGTGGCAGGCGTCCGACCGCGGCCTGGGTCGCCACTACCTGACCGTGCACGACCTGGCCACGAACAACATCCAGGTCGCGGTCTCGATCGACGGCGGCTACCAGTACGCGCAGAACGTGCCGGCGATCGACCCGGTCACGACACCGCAGGGCCTCGGGACCGCGGTCTACTTCCGCAACACCTCGCCGAGCGGCAACTCCTTCGGGACCACCGTCGTGAACCCGGTGACGCACAAGCTCTACATCCCGTTCATCGCGGCCGGTCCGGGCAACGCCGGCGCGCTGGGGCACGCCGTCTACATCGCCGAGGGCGACCCGTGCGCGCTCGCGCCCTGCGAGCCGGGTCTGCCTGCGGGGCCGATCTCGTGGAAGAACCACCTGGTCTACGAGGCCCCCGAGGCCTTCGACCTGTCGGCGGGCTTCCCCGCGATCGCCATCGACAAGGCAGGGACGGTCTACCTCGCGTGGACCGGTGACGCCGACCGTGCGGCGACCACCGGCTCCGGACCGGACAGCAACCGGGTCTTCCTGTCGTACTCCCAGCCGGGTGCGGTCGGTCCGGGCGACTGGTCCGCACCGCAGCCGGTCGACCCCGGCACCGGTCACGCGAACGTCTTCCCGTGGCTGGTCGCCGGCGACGCCGGTCAGGTCGCCGTCGCGTGGTACTCGTCGGTGCTGGGCAGCACCTGCAACGGCTCCCCCGGACCGACCACGGGCGTGAACGACGACTGCCGCAACATCTGGAACGTGTCGTACGCCGCCAGCTCGGCGGCGAGCTCAGCCGCGCCCGCGTGGAGCGTCGTCGACGCCTCCAGCGGCCCGATCCACAACGGCGCGATCTGCGACCAGGGACTGAGCTGCCCGGCCGGGACCCGCACCCTGCTCGACTTCTTCGACATGGCGCTCGACCCGCAGGGCCGGCCACACCTCGCCTACGCCAGCGACATCCGCTCCCCCGGCACGGCCGACGTGCACTACACCCGGCTGTGCAGCGGGCCCGGTCTGACCGGCAGCTCGTTCGACGGTCCGTGCGAGCCGATCGGCGTACCGGACGAGGAGTGCAGCGCCGACGCCGCGTACACCGACCCGGAGGGCGACGCCAGCAACGTGCTCGGCGCCACCACGCCGCTGCCGAGCGAGCCGGCGCTGGACGTCGTCGGCGGCCGGCTCACGACCGAGCCCGAAGGCGTGCGGCTCGAGGTGACGCTCACCGATCTCGAGTCGGGTCCGGCCGGGCAGATCATCGAGCAGCACTTCCTGATCGGGGGCAAGGAGTACTACGTCATGGCCGAGCGGGCCACCGACGGCAGCGGCGTGACGCACGTCTACGGCGACATGGGCTCGGCGACCGGCGGCCGGCGGCAGCTCGGCACGACGACGGGGACGTTCGAGGACGCGACCGACACGGTCACGACGCTGTTCCCGCGCAGCGCCACCGGAGCTCCGCTCGCCGACGGCGCAGTGATCACCGGTGTGGTCGTGACGACGCGCCGGGACGGGGTCGTGCTGATCCCCGACGCCGACGTCGCGACCGGGGCCTGCAGCTACACGGTGGGCGCAGCGGTCGTCGTCGAGCCGACCGGCACTCCGGACCCGACCGGGTCGGCCAGCCCCACCGCGAATCCGTCACCGACGACGGACCCCTCACCGACGACCGACCCGACGCCGACCACCGACCCCACGCCGACGACCGACCCGACGCCCTCGCCGACCTGCACGCCGAAGGGCAAGAACGGCAACGGCGGCTGCAAGCCGGACAACGGCAAGGGCGGTGGCGGCGGGGGCTGATCCCTACTTGGCCAGCATGTTCTGCAGCAGCGTGTAGCCGGTGTAGGTCACGGCGTAGCTCTGCAGGCCGTAGGGGTGGTAGTGCTCCTCGGTGGGCTGCGGGAGCAGCGCGCCGAGGAAGCGCACCTTCCCCTTGCCGAGCTTCTTCTCGCCGTAGACGGTGCGACCCTCGCCGTTGGTGCCGGCCGTGACGCCGCCACCGGCTTCCCACGCCTCCTGCGCGACGGTCCAGTTCGGCGCGGTGACCTGACCGAACTGGTAGCCGATCGGCACGGTGTCGTACGTCTGGCTGGCGACACCGCGGAGCCCGGCGTTGAGCTTGAGACCGCGGTCGCCGAAGTCGACGTAGCCGACGTACTTCTCGGTCATCTCGACGTCGCCCTCGCCGACCAGGCCGAGCTCGGCGAGGACCGGTGCGGCGGCGTCGGTGACGACCAGGTTGCCGCCGCGGCTGACGAAGTCCTTGAGCGCCTTGACCCAGGCAGTGCGTGAGCCCTTCTCGGGCATGGCGTCGTCCGCCAGCACCACGGTCTGGAAGTCGCTCAGCTTCCGCTTGCCCTTGAGCACCTCGGGCACGCGCACGGCGGTGAGCTGCTGCGAGGCGTAGGTGTTGAGGTCGGTGAAGAAGCGCATCCGGCTGACGGAGTACGGCTGCTGCGGCAGGTCCTCGCCCTCCTCGCGCTCGTAGCCCTCGCCGTCCTTCGACGTGACGACCTCGGGGTCGAAGACGTACGCCGTCCGCGTCCCGACCGGGAAGGTGAACCGCTTGACGTCGACGGCCTGGCGGAACATCTCGAAGTTGATCGCGCGGATGCTGTCGACCCACACCTGCGCGCGCACCGGGTCCCAGGCCGCGGTGTTGCCGGCGACCGTCTTGCCAAGGGTCAGCTCGGTGGCGAAGCCGTAGCCGTCGGTCGTCGAGGCGGTGTTGTAGTAGTCGATCAGCGACCCCGAGGCGGAGTAGCCGAGCATGTCGTAGAGCGTCCCCCAGTGGTACGGCCCGACGTCGCCGTTGGTCGCCGTGCCCACCGCGTGCATCTGCTGCAGCACGGGGTACTGCGCCATCGAGGCGGTGATGCCGTCGGCGAACCGCGCCAGCGTCTCGGACTTCTGGTAGTCGAACTGGCCGACGATCTGCAGGCCGGCCGCGGCGTAGGTGTCGTGGAGCTGGCCGTGGTTGTCGGTGCCGAGGTACCAGTCCTTGCCCTGCAGCAGGTTCTTCGTGATGCCCTGGCTCTCGGGCTCCTGCAACGTGCCGTTGGCGGCGTCGATCCAGCCCTGCACCGGGAAGTTGCGGTTGAGGTCACGGCCGCCGGTGTTGCCGCGGGTCCACGACAGCCCGGCGCCCTCGGAGCCGGCGACGTCGCCCTCGACCCAGCCGTCGGGGTTCGGGAACAGGAAGTGGATGACGTAGCGGTCGAGGACCTGCTCCACCCACGGCTCGTCGGCCAGGAACCGCTCGTCGAGCATGTCCTCCATCGCGCGCGCCGCGCCCTCGCGTGCGCCGATCTCGTCACCGTGGATGGAGGAGACGACGAGCAGCTTCTTCTTCGGCGTCTTCACCGTCTCGTCGGTGAGCAGCACGTCGTAGACCGGGTGGCCCTCCGCGCTGGTGCCGGTCGTCGTGATCTGCACCTTGTCGGGGAACTGCTCCTCGAGCTTCGCGATGCCGCACTCGAAGTCGACCAGCCGCAGCCAGCCGGGCGAGACCGCCGGCTCCGGGAAGACCCGGCCGTCGGGGCTGGGGACGCCTGCCTCGCAGGTGAGCGGCGTGGCGACCGGCGCGGTCGGCACGGAGGGGGCGGCGGTCGCTGCGCCGGCCAGCACGGCGGCGGCGAGCAGCGGTACGGCGAGGAGCACGGGGCGGCGGGTCATCCCGCGGGATTCGGCACCGACCGGCGGAGTCCTGCTCAACCGCGGTGCAGTCGCCGCACGTCCTCGATGGTGTCCGCCTCCTCGGCCCGCTTGTCCTCCCGGTAGCGCAGCACCCGGGCGAAGCGCAGCGCGACGCCCCCCGGGTAGCGCGGCGAGGTCTGCACCCCGTCGAAGGCGATCTCGACGACCAGCTCCGGGCGCACCCGCACCACCCAGCCGTCGTCCTCCACGGCGAGCTCCCGGAGTCGCGCGGTCTGCCAGCGGAGCAGCTCGTCGGTGAGCCCCTTGAACGTCTTGCCGAGCATGACGAAGCCGCCGGCCGGGTCGCGGGCGCCGAGGTGGAGGTTGGAGAGCCAGCCGCGACGGCGGCCGGAGCCGTGCTCGACGGCGAGCACCACCAGGTCGAGCGTGTGCCGCGGCTTCACCTTCAGCCAGGCCGCGCCCCGGCGACCGGCCTCGTACGCCGCGTCGAGGTCCTTCAGCACGACGCCCTCGTGGCCCTTCTCGAGCGCCTCGGCCTGGAACGCGCGTGCTGCCTCGACCTCGCCGGTCACCAGCCGGGGTGCGCGCTGCTCCGGCGGCACGAGCGCCTCCAGCGCGACTGCGCGTTCCGCGAGCGGCGCGTCGAGCAGGTCCGTCCCGTCGACGTGCAGCAGGTCGAAGAACCAGGCGGTCAGCGGGATCCCGCTGCGACTGGCGGCGCGGGAGGCGGTCTCCTGGAACGGTCGCGGTCGGCCGTCGGCGTCCACGGCCAGCGCCTCGCCGTCCAGGACGACCCGCTCGGCAGGGAGCGCCCGCGCAGCGGCCACCACCTCGGGCAGGCGGGCCGTGACGTCGTCGAGGCTGCGCGTCAGCACCGTCACCTCGTCGCCGTCCCGGTGCACCTGCACCCGGATGCCGTCCAGCTTCCAGTCGACGGCGGCTCGGCCGCCCAGCCGCTCCCACGCGTCCTCGAGGTCCTTGGCGGGAGAGGCCAGCATGGGGGCCAGCCCGCGACCGACCTGCAGCGAGAACCCCGACAGGGCAGCCGCTCCCTCGGTCAGCGCGGCGTGCGCGACCTCCGGCAGCGACCCGTGCAGGGTGAGGGCGCGGCGCACAGCGGCGACGGGCACCTCAGCGGCCCGGGCGACGGCGTCGGCGACGACACCGGCCGACGCGCCCTGTCGGAGCTCACCGCTGACGAGCCCGGTCAGCAGCTGCTGCTCGGGTCCGGTCGCTCGCGACCACAGCTCGTGCAGCGCGGCCGTGCGCGCGGCGACGGACCCGGCTCCGGCCAGCCGGGACATGTGCTCGAAGGCGGCATCCACCTCGAGGACGGTCAGGGACGGCTCAGCCGCCGGGCCTGGCAAGGACTGCAGCGACCGCCAGCCGACGCCGGTCCGTCGCTGGCGCAGCTCGCCCGACAGCCACGAGGCGACGACGGCGACCTCCTCCGGCGCGGCCTCCCGGAGGACCTGCGCGAGGCGCTCGGCCTTCCCGGTGCGGGACGTCGTCGCGACGACGTCCCGCGAGGCTGCGACGACATCAGCGAGGAGCACGCCTGTCATCCTCCCCGGGCTGCGCCAACGGTCGCTAGAGCTCCCGGTGACTGCCGTCGCAGAACGGCTTGCGACCGCTCCGGCCGCACCGGCACAGCACGCACTCCTCCGCGTCACCCAGCACGTCACCGGACGGCGTCACGACACGCGCGCCGCGGATCCGGTAGGGGCCCGGCCGCTCCGGCACCCGCACCTCGACCGGGCCATCCTCCGACGTGCCGCTGAGCTCGTCGCGGGCGTTGTCCCGCGCGCGGAAGCCGACCGCCTTGTGCGAGTTGTCGCAGAAGGGCGCGTTGCCGGTGGCTCCGCAGCGGCACAGCGCGAAGCGGTGGCCGGTACGCCCGGCGACCGTGACGTCGCCGCGCACGAACAGCGGTCCGTCGGGGCGCACCTCCACGGCCGGCTCGGGCGGGGGCGCGGTCTCCTCGCGCAGCCGCAGCGCTCCCGTGGGGCAGCGCCGCACGGCGTCGGCGACGTCCTCCGCGGACGCCGCGGCGAGGTCGACCCACGGCCGGCGCGCCGGGTCGAAGACCGCCGGCTGCGCTGCGATGCAGCGCGCGGTGTGGATGCACAGGGTGGCGTCCCACTCGACCGCCACGCCGTCGCCCTCGTACGTCCGCGTCTCGCC
This sequence comes from Actinomycetales bacterium, assembly GCA_036675425.1. Taxonomy (GTDB): domain Bacteria; phylum Actinomycetota; class Actinomycetes; order Mycobacteriales; family SCTD01; genus SCTD01. Next base: position 13,236 of record JAKFFB010000327.1, on the reverse strand, counting down.
GCGGCGGCCGGGCTCACCTGCGGAGGTCGGGTCCTCCGCGCTCACTCCCACTCGATGGTGCCCGGCGGCTTGCTCGTCACGTCGAGCACGACCCGGTTCACCTCGCGCACCTCGTTGGTGATGCGGGTGGAGATGGTGGCCAGGACGTCGTACGGGATGCGCGACCAGTCCGCCGTCATCGCGTCCTCCGACGACACCGGGCGGAGCACGACGGGGTGGCCGTAGGTCCGGCCGTCGCCCTGCACCCCGACGGAGCGGACGTCGGCCAGCAGCACGACCGGGCACTGCCACACGTCGCGGTCGAGGCCGGCCGCGGTGAGCTCCTCGCGGGCGATCGCGTCGGCCTCGCGGAGCAGGTCGAGCCGCTCCTGGGTGACCTCGCCGATGATGCGGATCCCCAGGCCGGGGCCGGGGAACGGCTGCCGCCAGACGATCGCCTCGGGCAGACCGAGCTCGATGCCGACCTTGCGCACCTCGTCCTTGAAGAGCGTGCGCAGCGGCTCGACGAGCGAGAACTGCAGGTCGTCCGGCAGCCCGCCGACGTTGTGGTGGCTCTTGATGTTGGCCGCGCCCTCGCCGCCGCCGCTCTCGACGACGTCGGGGTAGAGCGTGCCCTGCACGAGGAAGTCGACCGGCTCCTCGGCGCTGATCTCGCGGGCGGCCGCCTCGAAGGCGCGGATGAACTCGCGACCGATCGCCTTGCGCTTGGTCTCCGGGTCGGTGACGCCGGCGAGCGCCTCCAGGAAGGTCTTGCTCGCCTCGACGACGTGCAGGTCGACGCCGGTCGCTGCGACGAAGTCCTGCTCGACCTGCTCGGCCTCGCCCTTGCGCAGCAGCCCGTGGTCGACGAAGACGCAGGTCAGCTGGTCGCCGACGGCGCGCTGCACGAGCGCAGCGGCGACGGCCGAGTCGACGCCGCCGGACAGCCCGCAGATCACCCGACCGGAGCCGACCTGCTCGCGGATCCGCGCGACCTGGTCGTCGACGATGTTCACCATCGTCCAGGTCGGGCGGCAGCCGGCTCCCTCGATGAGGAAGCGCTTGAGCACCTCCTGGCCGTGCTCGCTGTGCAGCACCTCGGGGTGGAACTGCACGCCGTAGAGCCCGCGCTCGACGTCCTCGAACGCCGCGACCGGCGTCTGCGGCGTGGAGGCGGTGACCCGGAAGCCGTCCGGCGCCTCGGCGACCGCGTCGTTGTGGGACATCCACACCGACTGCGCGCCGGGCAGGCCGGAGAACAGGACGCCCGGGTCCACGACCGCCAGCGCCGTACGCCCGAACTCGGCCGTGCCGGTGCGCGCGACGGTGCCGCCGAGCGCCAGGGCCATCGCCTGGAACCCGTAGCAGATGCCGAACGTCGGGACGCCGGTGTCGAAGAAGCCCTGCGCCACCTGCGGGGCGCCGTCGGCGTAGACCGACGACGGTCCGCCGGACAGGATCACGGCCTTCGGCGCCCGGGCGCGGATCTCCTCGGCGGTGATCGTGTGCGGCACGATCTCGCTGTAGACGTGGCACTCGCGCACGCGCCGCGCGATGAGCTGCGCGTACTGCGCTCCGAAGTCGACGACCAGGACGGTGTCTGCGTCTGCGGGGGGTGGCGTCACCCCCGACAGGCTACCGCCGCGATCAGGCGGTGACCCGCGCCTTCACCGGAGCGAGGTGGCCGCGACGCCCGGCGTACGACACCTCGACCACGGTGCCGGCCGGCACGGACACGGCTGCGCGTCCGCGGCTGTCCGTCGTGGCCGCGACCGAGCGCCCGCCGAAGGCGAACACCAGACGCTGCCCGGAGACCGCGCGGCCGTCGTCGTCGGTCAGGGTGCCGGTCACGGTCCCGCCGGACGACCGCAGCGCGAGCCGGGTCTGCTCGACCAGCACGCGGACGGTGCTGCGGAGCTCGCCGTCGCCGGCGGTGCCGCTCGACTGGACGACGAGCTCCCGCGTCCCGGCGGCGTCGCTGACCGGCACGCGCAGGGTCGCGAGCCCGGAGCTGTCGGTGGTCGCCGTGGCGGTGCGCCCCGAGCCGATCCGCCCGGTGACGGTCTGACCCTTGGCGACCCGGCCGTCGGAGGTGCTGAGCGCGATGCTCACCAGCGCGACGTCGCTCGTCTGGACCTCGCCTGGCGCCGTAACGCTGAGCTTGGGCGCGAAGCAGGTGTTGTCACCCACGGTGTAGCGGGCACGGGCGGCGTCCTCGGGGCTGGCCGTGTCAGCGGTGAAGGAGACCGCCGGGCTGCGCGCGATGCTTCGCCCCACCTGCGCCTCGAGGAACGTCCCCATCGGCAGCTCTCGGCCGAGCGCCTGGGCCAGGCCGGCGCGGTCGACGGTCAGGACGACCTGACTGCTCACGACGTCGAACGCGGCGGTCACCTTCAGGTCGGGCACCAGCACTCCGTCGACGAGGCCCTCGCCGGGACCCTCCGCGGTGGCCCGCAGCAGCACGAGCTTGCCGCCGACGCTGAACTGGTACTCGAAGCGGTGCCCGGTGAAGGCGGCGAAAGACGGCCGGGCAGCGAGCTTGTCGACCTGCAGGTGCCCGGAGAGCGTGGTCGAGGTCGTCCGGGCGGTCACCGACAAGAGGTCGAGGTGGGGGTCGTTCGGCGCCTGGCCGCCGGGGCGTGCGTCTCCCTTGGCGTCTGCGAAGCCGATGCAACCATGTGCGGGAACGGGCACCGTCGGCTGGGGCGGGGCGGGAGAGCCCGACGGTGAGGCAGTCGCGGAGGCCGATGTCGATGCGGACGGGGTGGCGGAGGCCGACGCCGACGGCGTCGCGCTCGCCGACGCGGACGGCTTTGCCGACGGCGAGGCGCTCGCCGCGCCGGTCGGCGCCGGCGCCGGCTTCTGGGCCGCGCCGGCCTTGCAGGCGGTGCCAAAGACGTGCACCGCGCCCTCGGGTGCGTCGGCGAAGTCCCAGGCCAGGCCGAAGGCCTTGTAGTTCTCCAGGCTCCGTGCGCCCATCCCGGTGAGCGGCCTGCCCGCGAGCTTGGCCCCGACGGCCTTCTCGAGCTCCGCCTGCTTCACGGTCAGGGTGACCGTCTCCTTGTCGAAGTCGTACAACGCCTCCGGCACGACCTCGGTGGTCACCCCGTCCACCTGCAGTCGTGTCGCTGTCGTGCCCTCGACGTTGGCATCCCGCGTGACGCGCATGGAGACGGCCTTCTCGACGACGGTGAAGTTCGCTTCGTACCAGTCGCCGATGGAGTACTCCGAGCCGTAGTCGTTGAGTGCCGACAGCACGAACGTCGTCGAGAAGACGCCCTTGGCGGTGCTGTGCGTGACGGACAGGATGTCGAGCTGGCCGTCCTGGAAGATCGGCGACAGCGCGGGGTCGACCGGCGCCGAGTCCTCGGCGTCGTCGACGTAGGTCGGGCAGGCCGCGGTAGCGGCCGACGCGGTCAGCGGGACCAGCGCGGCGGCAAGCAGTCCAGCGGACAGCGCCGCGTAGGTGAGGCGTCGACTCAGGGGTGACACGCGCACGGGAGGCTCCGGTCAGGCGGTGGCTGGGTGACGCGTGATTCGGCGGGCCGACAGGATCTCCTGCACGGGGCGCCCGGCATATCCGGATCGTCCCGGTTCCGTCCGGCGGAGCACCCTTCTCCGAGCGGGAGACATGCCTGCCTCGTGGTACTCCTCGCGCGTGCTGAGGCCCGGGACCCTCGCGTCTTCCCCACCCCGATGACCTTCGACGCGCTAGGCCGATCGGACCGAAACTGCTCCGCCACCAGGAGCAGGTGACAGGACGTCCCGCGACGAAGGAGACGTCCACCCCACGTCTTCTGGAGCTCGCATGCGCTCAGCGCGCCGTCCCGTGCTCGCTGCGACCGCAGCGACCCTGCTCATCTCCCCCCTGATCGCGTACGCCGTCGAGGGCGTGCCCGCGCTGACGGCCGCAACGCCGGTCGCGAGCATCCCGACGTCCTGGCCGGCCGTCCCAGTCACGCAGCGGCTCCAGCCCTGGCTGGCCGAGCAGCTGGCGGCCCACCCGGCGGAGCGGCTGCGCGTGAGCGTGAGCGGCGAGACGACCGAGGCTGCGGTCGACGCCGTCAAGGCCGTGGGACTCACCGTGCAGCAGACGTGGACCTCGGTCGGCATCGTCATCGCGGTCGGCACATCGACCCAGGTGCAGGCCGTGGTGTCGCAGCCCGGCGTGACCTACGTCGAGGGTGACGTGCCGCTCGCCCCCGCGCTGTCCAGCGCACACGTCGCGACCCGCAGCGACCAGGCTCTCTCCTCGTACACGCACCCCACCACCGGTGGCCGCGTCGGAGGCAAGGGCGTCAGCATCGCGGTCGTCGACTCGGGCATCGACGGCACGCACCCGTTCTTCCAGGCAGACGGGGCCAGCAAGGTGGTCGCCAACTACAAGAACGTCTGCACCAGCGCCAGCGGCCCGACCAACGTCTGCTTCGTCGCCGACCCGGTGAGCGACACCGACAGCACCGCGCTCGGCGGCCACGGAACCCACGTCGCGGGGATCGTCGCCGGCTCCGAGACCACGCTCCCCGACGGCCGAGTCGTCCGCGGCTCCGCACCGGACGCCTCGCTGGTCGGCCTTTCTGTCGGCGCCGTCAACGCCGTCATCAACGCCAACGCCGCGATGACCTGGGTCGTCGAGCACCAGAGCAACCCCTGCCGGCCCGCGAGCGAGCAGGACCTGCCGGACGACGACGCGTGCCCGCCGATCCGCGTGACGAACCACTCCTACGGGCCCGCCACAGTTCCGAACGGCGGGCACACGTTCGTGGAGAACAGCGCGACGGTCCGCATCCAGCGCTCGCTCGTGGCGCAGGGCGTCACAGTGGTGTGGGCTGCCGGCAACTCCGCCGGTGACGGCAGCATCGCTACGACGAACCCTCCCGGGATGGACCCGACGCCGGGTGCTGATGGTGGCGAGCTACAACGACGGCGGCACCGGCAGCCGGGACAACGGGCTGTCCGGCTTCTCCTCGCGCGGCAAGGCCTCTGACGCGACGACCTGGCCGGACATCTCCGCCCCCGGCGACCTGATCACCTCCGCCTGCCGGCCGTACCTGCCGATCTGCGCCACGGGTCTCGCGCCCGAGAACGGCCCGGGAGCAACGGACATCGGCACGTTCAACACCATCAGCGGCACCTCCATGGCCACGCCGTACGTCGCGGGCGTGGTCGCACAGCTCGTGTCGGTCAACGCCGCCCTCACGCCCGCGGAGATCGAGGATCTGCTCGAGGACAACGCCTACCAGTTCGGCGACGGATACACCGCTGACGCGTCCGGGCGCAACGACGACCACACCACGTCCTTCGACAGGGGCCACGGCCTGGTCGACGTCGCCGCGACGCTCGGCGAGGCGCTGGCGCAGCCCGTTCCCGGCGCACCGGCCCCTGCCTGCAACGACAGCTCGTTCCAGGTCAGCGACCGCGAGGGCGACGCGGTGCAGGCGCTGGTGGTCGACACGCCGCTGCCGACCGAGCCGGCTCTGGACGTGCGCCAGGCGTGGCTGCAGTACGACCAGGTTGCGCGAACGCTGACCTTCACGATCCGGGTGACCGACCTGCCGGAGACGTTCAGCGGTGCGGGCGAGTACTTCCGCTTCTACGTCACGCGCGCCGGCGATCCCCAGGTCTACGCCGTCGCCCGGCGCAGCCCAGCCGGAGAGTCCTTCAGCCTCAAGCAGTTCGACGCCGGGACGACCACGGCCCTCACCGGGTCGTTCGACGCCGAGGGCGACCTCGTCCGGGTCGTGCTGCCGCTCGCGGCGTACGGCAACGTCGTCGCCGGCAAGGCGATCGTCGAGGGTGACGTCATCACCGTGGGACAGGTGCTCGCGCAGCGGGACACCGGGGTCGTGACCGCGACGACCGACACGGCTACCGGCTCGTGCCCCTTCGTCGTCGGCACGTCCACGCCGGGCCAGACCGCCGAGCCCACCGCGAGCGCCACGCCGTCGGCGGAGCCGACCCCGACGACGGAGCCGACCCCGACGACGTCACCGACTCCGACCGCGACTCCGAAGAGGGGCGGCGGCAAGCCGTCCCCGACGGCCAGCTGCAGCCCGAAGCCCAAGGGCAAGGGCTGCGCCGTCTGAGGTCAGGCGCCCATCCCGCGGGACTGGGCCCGCTGGAGCGACTTCCCCTCGGTGGTGAAGGACGGCGCGATCATCACGTCGACCTTCTGGAACTCCTTGATGGAGCTGTAGCCGGTCATCGCCATCGCGCGGCGCAGCCCGCCGAACAGGTTGGTGTTGCCCTCGTCGGTGCGCGCCGGGCCGAGCAGCACCTCCTCGAGCGTGCCGACCGGGTCGACGCGGACGCGGGTGCCGCGTGGCAGCTCCGGGTGGTACGAGCCGTGTCCCCAGTGCCAGCCGCGCCCCGGAGCGCCGGTCGTACGAGCCAGCGGGCTGCCCATCATCACCGCGTCGGCGCCGCAGGCGATCGCCTTCGCGATGTCACCGCCTGTGCGCATGCCGCCGTCGGCGATGACGTGCACGTAGCGGCCGCCCGACTCGTCGAGGTAGTCGCGGCGCGCGCCGGCCGCGTCGGCGATCGAGGTCGCCATCGGCACGCCGAGGCCGAGCACACCGCGGGTGGTGTTGGCCTGACCGGGGCCGACGCCGACGAGGATGCCGGCGGCGCCGGTGCGCATCAGGTGCAGCGCGGACTGGTAGGTCGCGCAGCCGCCGACGAGCACCGGCACGTCGAGGTCGGCGATGAAGCGCTTGAGGTTCAGCGGCTCCGAACGGGACGAGACGTGCTCGGCCGAGACGACGGTGCCCTGGATGACGAACAGGTCGACACCGCTGTCGAGCACCGTCTGCGCGAACTGCACGGTCCGCTGCGGCGTGAGCGAGGCGGCGACCGTGACGCCGGCGTCGCGGATCTGCTTGACCCGGGCGGTGATCAGGTCCGGCTTGATCGGCTCGGCGTAGATCTCCTGCATCCGGGCGGTGGCGGATTCCTCTGGCAGCGAGGCGATCTCGTCCAGCAGCGGCTCGGGGTCGTCGTACCTCGTCCAGAGCCCCTCGAGGTTCAGCACGCCGAGCCCGCCGAGCCGGCCGATCTCGATCGCCGTGGTCGGGGAGATGACGCCGTCCATCGCGCTCGCGACCAGCGGGAGCTCGAAGCGGTAGGCGTCGATCTCCCAGGCGATCGAGACGTCCTCGGGGTCGCGCGTCCGTCGCGAGGGCGCGATCGCGATGTCGTCGAAGCCGTACGCGCGGCGCCCGGTCTTGCCGATCCCGATCTCGACCTCGGCCATCAACGGCTCCCGTAGTTCGGCGCCTCGACAGTCATCTGCACGTCGTGCGGGTGGCTCTCCTTGAGCCCCGCAGCCGTGATCCGCACGAAGCGGCCGCGCTCCTTGAGCTCGGGGATGGTGCGCGCGCCGATGTAGAACATCGACTGGTGCAGCCCACCGACCAGCTGGTGCGCGACGGCGGACAGCGGGCCGCGGTAGGGCACCTGACCCTCGATGCCCTCCGGCACGATGCGGTCGTCGGAGGCGACGTCGGCCTGGAAGTAGCGGTCCTTGCTGAAGGACTTCTTGCCGCGCGACGCCATGGCGCCGATCGAGCCCATGCCGCGGTAGCTCTTGTACTGCTTGCCGTTCACGAAGATCAGGTCGCCGGGGCTCTCGTCGCAACCGGCCAGCAGCGACCCCACCATCACCGTGTCGGCGCCGGCGACGAGCGCCTTGGCGATGTCGCCGGAGTACTGCAGGCCACCGTCGCCGACGACCGGCACACCCGCCGGCTCGCACGCGCGCGACGCCTCGAAGATGGCCGTCACCTGCGGAACACCCACTCCTGCAACGACTCTCGTCGTGCAGATCGATCCAGGTCCGACCCCGGCCTTCACCCCGTCGACTCCGGCGTCGACGAGGGCCTGCGCACCCGCGCGCGTGGCGATGTTGCCCGCGAGCACCTGAACGTGGCGGGTCGCCGGGTCCTTCTTCAGCCGCTCGATCATCTCGAGCATCAACCGGGCGTGGCCGTTCGCGACGTCAGGGACGAGCACGTCGACGCCGGCCTCCACCAGCGTCGTCGCGCGCTCCCAGGCGTCGCCGAAGTAGCCGATCGCCGCGCCGACCAGCAGCCGGCCAGAGTCGTCCTTCGAGGCGTACGGGAACTGCTCGGACTTGACGAAGTCCTTGACCGTGATCAGCCCGCGCAGCCGGCCCTGGTCGTCGACGATCGGCAGCCGCTCGCGCTTGTGCTTGCGCAGCAGGGTGGTCGCGTCCTCGCGCGAGATCCCGACGGGTGCGGTGATGAGCGGCATCGGCGTCATCACGTCGGCGACCAGCGTGGTGGCCCACTCGGCGACCGGCACGAAGCGCAGGTCGCGGTTGGTGATGATGCCGAGCAGCGTGCCGTCCTCCTCGATGACGGGCAGCCCGGAGACGCGGTACTGCCCGCACAGCCGGTCCAGCTCCTCGAGCGTCGCCTTGGGGCCGATGGTGACCGGGTTGCCGATCATCCCGGTCTGGGTCCGCTTCACCAGGTCGACCTGGTAGGCCTGGTCCTCGATCGAGAGGTTGCGGTGCAGGATCCCGATGCCGCCCTGGCGGGCCATCGCGATCGCCATCCGGGACTCGGTGACCGTGTCCATCGCGCTGGAGACGAGCGGCACGCGCAGCGAGATCTCCCGGGTCAGCCGGGTGGTCGTGTCGACCTCGCTCGGGATGACGTCGGTCTCGCCCGGCAGCAGCAGGACGTCGTCGTAGGTCAGTCCCAGCACCGGGAACTTCGCGTCGAAGGCGTCGCGGTCGCCGGCGGGGTCCTCGGTGGGGGTCATCTGCGCCTTCCCGGCTCGGCAGGTGGGGAGGCAGTTCACTCTAGCGGCCGGCGGCCGCCCGGCTCAGCGCGCCGCGCTGCGCAGCGCGCCCTTCACGTCGGGGGCGACGGGCGCCTTCGGCCGGGGTCGCGTCGAGGTGCCGACATCGGGCGTCGAGCTGCGGGCGGCCGCGCCGGCCGGCTCCGCCCTCGCCGGCTCCTCGGCCGGTCGGCCGGGCTCGGCGGGCTTCCCCGCGTCCGCCGGCTTCCCGGCGTCCGCCGGCTTCCCGGCGTCGGCCTTCCCCGCATCCACCGGCTTGCCCGCGTCCGGGGGCCTGCCCGGGTCGTCCGGCTGACCCGGCTCGGCCGGGCGGCCGACGCCGTCGGGCCGACCCGCGTCGTCCGGACGACCGGCGTGCGTCGGCGCGCGGCTGTCGTCCGGGGCGCGGACGTCCTCGGTCTGACCGGGGGCGTCCGCTGACCGACCGGGCGACTCCGGACGACCCGGGGGCTCGGGCTTCACGGCGGAGACGACCGCTGCAGCGGCGCTGCGCACGGCGTTGCCGATCCCGGCCAGCGGGCCGTCGGGCGAGACCGCGGTGCTCGCTGCGGCGACGCCGCCGAAGACGAGGACCCCCGCGGTGACGAGCGCGACGACGGCGCCGTTGCGCACGAGCCGCGGGTCCGGCGGCTGCTCGCCGCTGAGGTGGAGCACCGTCGAGCCGCGTCCGGCCGCCAGCGGCACCGCACCGGCGGGGAGCTCGGAGTCGACGTCGAGCAGCAGGTCCCGCAGCAGCTCCAGCGCGCTGTCGTCGGGAGGGGTCGAGCGCAGCCGCAGGCCCTCGATCGCGTCGTGGTCGGCGGCGACCTGGGTGAGGTCGAGCGGGTCGTCGTCGGTCACGCCGGCACCTCCACCCCTGTCGACACGGCCAGGGAGCGCAGCCGGGCGAGCGCCCGGTGCTGGGCGACGCGGACGGCGCCGGCCGACATGCCGAGAACGGCGCCGGTCTCCTCGGCGCTCATGCCGTTGACCACCCGGAGCAGCAGCAGGTCGCGGTGCGCCGGAGGCAGCCGGTCGAGCAGCCGGCGCGCCACCTGGGCCCGCTCGCGCGCAAGGACCCGGTCCTCGGGACCTGCGGCGGGATCGGCCGAGTCGGGCACCTCGTCGGTCGCCGCGGTGCGGTCGCGGTAGAGCGCACGCTGGGCGTCGGCGACCTTGTGCGCGGTGATGCCGTGCACGAAGGCCGCGAACGGGCTGCCGGTGTCGACGTAGCGAGGCAGGGCCTTGACCACCGCCATGCAGACCTCCTGGGCCACGTCGTCGGCCGACCCGTACGAGCCGTCCGTGCGCCCGAGCCGGGCTCGGCAGTAGCGCACGATCCCTGGACGCAGGAAGCCGAGCAGGCGTTCCACCGCTGCCGGATCCCCACCGCAGGCGGCGGGGACGACGACGGCGAGCTCGTCTCCCGACAGGGAGGTCGCGCGGGAGGCCCGCGCCGTTACAGGCACCGGGCGTCGGTCAGGTCACGAGGCCGCGACGGAAGCCGAGGGCGACCGCCTGAGCGCGGTCGTTGACGCCGAGCTTGCGGAACAGCCGGCGGGCGTGCGTCTTGATGGTGTCCTCGGACAGGTAGAGGTCCTTGCCGATCTGGCCGTTGCTCTTGCCCTGGCTCATGCCGGTGAGCACCTGCAGCTCGCGCTCGGTCAGCTGGCCACCGGGCGGCACGCTGCGCGCGGCGTCGCGGCCGGCCAGCGCCCGACGCAGCGAGGGCTCGACCAGGTCGGCGCCGTCGAGGGCGTGGGCGACGGCGGCGCACAGCTCCTCGTGGCTGACGTCCTTGAGCAGGTAGCCGCGGGCGCCGGAGGACACGGCGGCGGCGACCTGGTCGCGGTCGTCGGCGGCGGTCAGCATGATCACCTTGGCCAGCGGGTGGGCCTGGACCAGGCGACGCGTCGCCTCCAGGCCGCCGAGGCCGGGCATGCGCACGTCCATGAGGATCAGGTCCGGCTGCTCGTGCTCGTAGCGCGCGAGCACCTCCTCGCCGCTGGCCGCGGTCTCGACGCGGTCGACGCCCGGCACGCCGGCGACGAACTGGCGGAGCCCCTCGCGCACGATCCGGTGGTCGTCGCAGATCAGCACGGTGGTCATCGGTCGTCCTCACGGTCGTCGTTCAGGGGGAGCAGCAGTCGGGGGGTCCGGCCCGATCGGTCGAGGTGCCCGCCGAGGGCGGCGGCGCGGACCGCCCACCCGTCCGGCTCCGGCAGGTCGGCCGCGGCCACGGACAGGGCGGCGTACGCCCCCTCCCGGACCAGGCGGACCTCGCCGCAGCCGTCGAGCGCAGCGGACTGGACGAAGCGGTAGGCGGCGGTGCGGCAGGCAGGCGAGAGGGCAGCGGCGGCGGCCTCGTCGAGGTCGAGGGCGAGCGCCGGGGAGCCGGCCGCGACGGCCCGCTTGGAGAGCTCGGAGAGGGCGGCCGGCAGGTCGTCGCCGCCGCGGGGGCGCAGCAGCCAGACGGTGCGGCGGAGCGAGACCAGCGCCTCCTGGACCGCGTCGCGGGCCAGCGCGGGGTCGCCGCCGCGGACGGCGGCGTCGGTGGCGTAGCGCGCGACGACCAGCGCCTGGAGCGCCCCGTCGTGCAGGCGGTCGGCGAGCGCGTCGGCCTCGGCGTCGCTCGCGGCGAGCAGGGCGGAGACGTCAGGAGCCGGGTCGGAGGGCTGCCGCTGCTGGGGGGGAACGGGCAGCGAGAGCAGGCCGTCGGCCATCGGCGTCGCTCCTTCGCGCATCGCAGCAGCTCCACCCCGGCGGTGGTCTGGCTGTTGTTTCGGCACGGGAGAGGCCGGACGTGAGGCCGAAAGGCCTCCGTCTTGCACGCCGCTTCGGACGCGGGACGCTCAGCCCTCCAGCAGCGCGGCGACGTCCGGCCGGCCCAGCCACTCGGCGCGCACGCCGGGCGGCAGGTCTGCCGCCAGGGTGAGCACGGCGGAGCGGGCCGCGGCCAGGCTCCTGGCCGACTCGTGCGGCTCCTCGCCGGCGACCAGCGCGCCGTGCAGCGCCCGGGCCGGCCAGATCAGCGGGACGCAGCCCAGCGACTCGGCCAGGGTGGCCGCCCGGCGCAGGGTGACCGCCGGGTCGCTGTCGTGCTCGGGGTCGCTCGGCGAGCCGCCGCTGACCTGCGCGATGCCCAGGATGAGCAGCCCCTTGGCGACGTGGCGCGGGGCGCGGGCGTTCTCGGCGCGGTCGACGGCCTGCAGCGCGGTGTCGACGGCGGCGTCGGCCTCCCCCTCGAGCAGCTGCACCTCGGCCTCGGCCCAGCCCAGCCGCACCCGCTGGCGCCACCACTCGTCGGCGCGCGCCGGTACGAGCGTCCGCGCCTGCTCGAGCCGGGCCGCCGCCTCCTCGGCCTCCTCGAGGCCGACCGCGTCGCTGGCGAGCCCGACGAGCGCGTCGAAGCCCGCCTCGCCGGTGCCGTCGCTGAGCGCGAGCGCCTCGAGGTCGGAGGCCCGCGCGACCGCGTGCCGGCCGAGCTGGCGGTGCACGCTCGCGATCGTCGCCGCGGACAGCGAGGCGAACAGCCGCCGCTCGGGCGGCGCCTCCGGGGCGCGCCCGGCGTCGACGAGGGGGGAGAGCACCGTGAGCGCGCCGCCGTACCGGCCGCCGGCCGCGAGCGCGACGCCCAGCAGCCAGCCGGCCGCCGCGACCTCGGCGGTGCGGTTCTGCGACTGCGCCAGCACCACCGCCTGCTCCAGCACGCCCACGGCCGCCGCCGGCTTGCCGTGGAAGGCGGCGTGCTCGCCGCTGGCGAGCAGGCTGGCCAGGTCGGTGTCGGTCACGGGCGCAGGCTAACGGTCGCGCCCCGGGGGTGGCGGGAGCTCACGACCCCAGCGCCCGGTCCACCAGGGAGACGGCCTCGGGCAGCCCGCCGGCGAGGGTCACCCGGCGGGGCAGGTCGGCCCGCGCCCAGCCGGGACCGCCGACCAGCAGCGCCGTCGCGGGGCGGAGCACCGGCAGCGCGTCGAGCACCGCCGGGTCGGCCGTGCCCGGCAGCTGGGACCAGACGAAGAGCACGGCCGGCCCGGTCCGCCGCACGGCCGCCAGCAGGGCGTCGGCCGGCAGCGCCGCCCCGAGGGTGCGGCTGGCCACGCCGTGCTCGGCCAGCCCGGCGGCCAGCGCGTGCAGCGGCAGGGAGTGCTGCTCGTCCGGCGCGCAGGTCAGCAGCACCGGCCGTACCCCGGCCGGCTCCACGCTGCGACCGGCCACCTCGCGCAGCACGTCCGACGCGCACTCCGAGACCAGGTGCTCGACCTCGACGCCCTCGCCGGTGGCCGCCCACCGCGAGCCGACGGCGACCAGCAGCGGGCGCAGCACCGCCTCCCAGGTGTGCAGCACGCCGTGCCGCTCGACCTGCTCGCGCACCACGGCCGTCACGGCGCGGGCGTCCAGCGCCATGGCCGCGCGCCCGAGGCCGCGGACGGCGGCGTCCGCACCGGG
>JAKFFB010000244.1:0-3088 GCA_036675425.1 Actinomycetales bacterium | reverse complement strand
GGACCGAGCAGCTCCACTATCTCGATGTCAAGATTCTCGACGCGTCTGGCACACTGACCACATGCGCGACGAAGTGGACAGCCTGATCGAGGCGTGGGCGCGCGAACGCAGCGACCTCGACCTCGCTCCGGTGCAGGTCTTCAGCCGCATCAGCCGGCTGGCCCGCCACCTCGACCTCGCTCGCCGCGACGCGTTCACTGCCCACCACATCGAGTCGTGGGAGTTCGACGTGCTGGCCGCGCTGCGTCGCGCGGGAGCGCCGTACGAGCTCTCCCCCGGGCGACTGCTGCGCGAGACCCTCGTGACCAGCGGCACCATGACCAACCGCGTCGACCGCCTCGCCGGCCGTGGCCTGGTCGAGCGCCTGCCCGATCCCCGCGATCGTCGCGGGGTGCTGGTGCGACTCACCCCCGAGGGCAAGGCCGCCGTCGACGGCGCCTTCGGCGCGCTGCTCGCGGCCGAGGCCGAGCTGGTCGCCGCCCTGCCGGCCGACGACCAGACCTTGCTGGCGTCGCTGCTGCGCACGTTGCTCGCGCCGTTCAGCCCTCCCGAGGACTGACTGCGGCGTACGCCGCCGGACGTCGCCTCACCGGCGGAGGTGGCTGAGCCACATCTCGCGCCGCTCGAATGTGGGCTCGGCACCGCTGGTTCGGCGCGTCGCCCTCGCCGCGCCGGGCGGAGGTAGGTGAGCGACATTCCGCGACGCCCGAATGTGGCTCACTCACCGCGGCAGGAGCAACCCCTACTCGAGCACCTCGGACGCCTCGAGCCACTCGAGCTCGAAGACCTCCTTCTCGGCCTGGAGCACGCTGAGCTGCTTGCCGAGGTCGGCCAGCAGGTCGTAGTCCGTCAGGTGTGCGGCCATCTCGTCGTTCAGCGCCTTCTCGCGTACGCCGATGCGCGCGAGCTGCTTCTCGAGGCGCGCCAGCGCCTTGCGGGCCTCGCGCTCCTCCGCCGAGCCGGCCTTCGCCTTGGTGGAAGAGGAAGCGGGGGCGGACACGGCGATTGGCCCGGTGAGCGGCGCGTCGAGGCCGGCCGCGCGGCGCTCCAGGTATTCATCCACCCCACGGGGCAGCATCGAGATCTGGCCGTCACCGAGCAGCGCCCACACGGAGTCGGTGACGCGCTCGAGGAAGTAGCGGTCGTGGGAGACCACGATCAGCGTGCCGGGCCAGCCGTCGAGGAAGTCCTCGAGGACGTTGAGGGTGTCGATGTCGAGGTCGTTGGTGGGCTCGTCGAGCAGCAGCACGTTGGGCTCGTTGAGCAACAGCTTGAGCAGCTGGAAGCGTCGGCGCTCGCCACCGGAGAGGTCACCGAGTCGCGCGGTGAGCTTGTCACCGGTGAAGCCGAACCGCTCCAGCATGGAGGTCGCGGTGATCTCGGACCCCGTCGCCGTGCGGGTGATGCGCGCGATGGCCTCGATCGTCGGGAGCACGCGGCCGTTGGGGTCGACCTCGTCGATGGCCTGGGTGAGGTGCTCCATCGCGATGGTGCGACCGTGCTTGACCCGACCAGCGGTGGGCTTCAGGCTGCCGGCGATCAGGGACAGCACCGAGGTCTTGCCGGCGCCGTTGACACCGACGATGCCGACCCGGTCGCCCGGCCCGAGCCGCCAGGTCGCGTCGGTCAGCAGCTGGCGCTCACCGCGGGCCAGGTCGACGTGCTCGACGTCGATGACGTCCTTGCCGAGCCGCTGGGCGGCGAAGCGCTGCAGCTCGAGCCGGTCGCGCGGCGGCGGCACGTCCTCGATCAGCTGGTTGGCCGCCTCGATGCGGAACTTCGGCTTGGCGGTCCGCGCCGGGGCGCCGCGACGGAGCCAGGCGAGCTCCTTCTTGACGAGCTGCTGGCGTCGCTGCTCGGAGGCACCGGCCTGGCGCTGCCGCTCCGCCTTGGCCAGGACGAACGAGGCGTAGCCGCCCTCGTAGGAGTCGACCACGCCGTCGTGGACCTCCCACGTCGTCTGGCAGACCTCGTCGAGGAACCAGCGGTCGTGGGTGACGACGACGAGAGCGGAGCTGCGCGCGACGAGGTGTCCCGCCAGCCAGGCGACGGCCTCGACGTCGAGGTGGTTGGTGGGCTCGTCGAGCACGATCAGCTCGTGCTCACCGAGCAGCAGCGCGGCCAGCGAGCACCGGCGGCGCTCGCCGCCGGAGAGGCCGAGGACCGGCCGGTCCAGCGAGACGCCGGCCAGCAGCTCGGTGACGACGCCACGCATGGTCGAGTCGGCGAGCCACTCGTGATCGGCCCGACCACCCAGCACCGCCTCGCGCACCGAGTGGGTGTCGACCAGCTCGTCGCCCTGGTGGAGATAGCCGATCTCGACGCCGCGGTTCATCGAGACCCGGCCGGCGTCGGGCTCCTCGAGCCCGGTCATCACCTCGAGCAGCGTGGTCTTGCCGTCGCCGTTGCGACCGACGATGCCGATCCGCTCGCCGACGTTGATGCCGAGCGAGACCTCGCTCAGCAACGGTCGGATGCCGTAGGACTTCGAGACCTTCTCGAGATTGATCAGGTTGGCCATCAGGAGTGCTCCAGGAGATGTGCGCCGGCCACGGGGCCGTTCGCGATGAGTACGACGTCGTGCCCCGCGCCCCGCAGGCCCGCCACCACGGCGTTGGCGCCGTCGAGCGAGTCGCACAGGAAGATGCAGGTCGGGCCCGAGCCGGAGACAAGTCCGCGCAGGGCGCCTTCGCCCTCGCCGCGGTCGATCAGGGTGCCGAGCTCGGGCCGGAGGTCGACCGCCGGACCCTGCAGGTCGTTGTGCAGGGTGCGCGCCAGCCGGAGCGGCTCGCCGCTCGAGAGCGCGGACAGCAGGTCGGCCGGCTCGGCGGGCTCGGCCAGCGCGTCGGGATACAGGCGGTCGAAGTGCCGGTAGACCTCGGGCGTCGAGAGGCCGGTGTCCGACGGCACGGCGACCCACCACCAGGTGCCGCGGTCGTCGAGCGGTTGCACGACGTCGCCACGGCCACGTCCGCGCGCCGTACCCCCCACGAGCGAGAACGGGACGTCGCTGCCCAGCTCGGCGGCGAGCTCGAGGAGCACGCCGTCGGGCAGGCCGACGTCGTGTAGGCGGTCGTAGGCCAGCAGG
>JAKFFB010000251.1:0-16713 GCA_036675425.1 Actinomycetales bacterium | reverse complement strand
GCCGCCAGCGAGGAAGAAGCCGCCACCACCGCCGCGACCGGCACCGCCGCCGCAGGCACCGACACCACGACGCCGGTCCCCGTGACGCGCGTCCCGTCCCGCACGACCTGAGACGGATCGGCCGGCTGCTCGACGGTGAGGCGGTCGGCATCGTCCGGCAGCGCAAGCACGACCGCCGAGCCGATCGCGAGCGCCGACGCGAGTCCCAGGGCGACGCGGACGGCAGGCATGCCACTACGACGCGGGGGAGCCTGGTTCGGTTGCACTGTCACGTGCTGGGCGTCCATGGGCGCCAGGGTCGCAGGCGCAGCGTCGTCGACGTCCCACCCTGGTCGGCACCTGGTCGGTGCCGTCAGACGATGATTCCTCGCACCCCCATGAGCGCGGAGACCAGGTCGGGCGTTCCCTCGACGGACCAGGTGCCCGGCGGAAGGTCAGCGCCCGTGAGCCAGCGCCAGCCCGCGTCGTCCGAGAAGCGGGCGACCACGAGGGCGCCCTGCGCCGGCCGCTCCTCCAGGCCCCATGCGCCGGATCCCTGTGAGGTCAGGCACCACGTGCCACCCGCGCACAGGTCGACCGCGATCTCGGTGCCGGCCTCGGCCACGGAGCGGATCTGGTGGGGGAGTGCCCAGACGAAGGTGCGGAGCACCGCGGGCAGGTAGGTCGCCGCGTGGTCCTCCACCCTTCCGACGGCCTCGCGCATCTGCATCTGGTGCACCCAGCGCTCTGTCAGGTCCTGCGCGAGGTCGAACCACTGCGGCACGGGTCCGTCGCTGGCCCAGCTAACGCTGCCCTCGTCGTACAGGTCGATGCCGGCGTAGTAGGCGTCCACCTCGTCACCGGCCCAGCGCAGGAGCCCGAGCACGACAGGAAGGCTGAGGCCGTTCGCCCCGTCGACCCAGCGCTGGTTCTTCGCGGCCAGGGCGTCGACGAACGACGCGTGGTCGCTCATGTCGAGCAGGCCGGACTGATCGTCGTCCCGTCCGCGGGAGAGCCACCCGAGGTCGTCGTCGAGAACGTGCAGGGCGAGGTCCTTGACCGTCCAGCCGGGAGCGGCTGACGGGGACGTCCACTCCTGCGGCGACAGCGTTGCGAGCAGCGACAGCAGGTCGTGGCGCTCACGCGTCAGCAGAGGGCGCACGTCCTCCGCAGGGGCGCCCCACAGGTCCATGCCGCCAGCGTCCCATCCGCGGGACGCGGGCGCAGGGAGCTAGTGAGCCGGCTTCCGCGGCGGCACGATCGACGTCGGTGCCGGGGCGTGCGCGGCGCGCTTCTCTGCCCGCTTCTGCTTGATGCTCTTGCCCGGCTTCTTGGCCTCGTGGGCTGGCCGTGACTTGTCATGCATGACGGGCTCCCTCCATCGTCCGTCCCTGACGGTCCTCCCGCGGGTCCCGGCTGGCAAGGGACTTCCGACCCGAGCGATGAGATCCCGGGGGCCGTGTCGTCGTACTGTCCGACAGGGAGGTGTCGCCATGGCAGGCGTGCGGGTTCTGGTGGGTACGCGCAAGGGGGCCTTCGTCCTCACGAGCGACGAGGGCCGACGCGAGTGGAAGGTCGACGGGCCGCACTTCGCGGGCTGGGAGGTCTACCACCTGAAGGGGTCCCCGGTGGACCCCGACCGGATCTGGGCGTCGCAGTCCGGCGACTGGTTCGGGCAGGTGATCCAGCGGTCGACCGACGGCGGGCGGACGTGGGACGCGGTGGGCAACGACTTCTCGTACGACGGCGAGACCGGCGACCACCAGTTCTACGACGGCAGCCTCGTGCCGTGGACGTTCAAGCGGGTGTGGCACCTCGAGCCGACGCTCACCGACGCGGACACCGTCTACGCCGGCATCGAGGACGCGGCCCTGTTCAAGACCACCGACGGCGGCACGACGTGGGCCGAGCTCAACGGCCTGCGCAACCACGGGACCGGGCCGCAGTGGCAGCCGGGCGCGGGCGGTCTCTGCCTGCACACGATCCTGCTGCACCCGACCGACGAGCAGCGCATCTTCACCGCCATCAGCGCCGCGGGTGCCTTCCGCACCGATGACGGTGGGCAGTCGTGGACGCCGATCAACAAAGGCCTGCTGTCGGGCGAGATCCCGCAGCAGGAGGCCGAGGTCGGCCACTGCGTGCACAAGCTCGCGATGCACCCCTCGAGGCCGGACACGCTGTTCATGCAGAAGCACTGGGACGTGATGCGCACCGACGACGCGGGCGGCAGCTGGCGCGAGATCAGCGGCGACCTGCCGACCGACTTCGGCTTCGCCATCGACGTGCACGCGCACGAGCCGGAGACGGTCTTCGTCGTGCCGATCACGAGCGACTACCTGCACGTCGTGCACGAGGGGAGGCTCCGCGTGTTCCGCAGCCGCACCGGCGGCGAGGAGTGGGAGCCGCTGACCAAGGGACTGCCGCAGGAGAACTGCTACGTCAACGTGCTGCGCGACGCGATGGCCGTCGACCGGCTCGACGACTGCGGCGTCTACTTCGGTACGACGGGCGGCCAGGTCTACTGCTCGCCCGACGGCGGCGACACCTGGGAGGCGATCGTGCGCGACCTGCCGCCCGTCCTGTCCGTCGAGGTCCAGACGCTCGCATGACGCGGGTCGTCCTGCCGTACCACCTGCGGAACCTCGCGAAGGTGTCCGGCGAGCTGACGGTCGAGGCGTCGACCACCCGCCAGGTGCTGGACGCCCTGGAGTCCGCGCACCCGCAGCTGCGCGGCACCATGCGGGACCCGGCGACGGGCGGCCGGCGGGCGTACGTCCGTTTCTACGCCTGCCAGGAGGACTGGTCGCACGAGGACCTGGACGCGCGCCTGCCCGAGCCGGTGCTCAGCGGCAAGGAGCCGTTCCTGGTGATCGGAGCCATGTCCGGGGGCTGACGTAGCGTCGAGGGCATGGAGCGCGGCGGAGCGGGGCTGGTCTTCGCGCTGCTGTCGGCGGCGACGTTCGGCACCTCCGGGGTCTTCGCCACCAGCCTGCTCGAGGAGGGCTGGACCGCCGGCTCCGCAGTGACCGTGCGGGTGGTCGTCGCGGCCCTTGTCCTCACCGTTCCCGCGCTGCTCGTCCTCCGCGGGAACCCCGGTGCGCTCCGCCGCGGCAGCCGCAGCGTCGTGGTCTACGGACTGGTCGCCGTGGCGGGCTGCCAGGTCGCGTTCTTCCAGGCGGTGGACCACCTCTCGGTCGGGGTCGCGCTGCTGCTGGAGTACTCCGGCGCGCTGCTCGTGGTGCTCTGGCTGTGGGTGCGGCACGCCCACCGGCCACGCCGCCTGACCGTGGCCGGAGCCGCCGTCGCCGTGACCGGGCTCGTCCTCGTGCTCGATCTGACCGGCGACCAGCGGGTCGACCCGGTCGGCGTCGCCTGGGGACTGGCTGCGGCCGTCGGCCTGGCGGTCTTCTTCGTGCTGTCCGCCAAGACCGACGACGCGCTGCCGCCGCTCGTCGTCGCCTGGGGAGGGCTCGCCGTCGGTGGGCTCGCGCTGCTGCTCACGGGCGCGATCGGCGTGCTCCCACTGGCCGCGCCCCGCACCGACGTGGTCCTGCTCGACACCGAGATGAGCTGGCTCGTGCCGGTGCTGGGCCTGTCCGTGATGGCAGCGGCCTTCGCCTACGTCGCGGGCATCCTCGCGGCCCGCATGCTCGGCGCCAAGGTCGCGTCCTTCGTCGGGCTGACCGAGGTGCTGTTCGCCGTCGTCTTCGCCTGGCTGGCGCTCGGCCAGTCGCTGTCGCCGGTGCAGCTCGCCGGCGCTGCGCTCGTCGTCGCCGGCATCGCGCTGGTGCGCGTCGACGAGCTGCGCGAGGTGCCGGTGGCACCGCACGAGACCGTGGTCGCGGGTACCCACCGGTAACCGGACATCTCGTGGCAAGGTCGCGAGATGACCACTGACGAAGGCGTTCTGTTCCCCGCCGGGCCTGACGGCCGGCGCAGCACCGCGTCCACCGGCCGGGCCGTGTGGGCCGACGCGATGCGCGGCGTCGACGACGACGTGGCCGCTCGCGTCGGCGCGGCGAAGGACTGGCGCAAGGACTACGTCGGGGCCGTCGTCGCGCACACCGCTGCGGCCACGCGCACCGCCGAGGGATGCGTACGGGTGGCGCGCCAGGGGCTCGCCTCGCTCGCCGACCGGATGGTCTTCGAGAGCACCGGCCAGCCCCGCCCCGTTGCCGACGCGCTGGCCGAGGGCGCGCCCTGCGCGTCGACGAGCATCAAGGGCGAGGGCGACCGCCGGACCGAGCTGGCCCTGCCCTACCGCGGTGACGTCCTCACCGGCGACGCGCTCCGCCGTCAGGTCGACACGTGGGTCGAGCGCGGCACGATCGAGCCGTCCTGCGGCATCGCGCTGCACCGCGTGCTGGACGAGCCGGAGCAGCTCGACCTGTCCGACTCGGCCTTCGCGCTGATGGGCGCCGGCGCCGAGATGGGACCGCTGGAGCCGCTGCTGCAGTGGGGCGCCCACGTCGTCGCCGTCGACGTCGCGACGCCGCGCATCTGGGAGCGCCTCACCCGCCTCGCCCGCGAGGGGGCGGGCGTCCTCACCGCACCCGTCGACGCCGCCGGTGCGCCCGGCATCGACCTGCTCACCCAGACGCCGGAGATCGCCGGCTTCCTGCGCACCGCGGCCGACGGGCTGCCGCTCACCGTGGGCAGCTACGCCTACGCCGACGGAGCGCGGCACGTGCAGGCCGTGCACGCCAGCGACGCGCTCGTGGAGCTGCTGCTGCGCGAGCGGCCCGGTACGTCGTACGCCGAGCTGGCGACGCCCACCGACGCCTTCGCCGTGCCCGAGGACGTGGTCGACGAGTCGCGTCGCCGCTGGGGGAGCCGCGGCTGGCGAGGTGCCCTGCAGGCGCCGGCGCGCGCGGCGACGCGCGGCAGCCTCTACGCCTCGGCGTACACCACCTCGGTCTCGCGCGAGGACGGCACCACCGTCGGCATCGCCGACGTGCTGGTCCCGCAGCAGGGCCCGAACTACACGCTGGCCAAGCGGATCCAGCGCTGGCGGGCGATCGCGGCGCAGGCCGACGGGCACCGGGTGTCGGCGAACGTCGCCCCCGCGACGGCGACCCACTCGGTGATGAAGAACCGGCTGCTGGCGGCGGCGTACTCCGGCGCGAAGCGCTTCGGCGTCGAGGTCTTCGCGCCCGAGACCAGCCGCGTGCTGATGGCGGCGCTGCTCGTGCAGGACCTGCGCGCGCAGGTGCCCGCGCCCGCCCACCCCGACGACCTCTTCGTCGCCGGTGCGGCCCACGGGGGGCTCTGGCGGGTCGCCTACAGCCCCCGCTCCGTGCTCGGACTCGCCGCCGTCACCGGGCTTCCGGCGACGCTCCGACGTCGGTGATGGGGCGGCCGCTGATCAGACCGTCTCCGGCACCCGCAGGTGCGCGACGGCGACCTCGAAGGTCGCGACGTCGATGAGCTGCGCCTCCATCTTGTCGGTGGCGTCCGAGCGGAGCATCGAGGCCGCGTCACGACTCGACTCCAGCGCGCTGCGGCTCTCGTAGACGCAGGAGAGCGCCCCGAGCCCCGTGGTGTGGTCGACGAGCAGGCTGGCGCTGCAGAAGCCCGGCAGCTGCTCGATCTCCGGCAGCACGGTCATCCGGAAGTAGTCGAGCATCGGGTCGAGCACCTTGGGGTCGATGCGGGTCCAGGTGACCCGCGCGCACGCGCCCTCGGGGATGGGCCGGGAGCGGTGCAGCACCGCGATGTCCCACTCCTTGACCTCGGGCCGGCCGCTGCTCAGCACCTGCTGCGCACGGTCGCGCATCGGCCCGACGGCGGTCTCCGTGGCGCGCATCGCCTCGCGGCTCTCCCACGACGACGTGACGATCACGCCGCCGGTCTCGCGGTCCACGAGCATCGAGACGCCGATGCACCCGTCCATGCCCTGGAGGGCGGGCATCACCTCGTCACGGACGAAGGAGATCCCGTCGTCGAGATGCGACGGATTGCCCTGCACCGTGGTGGTCCTGGCGTACATGGCTACCACCCCTCCCTCGGCTGGCGGCCCCGGTGGCGCGCCGCTCTCCTCACCATGCTCCCGCCGGTGCGGGAGTGCAAGGGAGCAGTCAGCGGACGTACGTGTGCACCGCCGCCACCAGCTCCTTGAGCCCGGCCTTCGCGTCCCGGAAGAGCATCGACGTCTTGGGATCGGTGTAGAGCTCGTTGTCGATGCCGGCGTAGCCGGTGCCCATCGAGCGCTTGATGACGATGACGCTGCGTGCCTTGTCGACGTCGAGGATCGGCATGCCGGACACCGGGTTCCCTGGCCGTCGGGCGGCGGGGTTGGTGACGTCGTTGGCGCCGACGACGAGGACCACGTCGGTGCGGGCGAACTCCGGGTTGACCTCCTCGAGGTCCTGCAGCTGGGTGTACGGCACGTCGGCCTCGGCCAGCAGCACGTTCATGTGGCCCGGCATCCGGCCGGCGACCGGGTGGATCCCGAACGTCACCTCGACGCCGCTCGCCTCGAGCGCCTTGCAGAGCGCGACGAGCTCGTGCTGCGCCTGCGCCGCCGCTAGCCCGTAGCCGGGGACGACGACGACCTTGGACGCGTACGCCAGCTGCAGCCCGGCGTCGTCCACCGACGTCTCGCGGACGTTGCCGCCCGCGGCGACGTAGGTGTCGACGTCACCGGTGCCGTAGCCGCCCAGCAGGATGCTGAGCAGCGAGCGGTTCATGGCCTCCGCCATGAGGATCGTGAGGATGGTGCCGGCCGCCCCGACCAGCGCGCCGGCGATGACCAGCACCACGCTGTCGAGCACGAAGCCGGCCATGGCGACGGCGGTGCCGGTGCACGCGTTGAGCAGCGAGATGACGACCGGCATGTCGGCGCCGCCGATCGGCAGCGTCAGCAGCACGCCGAGCCCGAGGGCGGCGACGGCGACCGCGACGAGCAGCGGGGTGCCGCCGGTACCGGTCAGCAGCACGATCCCGGCGACCAGCGTGAAGGCCGCGAGGACCAGCGTGAGGATGCGGCCGGCCTGCGAGGTCACGGGGTTGCCGGAGATCTTGCCGGCCAGCTTGCCCGCGGCGACCAGCGAGCCGGAGAAGGTCAGCGCACCGATGAGCACGTCGAGGTAGGTCGGCAGGACGTGGCTGACGCCGACCGTGGCGAGCACGTCGTCGGCGCGCAGCACCTCGACGAAGGCGACCAGCGCGGCCGCCCCGCCACCCACGGCGTTGAAGAGGCTGACGAGCTGCGGCATGTCGGTCATCTGCACGCGCTTGGCGCCGACCAGGCCGGCGACCGCGCCCACGGCCAGACCCGCGACGAGGACGAGCAGCGCGGTGCTGCCGATCGTGCCGTCGTCCACGAGAACCGCTGTCGCGACGAGGATCGCGAGCACCATGCCGCCGGCGGAGAGCAGGTTGCCGCGGCGGGCGCTGGCGGGGGAGCCCATCAGGTGCAGGCCGATCACGAACGTCACGGCGGCGACGAGGTAGAGCAGGTGCGTGGCGGTGGTCATGAGGCGCTCCGGTCGGTGCGGCGGGCCCGGAACATCTCGAGCATCCGGTCGGTGACGACGTAGCCACCGACGACGTTCATCGCGGCGAAGACGGCGGCGAGGAACAGGACGACGTAGCCGATCGTCGAGGACGTGCTCGCGGCGACCAGCATCACGCCGACGACGATGACGCCGTGGATGGCGTTCGCGCCGGACATGAGCGGCGTGTGCAGGGTGGCCGGCACCTTGCCGATCACCTCGTACCCGACGAGCAGGGCCAGCACGAAGACGGTGACGGTGAACAGGAGCTCGGTCGTCATGAGGTGCCTTCCAGCAGCGCGCGGACGGCCGGGTGCACGACGCGCCCGCCGTAGGTGATGACCAGACCGGCCTGCACCTCGTCGTCGAGGTCGACGGCGAAGGACCCGCTCGTGGTGAAGTAGGCGACCAGCGCCGCGACGTTGCGTGCGTAGGCGGTGGACGCCGCGCGCGGCACCTGCGAGGCGAGCGCGCCTGCGCCGATGACGGTCACGCCCGACTCGGTGACGACGGTGTGCCCCGCCTTGGACCCCTCGACGTTGCCGCCGAAGTCACCGGCCGCTCCGTCGACGACCACCGAACCCGCGTGCATGAGCTGCAGCGCGCGCTCGGGCACCAGCAGCGGCGGTGGTCGGCCGGGGACCTGCGCCGTCGTGATGACGACGTCGAACCGGCCGACGCTGTCCGCGACGCGGTCGGTCAGCTCGGCCTGCTCCTCCGCGGTGAGCTGCCTGGCGTAGCCGCCCTCGCTCTGCACGGTCACGCCGACGTCGAGCACCTGCGCACCGAGGGAGCGGATGTCGGACTGCGCGCTGTCGCGCACGTCGAACGCGGTGACGACGGCGCCGAGCCGCCGGGCGGTGGCGATCGCCTGCAGCCCCGCGACGCCGGCACCGAGGACGAGCACCGTGGCCGGCTTGGTCGTGCCGGCTGCGGTGGTGAGCATGGGGAAGAAGCCGCCGTACGCGTCCGCCGCCACCAGCGCGGCCTTGTAGCCGGCGACGCTCGCCTGGGAGGTGAGGGCGTCCATCGACTGGGCGCGGCTCACGGTCCGCGGCAGCATGTCGAAGGACAGCGCGGTCACGCCCGCCTCTGCCATCCGGCGCATCAGCTGGGGGTCGAGCAGCGGCTGGAGCAGCCCGAGCACGACGTGCTTCGGGCTGAGCGCGTGCAGCACCGCGGACGGGTGCAGGCAGACGACGAGGTCGCTCGCGTCGAGCACCGTCGCCCGAGGGCCCACCGTCGCGCCCGCGCTCTCGTACTCCTGGTCGGCGAACCACGCCTTCGCGCCCGCACCCGTCTCGACGACCACAGCGTGGCCGGCGGCGACCAGGCGCGCCGTGCTGTCCGGGGTGAGACCGACCCGCTGCTCCTCGGCGGCCTGCTCGCGCAGGACGCCGATGGTCAGGGTCGCGTGCGGTGGCAGCGTCATGCGCCCAGGTTCCCGCACTCTGGCGGGAAATCCGGTAGGTCGAAGGTCCCCGATGGCGCGGGTTACCCGCCTGGTAGGACTTCGGGATGACCTGGACCGAGCCCGGCGCCTTCCCCGTCGCACCCGGCGTGCACCGCATCCCGCTGCCGCTGCCCAACGACGGGCTGCGGGCGGTGAACGTCTACGCGCTCGAGACCGCGGACGGGCTGGTCCTCGTCGACGGGGGCTGGGCCATCCCCGAGGCCCGCGACGTGCTGGCGGCCGGTCTGGCGGTGATCGGCGCGGGCCTGCCCGACATCACCAGCTTCCTCGTCACGCACGTGCACCGCGACCACTACACGCAGGCCGTGGCGCTGCGCGAGGAGACCGGGGCGTCGGTCGGCCTCGGCGTGCACGAGCGGCCGACGCTGGAGCTGCTGCAGAACCCGGACCGCAGCCCGCTGAGCTCGCAGGTGAAGCAGCTGCGCACCCTCGGCGCCTTCGCCCTGGCCGACGCGACGGAGCAGGCCTTCGCGAAGATCAAGCCCGACCTCGGCATCTGGCTCTCGCCGGACACCTGGCTCGAGCCCGGTCCGATCCCGCTCGCCGGTGGCCGGGTGCTCGAGGCGGTCGAGACGCCCGGCCACACGGCCGGTCACCTGGTCTTCCACGACCTCGACGCGGGGCTGCTCTTCGCCGGCGACCACGTGCTGCCGACCATCACGCCGTCGATCGGCTTCGAGCCGGTGCTGCAGCCCGAGCCGCTGGCGGCGTTCCTCCACTCGCTCGCGATCGTGCGCGAGCGGCCCGACGCGCTGCTCCTGCCCGCGCACGGGCCCGTCGCCGACAGCGCGCACGCCCGCGTCGACGAGCTGATCGCGCACCACGGCCGGCGTCTCGACGAGGTCGAGGCCGCCCTGCCGTCGACCGACGGCTGTGCCTTCGAGGTGGCGGGAGTGCTGCGCTGGACCCGGCACGGACGGACGCTCGAGGAGCTGGACGGCTTCAACCAGCTGCTCGCCATCTTCGAGACCGGCGCGCACCTCGACCTGCTCGCGGCGCAGGGCCGCGTCGTCCGGGAGCACGTGGACGGCGTGCTCCGCTACCGATGATGAGATGGTCGGACCGAGCCCACGATCGGAGAGACGCGTGACCGCAGAGCTGGTGGAGATCCCGGTCGAGGTCGAGCACCTCGACGTCCTGGTCGTCGGCGCGGGCCTGTCCGGCATCGGCGCCGCGGTGCACCTGATGCAGAAGTGCCCGGACCGGACCTTCGCCGTCCTGGAGTCCCGCGAGGCGATCGGCGGGACCTGGGACCTGTTCCGCTACCCCGGGATCCGCTCCGACTCCGACATGTACACCCTGGGCTACGCCTTCAAGCCGTGGGCGAGCACGCAGGGCATCGCCGACGGCCCGTCGATCCTGGCCTACGTGCGCGAGACCGCCGAGGAGTTCGGCGTGACCGAGAAGATCCGCTTCCGGTCCCGCGTGACGCGCGCCGAGTGGGACGGCGAGGCCGGCCGGTGGACCGTGACGGTCGAGCACGTCGGCCTCGGCACGTCGTCGCAGCTGACCTGCCAGTTCCTGTTCATGTGCTCCGGCTACTACCGCTACGACGAGGGCTACACCCCGGAGCTGCCCGGCATCGAGGGCTTCTCCGGTCAGGTCGTCCACCCGCAGCACTGGCCGGAGGACCTCGACTACGCCGGCAAGCGCGTCGTGGTCATCGGCAGCGGCGCGACCGCGGTGACGCTGGTGCCCGCGATGGCCGACGAGGCCGCCCACGTGACGATGCTCCAGCGGACGCCGACCTACATCGCCGCGCTGCCCGGCAAGGACCCGATCGCCCGGCTTCTCAACGACCGGCTGCCTCCTCGTACGGCCTACACCCTCACCCGCTGGGCGAACATCCTCAAGACGATGGGCAGCTACCAGCTCAGCCGCAAGAAGCCCGAGCTGATGAAGAAGGTCATCCGCAAGGGGATCGAGCGGAGCCTGCCGGCGGGCTACGACGTCGACACGCACTTCACCCCGCCGTACGACCCGTGGGACCAGCGGTTCTGCGTCGTGCCGGACGGCGACCTGTTCACCGCGATCTCGCGCGGTGACGCCTCCGTCGTGACGGGCCGGATCGAGACCTTCACCGAGCACGGGATCCGGCTGGCGTCCGGGGAGGAGCTCGCCGCCGACGTCGTGGTGACCGCGACCGGGCTCAACATGCTGGTGCTCGGCGGCCTCGAGATCGTCGTCGACGGCGAGAAGGTCGAGCCGTCCGAGACCGTGGGCTACAAGGGGATGATGTTCAGCGGCGTGCCGAACCTCGCCGCCGCGATCGGCTACACGAACGCCTCCTGGACGCTGAAGTGCGACCTGGTCTGCGAGTACGTCTGCCGGCTGCTCAACCACCTGCGCGACGAGGGGTACGACTCGGCCACGCCGCTGTGGAGCGACGCCGAGCTGCCCGAGGTGCCGTTCATCGACCTGCGCTCGAGCTACGTCCTGCGCTCGGTCGACGCGTTCCCGAAGCAGGCGGCGCGTGCCCCCTGGCGGCTGCACCAGAACTACGTGAAGGACCTGCTGCTGCTGAAGTACGGCAGGAGCGAGTACGACGAGATGGCCTTCCGCCGCGTACCGCGCGCCGCGGTGAAGGCAGGCACCGGGGCGTGAGCGTCAGGGTCGAGCGCGACGGGCCGGTCACGACGGTCCACCTGCACCGGCCCGAGCGGCGCAACGCCGTGGACGGCCCGACGGCGGCCGCGCTCGCCGACGCCTTCCGCGCCTTCGACGCCGATGACGCCGCGTCGGTGGCCGTGCTGCACGGCGAGGGCGGGGTCTTCTGCGCGGGCGCCGACCTGACGGCCGTCGGCACCGACCGCGGCAACCGGGTGGCACCCGACGGCGACGGCCCGATGGGGATCAGCCGGCTGCGCCTGTCCAAGCCGGTGATCGCCGCTGTCGCCGGCCACGCGGTCGCGGGCGGGCTCGAGCTGGCGCTCTGGTGCGACCTGCGGGTCGCGGACCAGACCGCGGTCTTCGGCGTCTTCTGCCGCCGGTGGGGCGTGCCGCTCATCGACGGCGGGACCGTACGGCTGCCGCGGCTCATCGGGACGAGCCGCGCGATGGACCTGGTCCTCACCGGGCGCCCCGTCGACGCCGAGGAGGCGCTGGCGATCGGGCTGGCGAACCGGGTGGTGCCGGCGGGGGAGGCGCTCGCGGCCGCGCAGGCGCTCGCCCGGCAGCTCGCGGCCTTCCCGCAGGTCTGCCTGCGCAGCGACCGCGCCTCGGTGCTCGACGCCGAGGGGCTCGGCGAGAGCGAGGCGATGGCCTCGGAGCTCTCGCACGGCCTCGCCGCGCTGTCGCAGGAGACGCTCGACGGGGCGGCGCGCTTCGTGGCCGGCCAGGGCCGGCACGGGTCGTTCTAGCTCAGGCGACGGCCCAGGAGCCGGTCAGGCCGCGGGCGTTGAGCAGCGCGGTGAGGTCGGCCGAGGCGTCGTCGCCGCTCAGCCGAGGCGTCTCCGGGTAGGGGTCGACGGCCACGGCAGGCGTGTCGGGCATCCGCACGATCTTGTGCCGGCGCGTGCCGGGCTCCGGCCGGCGGCTGCGCCCGGCGACGAAGGAGTCGCGCAGGAGCGCCAGCGCGTCCGTCGTGCTGACCTCCCGACCCTCGACGACCCAGCGCTGCTCCTCGTGGGCGGGGCAGCGCAGGAGCACGGCGCCGTTGTCGAAGGTGACGGCGGCGAGGGCGGTGCGGGGGCAGGGGCACGTGGACATGTCCATACTGTCCCGCAATCACCGCACTTGGACCATGGCCCGTCGTGTCGGGTCCGAACGGCCCAGCGATCCGGGCATTCGGCGCAAGCAGGACTCGCCCGGGTTGCAGCGAAGTGTCGCCGGAGACCACCGTCCTGCTGTCAGGAGACGCCCATGCCCCGCCGCCCGCGCACCCGCCTGGTCCTGCTGAGCGCGCTGCTGCTCGTCCCGCTGGCGGTGGTGCCCGGGGCGACGGCCGACGCGCCGCAGCCCGTGACCGTCTCCGTGCTGGGGAACCGGGCCGACCTGGTCTCCGGCGGCGACGCGCTGGTGCGCATCGGGGTGGAGCGCGGGGCTGACCGGCTGCGCGTGGACGTCGACGGCCGCGACGTGACGAAGGCCTTCTCCCGGCGCCCGAACGGCAAGGTCGAGGGGCTGCTGACGGGCCTGCGCGTGGGAGAGAACGTCGTCCGCGCCCGGCTTGCGGACGGCCGCGGTGCGTTCCTGACCATCACCAACCACCCCATCGGCGGTCCGGTCTTCTCCGGCCCGCAGGTGCAGCCGTGGACCTGCGCGCCCGGGGCCAAGGACAAGCAGTGCAACCGGCCGCCGACCTACAACTGGCTCTACAAGAGCACCGGCGGCGGGGGCCTCTCGCCGTACGACCCGGAGAACCCGCCGTCGGACGTCGCGACGACCACGACCGACAACGGCGCCGAGGTGCCGTTCATCGTGCGCGAGGAGGTCGGCGTCCTCGCCCGCGACGAGTACCGGATCGCCGTCCTGTACGAGCCGGGCAAGCCCTTCACCCCGTGGCAGCCGCAGCCGGGCTTCAACCGCAAGCTCGTCATCACGCACGGCGCCAGCTGCGACACCTCCTACGAGGCGGGCACGGCGCCCGACGTGCTGCTCGAGGACGTGCTGGGGGCGGGCTACGTCGTCATGTCGCACGCGCTCGACAACGCCGGCCACAACTGCAACCTCGTCACCCAGGCCGAGTCGCTGGTCATGACCAAGGAGAAGGTGGTCGAGCAGCTCGGCCCGGTCCGCTACACGATCGGCACCGGCTGCTCCGGCGGCGCGCTCGCGCAGCAGCACATCGCGAACGCCTACCCCGGTCTCTACCAGGGGATCACGCCCGCCTGCAGCTTCACCGACTCGTTCTCCTCCGGCATGCAGAAGGAGGACTACAACCTCCTGCGGCGGTACTTCGAGAACCCGACGCGCTGGGACCCGGGCGTCGTCTGGACCCCGGCGCAGATGGCGAACGTCAACGGCCACCCGAACCTCGCGAACCCGATCACCTTCACGACGGTGATCCCGGACAACGCCGACCCGAGCCGGTCCTGCCCCGGGGTGCCGGACGAGGACGTCTACCACCACGAGACCAACCCCGACGGCGTCCGCTGCTCGATCCAGGACTACATGATCAACGTCTTCGGCGAGCGGCAGGGGTTCAACGACGGAAAGGCCGGCCGTGCGGCCAGCAACGTCGGCATCCAGTACGGCCTGTCCGGCCTGCGCTCCGGACTGCTCACGCCGGCGCAGTTCGTCGACGTGAACGTCAAGGTCGGCTCGCGTGACGTCGACGGGGAGCCGCAGGCGCGCCGCCGGCACGCCGACCGTCCCGCGCTCGCCCGCGCCTACCGCAGCGGCGCCGTCAACACGGCGAACAACCTCGACTCGGTCGCCATCATCGACCTGCGCGGTCCGGATCCCGGTGCCTTCCACGACGTCTACCGCACCTACGCCATGCGCGACCGGCTGATCCGCGAGCACGGGCACGCCGACAACCAGGTGCTCTGGCGCGGACAGGTGGCGCTGTTCGGCGACACCACCTTCGAGGTGGACGCGATCTTCGCGGTGTCCCGCTGGCTGGACGAGGTCGCGAAGGACCGCCGGTCCGTACCGCTGGCCCGCAAGGTCGTGGACGCCCGCAGGAAGGCCGGCGTCGACCACCGCTGCACCAACGGCGCGGGCGTCGACGTCCCCGTCGGCGTGTGCGACGCGACGGTCGAGAGCTACTCCACGCCCCGCTTCGAGGCCGGCATGCCGGTCGCCGACGACACGATCGAGTGCCGCCTGAAGCCGCTGCGCCGCGAGGACTACCTGCCGGTGCAGCTCACCTTCGAGCAGTGGGCAGCGCTGCGGGAGGTCTTCCCGACCGGCGTCTGCGACTACACCAGGCCCGGCGTGGACTCCCAGGGAGCGATCCCGTGGCTGACCTACGCGTCCGTCCGCGGCGGCGTGCCGATGGGTCCCGCCCCCACCAGCCGCCCGTTGGGTCGGTAGCGGCGCGCCTGCGGGGGAATCCCGACGGGTTCCGGGACCTTGTAGGGAAGGAGCCGCCGCCGCGGAGTCTCCACGGCCAGGCGCAGCGCTCCCACGTCCTTCTGTCAGGAACCCATGCCCCCCGAGAGCTCCGGCGCGCCGCGCCGCCGTCGCCGTCGCCGCGGCCCGGCCACACGTGAGGCCGGCCGCGCGGTGACTGTCCGATCTGATCGACAGCCCGGGCTGGTCGATGCCGTTGCCGAGCCTGGTGCCGTTGCCGAGCCGGGTGCCGTTCGCGTGCCGGGTGCCGTTGGCGGGTCGGGTGCCGTTGGCGTGCCTGGTGCCGTTGGCGTGCCGGATGCCGATGCTCGTCCGGAGGGTGGACGACCACGTCGGACAGTCACCGCGCAGCGCGCACCACGTGCTGCGGCGCCGGTCGACTCGCCCGCTGCCGGCCCTGTCACGCCCGACACGGCCGCCTCCTTCGCCGCGCTCGGCGTGCCCGCACCCCTGGTCGCGGCGCTCGTCGCGCAGGGGATCGACGCGCCGTTCCCGATCCAGAGCGCCACCCTGCCGGACAGCCTGGCCGGCAAGGACGTGCTCGGCCGAGGCCGGACCGGAAGCGGCAAGACGCTCGCCTTCAGCCTCCCGCTGGTCACCCGGCTCGTCGGCGGGCAGCGCCGGGCGAAGCAGCCGCGTGCGCTGGTGCTCGTGCCGACCCGCGAGCTCGCCAACCAGGTGCTCGCCGTCGTCGCGCCGCTCACCAAGGCCGTGGGCCTCACCAGCACCGTCGTCTTCGGCGGTGTGGGCCAGAACCCGCAGGTGAAGGCCCTCGCCCCCGGCGTGGACGTGCTCATCGCCTGCCCCGGCCGGCTCGAGGACCTCATCGGGCAGGGCTTCTGCGACCTGTCCGCCGTCGAGATCACCGTGCTCGACGAGGCCGACCACATGGCCGACCTGGGCTTCCTGCCCGCCGTGAAGCGACTGCTCGACCGCACCCCGGCAAAGGGCCAGCGGATGCTGTTCTCGGCCACGCTCGACAACGGCGTCGACGTGCTCGTCAAGCGCTACCTCTCCTCGCCCGTGACGCACTCGGTCGACCCGGCCGTCGCGCCGGTGAGCACCATGACCCACCACGTGTTCTCGGTGAGCGCGGCCGACAAGCCGGCCGTCGTCCGCGAGCTGGCGTCGGGCTCCGAGCGGAGCCTGCTGTTCATGCGCACCAAGCACACCGCGAAGAAGCTCGCCAAGCAGCTCACCGCCGCCGGGATCCCCGCCGTCGAGCTGCACGGCAACCTCAGCCAGGGCGCTCGGGAGCGCAACCTCTCGGCGTTCACCGACGGCAGCACCCGCGTGCTCGTCGCCACCGACATCGCCGCCCGCGGCATCCACGTCGACGACGTCGCCCTCGTGGTGCACGTCGACCCGCCGACCGAGCACAAGGCCTACCTGCACCGCTCCGGGCGCACCGCCCGCGCCGGCGCCGGCGGCACCGTCGTCACCCTCGCGCTGCCCGAGCAGGCGGGGGAGGTCCGCACCCTCGCCAAGCAGGCCGGCATCCGTCCGACGACCGTCAGCGTGCGGCCCGGCGCGGACGAGATCGTCGAGCTGACAGGCCCTCCGGCGCCGTACGTCGAGCCGGCACCGGTCGTCGAGCAGCCCCAGCGCGCACGCTCCCCGCGCGGTGGTGGCGCTGCCCAGTCCGGCGGCGGCCGCAGCTCCCAGTCCGCCGGCGGCCGCAGCTCCCAGCCCGCCGGCGGCCGCAGCTCCCAGCCCGCCGGCGGCCGCTGCTCCCAGCCGAAGGCG
>JAKFFB010000052.1:0-3132 GCA_036675425.1 Actinomycetales bacterium | reverse complement strand
TGGCGCCTTCCGCCGCCGGTGTCCCGCCCGACGCCGCAGCCGGCCGGCCCGCCGCGCCGCACCGTGGTGTTCGAGGACGACCTCGACGTCCCCGACTTCCTGAAGTAGTGCCGCTGGCGCTGCCGGTCGAGCGCGTCGACGGCGCCGGCTTCGCGTTCACCAGCCGCGAGGGCGGTGTGAGCGCGGCGCCGTACGACGGGCTGAACCTCGGCGACCACGTCGGCGACGACCCGGCGGCGGTCCTCGAGAACCGCCGCCGGGTTGCCCTCGCCCTCGGGGTGCGGGACCTGGTGGTGGCGCGCCAGGTGCACGGCACCGACGTCGTGGAGGTCACCGGCGACTGGCCGGGCGCCGCGCCCGAGGCCGACGCGCTCGTGACGCGGGTCCCCGGCCTGGCGCTGGGCGTGCTCGTCGCCGACTGCACCCCGGTGCTCCTGGCCGCGCCCGCGGAGGGCGTCGTCGGCGTCGCCCACGCCGGGCGCCAGGGCATGGCCACCGGCGTCGTGCACGCCCTCGTGGAGGCGATGCGCGACCTCGGCGCCCGGACCCTGGTCGGCCGGGTGGGCCCGTCGATCTGCCCCCGCTGCTACGAGGTCCCCGCCGACCTGCGCGAGCAGGTCGCGGCCGACGTCCCCGTCGCGCGGTCCGTGACCCGCACGGGCACCCCCGCCCTCGACGTCGCGGGCGGCGTGCTCGAGCAGCTCGCGCCGTACGTCCCGGACCTGCAGCAGCTCCCGGGCTGCACCGCCGAGCGCGCCGACCTGTACAGCTACCGCCGCGACGGCGTCACGGGCCGCTTCGCGGGGCTGGCCTGGCTGGCCGGGTGAGCCGTCGCGAGGAGCTCGCCGGCGCCCTGGTCGCGGTGGAGGGACGGCTCGCCTCGGCCTGCGCCGCCGCAGGACGCGCCCGCGACGACGTGCGGCTCATCGCGATCACCAAGACCCGCCCCGCCTCCGACGTGGCGCTGCTGCGCGACCTCGGGGTCGAGGACGTGGGGGAGAACCGCGACCAGGAGGCCCGCGAGAAGGCAGCGGCCGTCCCGGACGTCCGCTGGCACTTCGTCGGCGGCCTGCAGACCAACAAGGCCCGGAGCGTCGCGTCGTACGCCTTCGCCGTGCACTCCGTCGACCGGCCGGCGCTCGTCGAGGCGCTGTCGGCCGGGGCGCTCCGCGCGGAGCGCGAGCTCGAGGTGCTGCTGCAGGTGAGCCTCGACGGCGACCCGGCGCGCGGGGGAGCGCCGCCCGCGGACGTCCCGCGACTCGCCGAGGCCGCGGCAGCAGCGCCCGGCCTGCGCCTGGCCGGGGTGATGGCGGTCGCCCCCCTCGGCGCCGACCCGGCCGCCGCCTTCGCCGAGCTCGCCGAGGTCGCCGCGCGGCTGCGCGCGAGCCACCCGGACGCGACCGCGATCAGCGCCGGGATGTCCGGCGACCTCGAGCAGGCGATCGCCGCCGGCGCGACACACGTGCGTGTCGGCACGGCGTTGCTCGGCGAAAGAGCGCCTGTCAGCCGCTAGTCTCCGCAGCCAGATCAGCCGTCCGCAACGACCGACCAGAGGGAGCCCGCGATGTCAGGCACCATGCGCAAGTTGGGCCTGTACCTCGGCCTGGTGGAGGACGACGAGGACGCCCGCGACCGGCGCTACGCCGACGACGCGTACGACGAGGAGGACCTGCACGAGCCGGTCCCCGTCGCGGCCCGCCGGTGGACGGCCGACGAGGCCCCGACCACCGCGCTGCGCCGCGGTCCGGAGTCGGGGGCGGTCCGCACCCGCGGGTCCGCCGCGCTCGACACGCACCTGCGGCCGGCCCCGGCCCCCGCCTTCGAGGAGGGGTACCGCATCACCACCCTGCACCCGCGCACCTACAACGAGGCGCGCCAGATCGGCGAGCACTTCCGCAACGGCACCCCGGTGATCATGAACCTCACCGAGATGGACGACGTCGACGCCAAGCGCCTGGTCGACTTCGCCGCCGGCCTCATCTTCGGCCTGCGCGGCAGCATCGAGCGCGTCACGAACAAGGTGTTCCTGCTGTCGCCCGAGCACGTCGAGGTGACCGCCGAGGACAAGGCACGGATCGCGGAGAGCGGCTTCTTCAACCAGTCCTGAGCCGCCCCCTGCCGTGCGCGGCACGTAGCCTCTAGCTCGGCTCGTACCGCCGCCCTCCCCTTCGAGGGCCCCGTCCACCAGGAGCAGTCCCGCCGTGTCGGCTGTCGCGTCCGTCGTCTACTTCGCGCTGCTCGTCTTCCTGCTGCTCCTGGTCTTCCGGCTCGTCATGGAGTACGTCTTCCTGCTGGCGCGCTCCTACCGGCCGGCGGGGTTCGTCGCGGTGGTCCTCGAGCTCGCGTACTCCGTGACCGATCCGCCGCTCAAGGCGCTGCGCAAGGTGCTGCCGCCGCTGCGCATCGGTCAGATCAGCCTGGACCTGGGGTTCATCGTGCTGTTCATCGTCGTGCGCATCCTGATGTCCGTCGTCGGGGGCTACCGATGACACCCGTCCGCGCTCCTCACGAAAGAGCCGTCCCGTGCCGCTGACTCCCACCGACGTCGCCAACAAGCAGTTCCGCATCGCCTTCCGCGGCTACTCGCTGGACGAGGTCGACGCCTTCCTCGACGAGGTCGAGACCGAGCTGTCCCGGCTGCTGCGCGACAACGCCGCGCTCAAGGAGCGAGCGGGCGGCCCCGTCACCTCGACGCCCGCCGCCGCCGCCGCCGCTCCGGCCGCCGCCGCGCCGCTGGCGTCGATGGAGGGCCAGGAGGCGGCGCTGCGCACCCTGCTGCTCGCCCAGCGCACCGCCGACGAGGCCATCGCCGAGGCGCGCGCCGAGGCCGAGGAGATCGTCGCGAAGGCCCGTGCCGAGGCCGACAGCGCGCTGTCGGAGGCCAACGCCAAGGCCGCGCGCATCGACCAGGACGTCGCCGCCCGGATCCAGGCCGCGACCGGCGACCTCGACGCGCGTCGCCGCGCGCTCGAGGGCCGCATCGAGGAGCTGCGCGTCTTCGAGCGGGAGTACCGCACCCGGCTGCAGGCCTACCTCGAGACCCAGCTGCGCGAGCTGGCCTCCGGCAGCGGCGGCGAGGACGGCGGCGCAGGCGTGCCGGCCGGTGCGCGGTCGGCCGCCGTCGGCGGCGCG
>JAKFFB010000065.1:0-3137 GCA_036675425.1 Actinomycetales bacterium | reverse complement strand
TTCGCCGACCACGCGGCGCCCGGCGTCGTACTCCGGGGTGAGGCGTTCGCTGCCGCCGACGTGCAGCGAGCGGTGGGGTTGCCGGTCGTGGCCCAGATGAGGGACCAGCGTGGCCTGGGTGAAGCGGTCGACCTCGGGCTGGGCCCGATGCGATCGGCGCGCGGCCCGCTGGCGCGAGCGGTGGCGCGGATCCTGGGCGACGACACACCCGTCGCTTCGACGGAAGCGGCTGCGTCGTGATCGCCGATGACGTCACCGTGCTGGTCGAGGAGGTGCGCCGCCGGCTGGCCGCGGTGGAGGGCTCCCTCACGCCGCACCGCGTGGCCGATGCCCTGCGGGCTGCCGGCCGACCGGTCGGTGAC
The DNA here is from genome assembly GCA_036675425.1 of Actinomycetales bacterium. GTDB lineage: Bacteria > Actinomycetota > Actinomycetes > Mycobacteriales > SCTD01 > SCTD01. The sequence continues at coordinate 2,775 of JAKFFB010000065.1, read as the reverse complement.
GCGACGGTGCTCGCCGTCTACGAGGTGCTGCGTCGCGACGTCGTCGGTGCTGGTCCGCTGGATCCGTTGCTGCGCCTGCCCGGCGTGACCGACGTGCTGGTCAACGGACCCGGCCCGGTCCGGATCGACCGTGGCAGCGGGCTGGAGGAGACCGAGGTCGTGCTGGCGTCCGAGGACGCGTGCCGGCGACTGGCCCAGCGGCTGGTGGCGACCGGCGGTCGCCGCATCGACGACGCCGCGCCGTACGCCGACGTCCGCCTGCCCGACGGCACCCGCTGCCATGCGGTGCTCGCGCCGCTTGCCCAACCCGGCACGGCGATCTCGCTGCGGATCCCGCGCCGCGGCGGATTCACCCTCGACGAGCTGCGGGCGGCCGGGGCGTTGAGCGGCGAGGCGCACGACCTCGTTCGCCAGGTCGTCGCTGCCCGGCTCGCCTTCCTGGTGAGCGGCGGTACCGGTACGGGCAAGACCACGCTGCTCGCGGCCATGCTCGGCGCCGTCGATCCGGGCGAGCGGATCGTGATCGTCGAGGACGCCGCCGAGCTGCGGCCCGCGCACCCCCAGGTCGTGGGACTGGAAGCCCGGCCGGCCAACCTCGAGGGAGCGGGCGCCGTCGTACTCCGGGACCTGGTGCGGCAGGCACTCCGGATGCGGCCCGACCGGCTCGTGGTCGGTGAGGTGCGCGATGCGGCCGTGGTCGACCTGCTGGCCGCGATGAACACCGGTCACGAGGGCGGTAGCGGCACCCTGCACGCGAACTCCGCGGCGGACGTGCCAGCGCGCGTCGAGGCGCTCGCCCTCACGGCCGGTCTCGGCCGGGCGGCGGCGCACAGCCAGTTCGCCTCGGCGGTCGACCTCGTCCTCCACGTCGTCCGCGATCGCGCCAGTGGCCGCCGCCGATTGGGTCAGATCGCTGTCCTGGAGCGGGATCCGGGCGGTTGGGTCCGGACGGAGCCCGCCGTGACCTTCGGTGACGACGGCACCCTCACGTCCGGTCCGGGCTCCCGTCGACTGCTGGACCTGCTTGATCGCCGGTCCCCGCGATGAGCGCCCTGGTCGCCGTCGTGAGTACGACGCTCGCGATCGCCCTGATGCTGGCGGGCCTGCCGCCCACGACCGTCGCGCGTGGCGGGTCGCGAGGTGCACGGCGCTGGCTGGCCGGTGGCGTGGCGGCGCTGGTGGCGGTCGCCGTGCTGGCCGGATCGGCACGCCTGCTGGTGATCGCAGTCGTCGCGGCCGGAGTCGCCTGGGGCCTGGCCCGGCTGGTCGTCGGCCGGCGTCGCGAACGGCTCGCCGTGGCCACCCGGTCCCGGGTGATCGAGCTCTGCGATGCCGTCCAGGCCGAGCTCGCCGCTGGCCAGACGGCCGGTCTCGCGCTGGAACGAGCCGCCGAGGAGTGGCAGGAGATCGCTCCCGTGGCCCGTGCTGCCGCTGCCGGCGGCGACGTACCCGTCGCACTGCGGTCGCTCGCCGACAGGCCCGGAGCGGGCGCCCTGCGGGTGGTCGCGGCGGCGTGGCAGGTCGCCCACCGCACGGGCCACGGCCTCGCCGACACCCTCGGCCGCGTCGCCGACGACCTGCGCGCGACGGAGCAGACGCGGCGCATCGTCGACGGCGAGCTCTCCTCGGCCCGCGCCACCGCACGCCTCCTCGCCGCGCTCCCGCTGCTGGCCCTCGCCATGGGTTCGGGCGCCGGGGCATCGCCGTGGCGCTTCCTGATCGGCCATCCCGCCGGCCTCGGCTGCCTGGTCGGTGGTCTGGTCCTCGCCTACGCCGGTCTCGCCTGGATCGACGCCCTTGCCCGCGACATCGAACGCGCCGCCTGATGGTCCTCCTCATCGCAGCGTCGACCGCCCTGGCGGCAGCCCTGTTGATCCCACGAAGTGCGGCAGTTGGGGGTGCGAAGTGCGGGAAATGGGGTTCCGAGGTGCGGGAGCTCCTCCCCGCGCCCGATCGCGACGGCCTCCTGCGCCGCGGCCGCTGGGCCTGGGCGTCGATGGCGGGCCTTGGCGCCGGACTGGTCCTCGGCGGTCCGCTGGCGGTCCCGGCCGGAACCGCCGTCGCGGCAGGCGTCTGGGTCGTGGCCGGGCGTCTCGAACCAGCAGAGGTCCGTCGCCGCCGGGAGGAGGTACGACGAGACCTTCCGCATGTCGTGACGCTGCTCGCCGCCGCCCTCCGCTCCGGACTCGCACCTGTCGATGCGATCGGGCTCGTCTCCCGGGCACTCCCCGGTGCGGCTGCCGATCGCCTGGTGCCGGTGTCGACGCGTCTCCAGCTGGGTGGCGACGTCGTGCCGATCTGGGCAGCCCTGGCCGCCGACCCCGACCTGGGCGCACTCGGCCGAACGCTGGCCCGCGCGCACCGGACCGGTGCGCCGGTGGTGGCGGCCGTCGAGCGGTTGGGTGACGAACTGGCCCGCCGCGGGCGGGCGGAGGTCGAGGACCGGGCGCGGGCCGTCGGAGTCCGTGCCGCCGTACCGCTGGGGTTGTGCCTGTTGCCGTCGTTCCTGCTGCTCGGCATCGTCCCGCTGGCCGTGTCACTGGCGTCGGTGATCGTCTGACCAGCCCCATCGGTCCCATCGCGGGACGGTTCGGCCCAGCGGGCCTGTGGACGACGAATCCCTGTCCACAGGCGGGCTCCGGGCCACGCCAGGACGTCGCCCTGTTCGCGCATCCTGCATCGAACGGCCGCATCGGGTGGCCGCGACGAGGGGAGACGAGATGGTGCAGGTCCACGACGAGCGGGGCGTCACGACAGCGGAGTACGCCGTCGCCA
>JAKFFB010000193.1:0-3140 GCA_036675425.1 Actinomycetales bacterium | reverse complement strand
GGCGGGCGCGGCGGGTGCCTCAGGCGCGGCAGCAGCTGCTGCGGCGGCCTTCTTGGCGGGCGCCTTCTTGGCCGGTGCCGGCTTCTCGGCGGCGGCCGGGGCGGCGGGGAAGGCCTCGCGCAGCTTGCGCGCGACGGGGGCCTCGACGGTGGAGGAGGCGGACTTGACGAACTCGCCGTTCTCCTTCAACCAGGTCAGAACGCTCTTGCTGTCCATCCCGAGCTCTTTGGCGAGCTCGTGGACGCGGGCTTTTCCGGGCACTGTGCTCCTTCTTGTGGCCCGGGTCGTTCCCGCGCCGAGTGGTTACTGCATGGGCGTGCTCATCGGTACTGGCTCATCGAGTGCTCATCGAGGAGATCCGCTTCTGTCGGGGTTGAGAGATGTCTGCACGTGCTCCCGCACCGGTGTCACGTCGAGCGGTCCGGCCAGGCGCAGGGCCCGGGGGAACGCCCGCCGCTTCTCGGCGAGGTCGACGCACCGGGGGTCGAGGTGCACGGAGGCGCCTCGTCCCGGCAGCCGTCCGGCGGGATCGGGGACCAGATGGCCCTCGATCTCGACGATCCGCAGCAGGTCGGTCTTCGCCGCCCTCGCCCGGCAGCCCACGCACGTGCGCTGCGGACCCGGGTGGCGAGCCGAGGTCGACTCTACCGCGCTCACGTCTCCGGGGACTCGGGCGCTTCCGCGGTGTCGCTGCGGATGTCGATCCGCCAGCCGGTGAGGCGGGCGGCCAGGCGGGCGTTCTGGCCCTCCTTGCCGATGGCCAGCGACAGCTGGTAGTCCGGCACCACGACGCGCGCGGAGCGCTGCACCGCGTCCACGACCTCCACGCTCGACACGCGCGCGGGCGACAGGGCGTTCGCGACGAAGCGCGCGGGGTCCTCCGACCAGTCGACGATGTCGATCTTCTCGCCGTGCAGCTCGGTGGTGACGTTGCGGACCCGACTGCCCACCGGGCCGATGCAGGCGCCCTTGGCGTTGAGCCCCGCGACGGTCGACCGTACGGCGATCTTGGTCCGGTGCCCCGCCTCCCGCGCGAGCGCGGCGATCTCCACGGAGCCGTCCGCGATCTCCGGCACCTCGAGCGCGAACAGGCCGCGGACGAGCTCGGGGTGGGTGCGCGAGACGGTGATCTGGGCGCCCCGCTGGCCGCGCGCGACCGAGATGACCCGGCACTTCAGCCGGCTGCCGTGCGCGTAGACCTCGCCCGGGACCTGCTCGGCCGGCGGCAGGACGGCCTCGAGGGCGTCCTCCTGGGTGCCGAGCTTGACCATCACGTTGCGGTTCGGCGGGGCGCCGGGGCGCTGCGGCGCCTGCTGGATGATGCCGGAGACGATGTCGCCCTCACGGCCGGCGTACTCGCCGTACGACGCCGCGCTCTCGGCCTCGCGCAGCCGCTGCAGGATGACCTGCTTGGCGGTGCTCGCGGCGATGCGGCCGAAGCCCTCGGGCGTGTCGTCGTACTCGCGGGCGACGGTGCCGTCGTCGTTCAGCTCCTGCGCCAGCACGGCGACCTCGCCGGTCTTGCGGTCGAGCTCGACGCGCGCGTGCGGCTGCGCGCCCTCGGTGTGCCGGTAGGCCGTCAGCAGCGCGGTCTCGATCGCGCTCACGACGAGGTCGAAGGAGATCTCCTTCTCCCGCTCCAGCCCCCGCAGGGCCGCCATGTCGATCTTCACGGCGTCTCCTCCTCGTCGTCGTCGTCGTCCTTGCGGGCGAACTCGACCTGCACGCTGCCGCGCACCAGGTCGTCGTGGGCGAAGCGGGTCGCGTCGTCCAGGGTCACGCCGTCGTCGTCGGCGGCGGTGAGGCGCCCGGTCACCGGCTCGCCCTCGCGGCGGGTGACGGTGACCAGCCGGCCGACGTTGCGGCGCCAGTGCCGGGGCTCGGTGAGCGGCCGGTCGACGCCGGGCGAGGAGACCTCGAGGACGTACGACGCCCCCAGCAGCCCGGGCTCGGCCTCGTCGAGGCGGTCGAGGGCGTCGCTGATCGTGCGGCTCACGTCGGCGACGTCGTCCAGCGTGACGCCGCCGTCCTTGTCGACCACGACGCGCACGACGCTGCGCTTGCCGGCGGCGGTGACGGTGAGGTCCTCGAGGTCGTAGCCGACGGCGGCGACCTCGGGACGCACGTGCTCGCTCAGGCGGGCGGCGGAGGCAGCCATGCGATCCCTGCCTCTCTGCTGTTGTGTCGTTCGGGTCGGTGCGAGGTCGAGCCTAGCGGGCCGGCCGCACCCCATCCGAGGCGCGATCCGGGACGAACCCCTCGCATGACCCGTGCCGCCGCCGCAGCGCTCGCCGTGCTGCTCGTCGTCGGCGTGAGCGGGTGCGGCCGGGACGACGCCGCGGTGCGGGCCCGTCCGACGGCCTCCCCCGCGATCGGGGCGGCCGCAGCGGTCTCCCCCGTGGCCGAGCTGCAGACCGGCCTCACCGAGCTGCTCGTGGAGCGGGTGCACGTGGCGGCGGCCGTCACGCGGGCCGCCGCGACCGGCGACCCGGAGCCCGAGCTGGCCGCCCTGGACGGGATCTCCGTCGCGCTGGCCGACGTCATCGGGGCGACCTACTCCGCAGCCCGGGAGCCGCTGCTGGCGGCGCTGCGGGACTCCGACCAGCTGCTCGCCGCGCACGCCGTCGAACTGGCCCGCGGCGGCGGTCGGGAGGAACGCGCCGCACTGGCCGCGGCCCAGGGCGAGGTCGCCCGGATGCTGCGCCGCGTCGTGCCGACCCTGGACGAGGAGGAGGTCGCCCGGCGGCTCGGCGCCGACCTCGACGCCCAGCTGACGGCGACCGCGTACGACGGGCTGCGCCAGGCCGGCCGTGACGCGGCGGAGACCGCCCGGCTGCTGACGGCCGCGATCGCCGCGGACCGCGGTCTGGGGCCCGCGACGGGCGAGGCGGTGCGCTGGCGCGCCGACGCCAGCGGCCTGCTCACCGAGCACGTCGCGCTGCTGGCCGCCTTCGCCACCGAGCTGCGCGACCCCGGTCCCGGCTCGGTCGGCGCGCGGGACGCCCTGGACGCCAACGCCGACGAGCTCGCGTCCCTGCTGGGCGAGCGCTACCCCGGGCTCGCCGGCTCCTTCGCGCGCACCTGGACCGCGCACCTGGACCGGCTCGAGACGTACGCCGCCGCACGCGCCGTCGGCCGCC
>JAKFFB010000332.1:0-3148 GCA_036675425.1 Actinomycetales bacterium | reverse complement strand
GCCGCGCGGCTGATCGACGTCGACCCCGACCGCGCGCGCACCGAGCTCGAGTCGATCCAGGAGACCGCGCGCCAGGCACTGGCCGAGGTGCGCGCCACCGTGGGCGGGTTGCGCGCCGCCAACCTCGAGGCCGAGCTCGCGGCCGCGCCGCTCGTGCTCGGCGATGCCGGGATCACCACCAACGTGCGGGGCGACGTCGCGGACACCGATCCCCGGCACCGGGCGCTGCTGGCCTGGGTGCTGCGCGAGTCGGTGACCAACGTCGTTCGCCACGCCCACGCGACGACCGTCTCGATCGAGCTCGGTCCCACCGGGCTCGTCGTCGCCGACGACGGCGCGGGGTTCGAGGCGACCGGCGGCCGCGAGGGCAACGGCCTGCGCGGCATGCGCGAGCGAGTGTCGGCGGCCGGTGGCACACTCCAGCTGTCGGGGGGCCCCGGGACTCGGCTGCAGGTCGTGCTGCCGTGATCCGGATCCTGCTGGCCGACGACCAGGCACTCGTCCGCGGCGCCCTGGCCGCGCTCCTCGACCTCGAGCCCGACCTCGACGTGGTTGCCCAGGTCGGGCGCGGCGACGAGGTCGTGGCCGCTGCCCGGGACTCCGCCGCCGACGTCTGCCTGCTCGACATCGAGATGCCCGGGCTGACCGGCATCGAGGCCGCGGCGGCGCTGCGCGCAGAGCTGCCGGGGGTGCGCTCGCTGATCGTGACGACGTTCGGCCGGCCCGGCTACGTCCGTCGCGCGCTCGACGCCGGGGCGGCCGGCTTCGTCGTCAAGGACACACCTGCGAGACAGCTCGCCGACGCCGTACGCCGCGTGCACGCCGGTCTGAGGGTGATCGACCCGGACCTCGCCGCGGAGTCGCTGATGGCGGGCCCGAGCCCGCTCACCGCGCGCGAGACCGAGATCCTCGCGTTCTCGCTCGACGGGTCACCGGTCGCGATCATCGCGGCCCGCGCCCACCTCTCCGAGGGCACCGTCCGCAACCACCTGTCCTCCGCGATCGGCAAGACCGGCGCCACCACCCGCGCCGAGGCGGCCCGGCTCGCGCAGGCCAACGGCTGGCTCTGAGTCGGTCGGGTCAGACGTCGCGACGCTCCTCGACCACCGTCGTGTGCGAACGGCTGCGCGTGGCGATGAGGCCCAGGACGATGCCGAGCACGCCGGCGAGGATCAGGATCCAGCCGACCGTGCCGGTGGCGACGACGTCATCGACCGAGGCCGGCAGGTCGATCGCTCCGGTGACGAGGATCAGACCGATGACGAGGAGGACGATTCCCACACCAAAACCCATGACGACTCCCTTGTCGAGCGTGGTGCGGCTGGTGCGCACCAACGCCTCGACCATAGGCGGGTCCTGGGCCGATCTGCGCACGGACCGGCTCGGTCGGCGCCGCGACAGGCGGACACAACCCCTGACCTCGCGCCGGTCTCACGCGTGCCGGCGGTTGCGCCGATCCGGTTGTGTCCGCGTGTCGCGGGCAGCGGGAGCTGGCGTCTTGGACCTGAGTCTCCAGAAGACTCAGGTCCAAGCACCGCCGAGAGGCAGGGTGAGCACGACGTCCCCGCCGGCGTTGATCCGCACCGGCACGCCCCAGTCCTGCTGGTGCATGTGGCACGCGGCACCCTCGCCCTCGCCGATGTCGCACGAGGCGGCGCGGGCCGCGATGTGGAGCACCCCGTCGCCGACGTGCGGGTCGAGGACGAGCTCGCGGGTGAGGTCGGTGCCGCGGCCCTCACCGGTGCGGATCAGCGCCGGCGGCGTGGCCGTCACGAGCAGCTGTGAGGACGGGCCGAACCGGTCGTCGACCTTCTGCCCCGGCGGCGGGGAGAAGGGGACGTCGAGTCGCAGGGTGGCGGCCACGTCCGTGACCGGCCGCTGCGTCGTGTGGCTGAAGTCGTCGGCGGCCACGCGGGCGTCGAGCGGGATCCGGGTGAGACGGTGGGCGGCGGACTCCACGACGACGAGGTCGCGCCCGTCGGCGTACAGGCCACTGGGCTCGCCCAGGTCGGTGGCGATCGTGGTCAGCCGGCCGGAGGCGAACCGGCGGACGGCGCCGTTGTAGGTGTCGGCGACGGCGATCGAGCCGTCGGGGAGTACGGCGACGCCGAGCGGATGCTGCAGCAGCGCGTCGCCGGCGGGGCCGTCGCGGAAGCCGAAGTCGAAGAGGCCGGTGCCGACAGCGGTGTGGACCTGACCGTCCTCCACGTAGCGCAGGGACGAGGTCTCCGAGTCGGCCAGCCACAGGCGATCACCATCGACCGCGAGGCCGCTGGTCTGGGCGAACCAGGCATCGGCGAGCGGTCCGTCGAGCAGGCCCTCGTTCGCCGTACCGGCGGCGACCTCGACAACACCGGTGGCCGGGTCGAAGGTCCACAGCTGGTGTATACCGGCCATCGCGATCCACACCCGCCCGCGCCACCACGCGACGTCCCACGGACTGCTGAGCCGGGAGGTCCCGTCGCCCTCGAACCACTGCTGGCCGTCGCCGGCAAGGGTGGTGACGGCTCCCGTCTCGAGCGACAGGCCGGCCAGCCGGTGCCCGACCGTGTCCGCGACGACGACGTCGTAGTCGAGGCCGAGCTCGGCGGGGACAAGGCAGAGTCCGTTGGGTTCGCGGAAGCCGTCGAACCTTTCGAGAACATCGCCGGTGGACGACACAATCACCACCGCGTCGTGGCCCGCGTCGGCGACGAGCACCCGGCCGTCGGGCAGCGGGACGGCCTTCGCCGGGAACTTCAGGTCCGTCGGTGAGACGACGGGCGGGACGTACGGAGAGTCGCCGGGCTGCAACGTGCCCTTCGAGCGGTGCTCCTCGATCAGCGTCGCGAGCAGCGCGGAGATCGCGTGCGCGTGCCCCTCGCCGGCGTAGTGCGCGACGACATAGCCCTCCGGGTCGACGAGCACGAGCGTCGGCCAGGCGCGGGCTGTGTAGGCCTGCCAGGTCGTCAGCTCGGGGTCGTCGAGCACCGGGTGGTGCACGCCGTAGCGCTCGACGGCGGCGACCAGTGCGACCGGGTCGGCTTCGTGCACGAACTTCGGCGAGTGGACGCCGATGATGACCAGCTCATCGGCGTACTCCTCCTCGATCGGGCGCAGCTCGTCGAGGACGTGCAGGCAGTTGATGCAGCAGAACGTCCAGAAGTCG
>JAKFFB010000230.1:0-3151 GCA_036675425.1 Actinomycetales bacterium | reverse complement strand
CAGTCCCCCGCCAGCCGCGAGGCGCAGAAGGCGTCCGCGACCGCGGCCGGCGCGTGCCGTACGAGCAGGGATCCCTGCAGCACCAGGGCCATCCGCTCCACCAGCCGGCGCGCGCGTGACTCGATGTCGTCCAGGTCGCCGAGCCCGGCCTTGAGCCCGACCACCGCGTCGTCGAGCCGCGGGTCGGCGCCACGCGCCCGGTCGAGCTCCGCGAAGAACGCGTCGACGGACGCCGGCTCGCGGGTCATCGCCCGGAGCACGTCGAGCGCCTGCACGTTGCCCGAGCCCTCCCAGATGGAGTTCAGCGGCGCCTCGCGGTAGAGGCGCGGCATGCCGGAGTCCTCGACGTAGCCGTTGCCGCCCAGGCACTCCAGCGCCTCGACCACGACGGACGGCTGGCGCTTGCACACCCAGTACTTCCCGACCGCCACCGCCAGCCGCTTGAAGGCCTGCTCCTCCGCGTCGCCGCGGCTGGCCCGGTCGACCGAGCCCGCGAGCCGCAGCATCAGGGTGGTGGCCGCCTCGGACTCGAGCTGCAGGTCCGCCAGGACGTTCTGCATGAGCGGCTTGTCGACGAGCGCCCCGCCGAACGCCGACCGGTGGGTCGCGTGGTGCGCAGCCTGCACGACCGCCGCGCGCATCCCGCCTGAGCTGCCGATGACGCAGTCGAGCCGGGTCATCGCGACCATCTCGATGATGGTGCGGACCCCGCGGCCCTCCTCGCCGACGAGCCACGCGACGGTGCCGTCGAACTCCGGCTCCGACGACGCGTTCGACCGGTTGCCGAGCTTGTCCTTCAGCCGCTGGATCCGGAAGGCGTTGCGGGTGCCGTCCGGCAGGATCCGGGGGACGAGGAAGCAGGACAGCCCGCCGGGTGCCTGCGCCAGCACGAGGAAGAGGTCGCACATCGGTGCGCTGGTGAACCACTTGTGGCCGCGAAGGGTCCACGTCCCGTCGGGCTGCGCGGTCGCGACGGTGGTGTTGGCACGGACGTCGGAGCCGCCCTGCTTCTCGGTCATGCCCATCCCGGCGAGCAGGCCGGCCTTGGTGGTCGGCACCCGCAGACCGGGGTCGTACGTCCGGCTGGTGAGCAGCGGCTCGTAGACCGCCGCCAGCTCGGGTGTCGTGCGGAGCGCAGGCACGACGGCGTACGTCATGGAGACCGGGCAGCCGTGACCCGCCTCGATCTGCCCCCAGGTGTACGAGCTGGCGGCCCGGGCGACGTGCGACCCCGGCCGCTCGTCGGCCCAGGGCGCGCCAGCGAGCCCCTCGCTCACGGCGACGTCCATCAGGGAGTGCCAGGCCGGGTGGAACTCGACCTCGTCGATGCGGTGGCCGTAGCGGTCGTGGGTGCGCAGCACCGGCTCGACGCGGTTGGCCTCGTCGCCCCAGCGCTGCGCCTCCTCGGAGCCGGCCAGCCGGCCGATCCGGTGCAGGTCGTCGGCGTGCCAGCCGGCCCCCTCGCGCTCGAGCCCGGCCAGCAGCACGGGGTCCTCGGCGACGTCATGGCCGACGAGCGGCGGAGGCTGGTTGGTGACCTCGTGCGTGACAGCGGTGGCCGGGGCGTCGAACGTCGTCATGCGCCCATCCTCGCAGCACGCATAGGTTCCGGGGATGGAACAGCTCCGCATCCCCGTCGGCGACGGCCTGGTCCTCGACGCGGTCGGGGGCGGAACGCAGGACGGCGAGGTCGTGCTGCTGCTGCACGGCTTCCCGCAGACCTCGTGGTCCTGGCGGGGTATCTGGCCGGGGCTGGTCGACGCCGGCTTCCGGGTTGTCGCGCCGGACCAGCGGGGCTACTCCCCCGACGCCCGGCCGGTCGGCATCGAGAACTACACGATGACCCACCTGGTCGCCGACGCCGTCGCCGTGCTGGACGCCGTCGGCGCGGAGACCGCGCACGTCGTCGGGCACGACTGGGGCGCGGCGATCGCCTGGCAGCTCGCCGGCCGGCACCCCGACCGCCTCCGCACGCTGACGACGGTGTCCGTGCCGCACCCGGTCGCCTTCGTCGAGGCGCTCCGCAGCGACCCGGACCAGCGCGCGCGCAGTCGCTACATGAAGGACTGGGCCGACCCGGCGACCGAGCAGCGGCTGCTCCAGAGCGGGATGTCCGACATCTTCGGGATCCCTGCGGTCGACGCCGCGCACTACCTCGAGCGGATGCGCGAGCCAGGTGCCCTGACGGCGGCGCTGAGCTACTACCGGGCGCAGTCGATCAAGGACCTCGACGGGCTCGGGCCGATCACCGCGCCGACGATGCACGTGTGGTCCGACGGTGACGCCGCCCTCGGCCCGACGGCCGCGCACGCGACCGGGCAGCACGTCGACGGCCCCTACCGGTTCGAGGTCATCCCTGGAGTCAGCCACTGGGTCCCCGAGGAGGCAGCCGACCGGCTCACCGCGCTGCTGCTGGAGCACCTGCGCCGGTGAGGCTGGCCACGTTCAACCTGCTCAACGGGGCCAGCCTGCACGACGGTCAGGTCGATCGGGCGCGACTCGAGGAGTCGGTCGCGCTGCTGCGCCCCGACGTCCTCGGCCTGCAGGAGGTCGACCGCGGCCAGCCCCGCTCGCACGGCGCCGACCTGACCGCGCAGGTCGCAGAAGGCCTGGGCAGCAGGCACTTCCGCTTCGTGCCCGCGCTGATCGGCACCCCTGGCGGGAGCTGGCGCGCTGCCGCGGACGAGGACGACACGACGACCGAGCCGGCGTACGGCATCGGGCTCGTCTCGCGCTGGCCGGTCACCCGGTGGCACGTCACGCGGCTGCCGGCCGCGCCGGTCCGCTCGCCGATCGTGCTGCCCGGCACCCGGCAGCTGATCTGGCTGCAGGACGAGCCGCGGGTCGGGCTGGCTGCGGTCGTCGAGACCCCGCTCGGGCCGGTCACGGTGGCGACGACGCACCTGTCGTTCGTCCCCGGCTGGAACGTCCGGCAGCTCCGGATGCTGACCGCGGACCTGCGTCGCCTCCCTGGACCGCGGGTGCTGCTCGGCGACCTCAACATGCCGCCGCCGTTCCCCCGCGCGCTGACCGGGTGGCGGGTGCTCGCGCGGACGCGGACCTACCCCGCGTGGGAGCCGAAGCTGCAGCTCGACCACGCCCTCGGCGACGGCGAGCTGCCGCGCGTCGTGTCCGTCGAGGCACCCCGGCT
>JAKFFB010000307.1:0-3160 GCA_036675425.1 Actinomycetales bacterium | reverse complement strand
GAGCGCGCCGTCGTCGACCTCGACGACCCGGGAGAGGCCGCTCCTGCCGGCCGGCTCGACCGACACCGTGTAGCCGCGGAACATGGCGCGACTGCCCAGGTCGGCGATGTTGTCGCGCCACGCCCTCGAGTCCTGGTCGACCGTCAGCCGCTCGTCCGCGGCACCCGACTGGAGGTAGTCGCGCCACGCGGCCGTCGCGGCCGCTGCCTCGTCGCTGCCCGGCAGCCGGGCGGGACGACCCGGGTCGGGCAGGTCGCGGGAGAGAGTGCTGCCGGCCTGCCGCAGCCACGGCGCCTGCACGGACGCCCTGGTGAACAGGTCGACCCGGGTCTCGCGCCCCACCTTCGACGCGACCAGCGACCACATCGGGTAGGACTCGAAGCGGCCGGAGAAGACCTCGACCCCGACATGCGTCGGCACCGAACGGCGACCGAGCCGGGTCAGCCTGCCGACGCGGGTGCCGAACAGGTCGCTCTCCAGCGCCGGCCCGCGGTCTGCGAGGCGCCACTTGTCCGCGCGGTAGCGCGGCGGCCGAGCGGCCTGGATGGCGGTGCGCAACCGGGCGTCGTAGGACTCGAAGAACGCGGGCAGCTCGGCCCGGGACAGCGCGACCTTCGTGGTCGCGAGCTCGGCCGACTGGCGCTGGGTGGGCACCAGGTCCTCGAACGTGCAGCCGGCAAGCGACAGCACCAGCGTCACGGCGACCGCGGTCCGCTGCGCCCGGTGCTTGCCCGGCTGGGCCGGAGGTGAGACGGGCACAGGGCGCGCGGGCGCCGCCGCCGGCCGCCGGCGCCTCCGCCGCGAACGGAGCAGCACCTCGACGCAGACCAGGAGCACCAGCGCGCCCACCCCGAACGCGACCAGCGCCCAGGTGAAGATCCCGTGGACGGTGACCCCGAAGGAGACGGTCGTCGGGCCGACACCCGACAGGGGAGCGATCACCCACTGGGCGGCGGACGAGCCGCGGTCGAGGGTGAGCTCCTCGACCCCGGTGCCGCTCAGCGAGTGGGTCCAGAAGTCCGCCGCGGACGGCTCGACCGGCTCCGCGGTGCCGACGTCCTCGGCGACCACCCCCGTCCGGGTCACGCCGGTCAACCGGATCAGCGACGAGTCGCCGACGAAGTCGGCGACGTCCACCGGGTGCGCCGTGCCGATGAAGACACCCTCGGGCGCCGAGGCGCGCAGGGTGACGGTGACGCCGTCGTAGGCGAGCAGGTCGGGGGCGGTCAGGATCGGCCGGCCGTCCTCGCCGAGCTGGGCAGGTCGGGTGAAGAACGTGTCGTCCGAGCCGACGAAAGCCGCGACCGCGGCCCCGGACGCCATCACGAGAAGTGCCAGGAGGCCGGCGGTCGCCAGGCCCAGCCTGCCCGCACTCCGGAGTCCCTGCACCCGGGGGATTATCCACGGCGGGTCGGGGCGGGCTGACATGCTCCGACCGCCTGACAGACTTCCGGGGTGGAGATCGCCCTGTTCCTCGTCGCGCTGGTCGTGGTGGTCCTGGCCGGGACCGCGCTGGCCGACCGACTCGACCTGCCCGCCCCCCTGCTGCTGATCGCCGTCGGCGTCGCCGGCACCTACCTGCCGTTCGTCCCCGAGGTCCATCTCGAGCCCGAGATCGTCCTGCTCGGCCTGCTGCCGCCGCTGCTCTACGCCGCCGCGATCCAGACCTCGCTCGTGGACTTCAACGCCAACCGGCGCGCGATCCTCCTCCTGTCGGTGGGCCTCGTCGTCTTCACGACGTTCGGGGTCGGCGCGCTCGTCCACCTCATCGTCCCGAGCATCTCGTGGCCGATGGCGATCGCCATCGGCGCCGTCGTCGCGCCGCCTGACGCAGTCGCCGCCACCGCCATCGCCCGCAGGATCGGCCTGCCTCGCCGGGTCGTCACCATCCTCGAGGGCGAGTCGCTGCTCAACGACGCCACGGCTCTCGTCGCCCTTCGTACGGCGATCGCCGCCGCGTCAGTGGGTGTGCAGGCCCTCGAGGTGGGCCTCGACTTCCTCTGGGCCTCCGCCGGTGGCGCCGCCCTCGGCTTCATCGTCTTCCTGGTCGTGGCGAAGCTCCGCAGGCTCGTCACCGACCCGTTGATGGACACCGCGATCTCACTGGTGACCCCGTTCGCCGCCTATCTCCTGGCCGAGGAGCTCCACTCCTCCGGCGTGATCTCGGTCGTCGTCGCCGGATTGCTGCTCGGCCACAAGGCGCCGATCATCCAGACCGCGCAGTCGCGGATCGCGGAGCGCATCAACTGGCGCACCATCGCCTTCCTGCTGGAGAACACCGTCTTCCTGCTCATCGGCCTGCAGGCACGCTGGATCCTCGACGGCGTCGCCGACAGCGAGCTCTCGCCTGCTCGCCTCACCGCCGTGTGCGCCGGCGCGCTGCTCGCCACCATCGTGCTCCGCCTCGCGTGGGTCTTCGTCGCGCGCTACGCGCTGGTCCGTCCCGGCCCGGACCCCATCACCGGCCAGGTCCCGCCGTGGCAGTACACGTTCCTCATCGGCTGGGCGGGCATGCGTGGGGTCGTGACCCTGGCCGCGGCCTTCGTCATCCCCGAGGAGGTCGAGCACCGCGAGGTGCTGCTGCTCATTGCCTTCACGGTCGTGGCCGGCACCCTGTTCATCCAGGGGCTCTCGCTGCCCTGGGTCGCCCGCCGGCTCCGCGTGCCCTCGCCCGACCCGCTCGAGGACGCGTTGGCCCGGGCAGCCCTGCTGCAGCAGGCGTCCAAGGCCGGGTTCGTCGCCCTCGACGAGCTCGAGCACGACGACCCGCACGGCGTGGGCGAGCTGATCCGACAGCGCGTCGACCAGCGCAACTTCGCCGCCTGGGAGCAGCTCTCCACGACTCCTGGGCAGGAGTCGCCGAGTGCCCTCTACGCCCGCGCCCGGTTGGCCATGATCGACGCCGAGCGCAGGAAGGTGCTGGAGATCCGCAGCACCCGCACCGTCGCCAGCGACGTCGTGCGCGACGTGCTCAACATCCTCGACGTGGAGGAGTCGATGCTCGACGTCGCTTCCAGCGACGAGGATGCGGCTGCTCCGCGCGTACGTCGCCCGGTGACCGGCGCCTCGTGCGTCCACCTCGACACCGCCGGCCCGGCCGTCGTCAGCACCGCCGAGGGCGAACTCGTCTGCGAGCAATGCGTGCAGCTCGGCTCGCACT
>JAKFFB010000018.1:0-16909 GCA_036675425.1 Actinomycetales bacterium | reverse complement strand
CCGCGCGGACGATCTCCGTCGGCTTCGTTGCGTCCTGCTCAGGGGAGCACTGCGCCGCCTGTTCTGCAGGACGCAACGGCTGCGGGGGGACCACGACCGGCGCGCGAGCGGCGAGGACGGGGACGGTGACCTCGGCGCCGTCGACGGCGGAGGCAAGAGCAGCCACCACCGGTTCGAGGTCGGCGTCGGTCAGCTCGCCGCCGGGCAGCGCGCGCCCGATGGCGTCGCAGGAGGCGAGCAGCAGGTCGACCAGGTCGCGGCGTACGGGGAAGCGGCCGTCGCGCAGCGCGCCCAGCAGGTCCTCCATCGAGTGGCTGACGTGCAGCACCCCGGTGAGGCCGAGCATCCGGGCCGAGCCCTTGACGGTGTGGGCGTCGCGGAAGAGGGAGGCGACGACCTGCTTGGGCTGGGCGTGCTCCTCGATCGTGAGCAGCCCTGCCTGCAGCGAGGCGAGCCGCTCCTCGACCTCCGCGCGGAAGGTCGCGAGCAGCTCGGGATCGTCACCCCATGCGGTCATCAGCGGGAGCTAGCCGACCTTGAACTGGGCGATGGAGCTGCGCAGCTCGGCGGCCAGCACGTTGAGCTGGGCCGCGGCGGCGGCGGCCTGGCGGGAGCCGACGGCGTACTGGCGGGAGACGTCGGAGACCTGCGTCATCGCGGCGACGACCTGGTCGGAGGCCGACCGCTGCTGCTGCGTCGCGATCGAGATCTCCTTGGCGGCGGTGGTGGTCTCGTCGACCATGCCGCTGATGCGCTCGAGCGCCTCGACGACGCCGCGGGCGAGCTGCGTCCCGGCGCGGACCTCCTTGGCCCCCTCCTCCGACGCGATGATCGTGGAGTTGGTCTCGGCCTGGATCTCGCCGACGATCGCCTGGATCTGCCCGGCAGACTCCTGCGAGCGCTCGGCCAGCTTGCGCACCTCGGAGGCGACGACGGCGAAGCCGCGGCCGTGCTCGCCGGCGCGGGCGGCCTCGATGGCGGCGTTGAGGGCGAGCAGGTTGGTCTGGTCGGCCAGGTCGTCGATGACGTCGAGGATGCGGCCGATCTCGTGGCTCTTCTCGCCCAGGGACAGCGCGCGGGTGGCGATCGAGTCGACCCGGTCGGCGATGGTGTCCATCGACTCGACGGAGGCCGACACAGCGGCGCGGCCCTGCTCGGCGTAGCGGAGCGTCTCGGCGGCGTAGCGGGCGACGGCCTCGGAGGTCTCGGCGATCTGGGCAGCCGTCGCGGCCAGCTCCTCGATCGTGGAGGTGGTCTCGGAGACGGCGGAGGACTGCTGCGTCGCGGACGCGGCGTGCTCCTCGGCGGTGGCCAGCAGCTCGCCGGCGGAGGCGCCGATCTGCTCGCCGCCGCTGCGGATCTGGCCGACCAGGTCGCGCAGGTTGGCGATGGTGTGGTTGAAGGCGGTGGACAGGCCCTTGAGCTGGGCGGTCTCGTGCTCGACGTCGACCTCGGCGGCCAGGTCGCCCTGGGCGGCGCGCTCCAGGTAGGCGGAGAGCTCGGCCACGCGGGACTCGAGCGCCTTGCGCTCCTCGCGGGCCTTGCGGCGCAGCTCCCAGACGGCGGCCGACAGCGAGCTGTTGAACCACGACACGATCGGGAACGTCGCGCCGACGAGCAGCAGCGGGCCGATCGCCTCGCGGTCGAGGTTGTGCGCGATGCCGGTGGCGACGACCAGGCCGACCGAGGCGGACAGGCCGAACAGCGAGGCCTGCCAGGCGTTCATGGACACTGCAGCGAAGAGCACGACGCCGAAGTAGCAGATCCAGAACGGCCCGCGGATGCCGCCGCTGACGGCGACCATCGCGGTCACCCAGACGTGGATCGAGATGCAGAGCAGCGCGCGGATCATCACGATGTTCTTCAGCACCGTGTGCGAGGACATCGCGAGCTTCGGCAGCACCGTGAGGAAGCCGGTGACGAGCACGCCGAAGACGGTCCAGGCGTACATCGCGTAGATGTGGATGGTCACGCCCTCGGGCGTGCCGAGCTGGTGCATCAGGGTCGCGGCGGCGACGCCCACGACCAGGCTGACCCAGGTCATGATCGCCGCGGCTCGCGCGAGCCGGATGGAGAAGTCCACGGGAAGTGCCCCTTCAGCAGTTGCTTTGCAGGCTTCGTCGGCCGTCGAGCGGTCTACCTGTAGGTCAGCCCGCCCGGCGGGCGCGCGGCAGCTGCTCCGCCAGCGCGAGGACGGCGTCGAGGTCGAGCACGCCGTACGGCCCCTCCGCGTCCGTGACCTGGCCGGCCAGCAGGCTGCCGGTGCTCGTGGGGAGGTGCGCGAGGGCCGGCTCGACCGCCTCGGGGTCGAGCCGGGTGCCCCCGGCGACGGCCTCGACGAGCAGCCCGACCCGCACGCCGCCGTGGGCGAGCACCACGAGCCGTCCGCGCCGGTCGAGCGGTCCTGCCTCGGCGGCGAGCAGCGAGCGGAGGTCGAGCACGGCCAGCACCCGGCCGCGCCAGTTGGCGACGCCGGCGACCCAGCCGGGCAGCCCGGGGACGCGGGTCAGCCCCGGCGGGCGCCCCACCTCGGCCACCGAGCTCATGGGCAGCGCGTAGCGGCACCCGCCCAGCCGGACGATGACGAGCTCGGTCGGGGCGGCGGTCTCCACCTCAGCGCCATCGGCGCGAACCGGTCCCGGGTTGACCGGTCAGCCCCGGGAGCGTGGCGCCAGCCCGTACGCCACAGCGCTCGCGACCGCCCCGACCAGCAGGAAGACCAGCCCGGGGGTGGTCCCGGGGACGATCAGGTCGCCCTCGGAGCGTCGGCTGCCGAAGGTGAGCGCCACGACGACCCAGACGACGCCCGGGCCGATCGCACCGGGGCGGCCGAGCAGCCGCGCGCCGGCCCGGCCGAGCAGCAGGTTGCCGGCGACCGCGACCAGCCAGGAGAGCGGCAGCACGACGGTGCCCCAGCGCAGCGGCACGAGGAAGGCGCCCCACACCGCGAGCAGCAGCGCGAGGACGAGCACGAGGCCGTACGCCGCCGCCGTCGCCCGCGGGCCGAGCGGGGCCGGCTCGTCTGACACCGCGCCAGCCTGCCAGAGACGGCCCCACTACCCCGCTCGAACCGCGGCCGGCGCACGCTCACGGGTCCGCGGTTCGAGCGGGGTAGTGCTCGACTCAGCTGAGCGGGCGGTGCCAGGCGTCGAGCTGTCGGGGGTTCTCGACCTCGGTCAGGTCGACCACGCGCGGCGCCGCCGCGGCAGCCTCCAGCACGTCGGTGATCTCGTGACCGATCAGCTCCTCGCGCTCGAGCAGCGCGTCGCGGAGCGCCTCGACCAGGTGCCGGTTCTCCGAGAGCAGCTGCCTGGCGACCGCCTTCTGCTTCTGCAGCAGCTTCTCGACGGCGTCGCGACCGCGGTCGTCGGCGAGCACGCGGCCGACGATGTTGGTGTCGCTGAAGGAGCTGTTCTGGATCGCGGCGTAGGAGAGCAGGCTCTCGTCCATGCCGTGCGCCCCGACCATCTCGGCCGCGCAGTTGGTGGCGTAGAGCAGGTCGCCGCCGGGGCCGGTCGAGACGTCGTTGAAGAAGATCTCCTCGGCGCACTGGCCGCCCATCGCGATCTGGATGAGCGACTTCATCTCCTCGCGGGAGCGGGTGAAGACGTCCTCGCGGTCGCCGTGGGCGAGCAGGCCGAGGGCGCTGCGCCGCTTGACGATGGTGAGCACCTCGAGCCGGCGCTGCGGAGCGGTCAGCCACGCGAGCGTCGCGTGGCCGGCCTCGTGGGTGGCGATGAGCCGCCGCTCGTGGTCGGTGTAGCCGACCGGCTGCCCCATCCCGATCTCCTCGACCAGGCGGGCCTTCTCGATGTCCTTCCAGGTCAGCGCCGTCTCGCCGCGACGCACCGCGTTCACGAGCGCCTCGTCGAGCAGGTGCTCGATCATCACGGGGGTGTAGCCCTGGGTGACGGCTGCGAGCGCGTCGCGCAGCTCCGGGTCGGCCATCTCCTCGGTGTGCGCCTTCTTCGTGAGGAAGTGGTCGATCAGGGTGCGCCGGCCGGCCTTCGCCGGCAGCTCGAAGGTCACGCGCCGGTCGAAGCGGCCCGGGCGCAGCAGCGCCGGGTCGAGCCCGTCGGCGCGGTTGGTGGCGGCGATGAGCAGGATGTTCGTCGGAACGATGTCCGGCCGCTTCAGCTGCTTGTCCGGCGCGCGGAACAGGTTGATGCGGTCGATGAACCAGCCGCGCACGCGGTCCCAGCCGGTCGGGTCGTCGAAGGACTGCATCTGCACGAGCAGCTCGTTGACGACACCGCCGGTGCCCTCGCTGACGAAGCTGTTGGTCACGGTCGCGGGGGACGCGGCGACGGCGGCGTACGACGAGGGCAGGCAGGCAGTGCCCTGGCAGCCGGCCACCAGCGGCGAGAAGGCGGCCGTCATGCCGCTGGACACGCCCCCACGGGACATCGCGATCGCGTCGATCTCCTCGATGAAGCCGATCGCGCCGCCCTCCTTGCGGGCGGCCTTGCGCAGCGCCTTGAAGTAGGAGCGGATCTTCTTGGCCGTCGCGCCGTACCACATGGACTGGAAGCTGGTCGCGCTCACGAACAGGAACGGCACGCCGGCCTCGCGGGCCATCGCCCGGGCCAGGTGGGTCTTGCCGGTGCCGGGCGCGCCCTCGAAGAGCAGGCCACGACGGGGCGCGCCGCCCATCTCCTCGCGGAAGGTCTTGTGGGCCAGGAAGAGGTTGAGGGAGCGGACGACGTCGTCCTTCACGGTGTCGATGCCGACGACGTCGTCGAGGGTGGTCGAGATCTGCTCAGGGCGGTACATCACGTGCGGCGACCGCGCCGTCATGAACTGCTGGCCGAACATCAGCAGGAGCAGCAGCCCGAAGAAGATGATGATCACGAGCAGGAACGGGTCGACGTTCGGGACCGGGACGAAGCTGCTCCCCTCGCCCATGGTCAGCGTGCGCAGGACGACCGCCGCGGACACGATCCACACGGCCAGCGTGAGCTTGACCCAGCGGCGGCGGCGCTGCGCCTCGCGCGAGGCGCCGACGTCCGCGCCCGCCATCGACAGGACCGACCCGCCGGCCGCCCCGAGCAGCTGCTCGAGCTTGCTGGTCACTGAGGCGGCGGTGTCGGTCATGAGATCCCCCTGGGCGGTAACGCATCAGGACGGGGCACCTGCCCCGTCCGGTGCGATCCAGTGTCTCCCCGTCAGCACTCTCCGTCACCTCGAGAGCGCTGTTTCACCCGAACGGCCGATCCAGACCGTCACTCTGCGTGTCGACACGGTCTCCTCAGGTGGACACGCCCGCGAAGAGGTCGTCCTCCCAGCCGTGCGGTCCGGAGCCGGTCCCGCGCTCTCCCCTGCCCAGCGTGTAGTGCTCGATCCCGAACGCCCGCTGCCCGATGTTGTTCGACAGCGCGAAGAACGGCCCGTCCACGGCGATCTGCGTCTTGTGCGCGCGCATCGCGGCGACCTTGGCCTCGAGGTGCTCGCTCGCGTCGATCTCGGTCGTGACCTGCTCGTCCGGGACGCCGAACGGCAGGTCCTCGGCCTTCTCGACGCCGAAGAAGCCGCTGCTGTCGCCTGCCTCGCGCAGCAGGTCGATCCCCATCTGCAGCACGCTGCGCGGGATCGCGCCGAAGTAGAGCTTGCTCGCCGCCCACGGCTCGCCGAGGTCGGGGGCGTACGAGGCGTCGGCCGCGGCGTCGAACGCCGCCACCGTCACCCGGTGCGCCTGGATGTGATCGGGGTGCCCGTACCCCCCGTTGCTGTCGTAGGTGACGACGACCTGCGGGCGGGTCTCGCGGACGATCGCCACCAGGTCCCGGACGGCCTCGTCGAGGTCGGCCTGCCAGAAGCAGTCGGGCCGTTCGTTGGCGGGCGTGCCCATCATCCCGCTGTCGCGCCACCGGCCGGGACCGCCGAGGAAGCGGTGGTCGGTCACCCGCAGCGCCTCGCAGGCCGCGGCGAGCTCGCCGATCCGGTGCTGCCCGAGCGCGTCGTCCTGGTCGGCGGCCAGGTGCTCCAGGCCGGGCTCCAGCACCTCCCCCTCCTCGCCCAGCGTGCAGGTGACGAGCGTGACCGCGACCCCCTCGGCGGCGTAGCGCGCCATGGTGGCGCCGGTGCCGATGGTCTCGTCGTCGGGGTGCGCGTGCACGAGCAGCAGCCGCTTCGGGGTGTCCAGGGGAGCCATCGCGACCTCGCCGGCGGCGCCCTCGACCGCGGTCTCGGCCTGCGCGAGCACGGCCTCCTCGCTCTGCGGCACGATCCGCTCACCGGGCTCGGGCGGGGGCAGCGTGGGGTCGGTCATGCCCAGAACCCTAGGGCGGCGCAGCGCCCGTCCTGTCCGCTGCTCTGGCAGGCTCGGCCCGTGAACGCCGTCGCCGGGCCCGCCGCGAGCCTGACCCGCAGGATCGGGTCGCTGGCCCGGCTGATGGTCATCGCCATCGGGATCACCTCGTTGGTGGGCGGTCTGGTGCTGGCGCTGGTGGTCACCGTCTACGCCCCGCGCACCGACTCCTACACCGAGGGCGTGCGGGCGATCCGGCTCGCGCACCTGGCGATGGTCGACCAGCAGACCGCGCTGCGCGCCCACCTGGTCACCGGCGACCGGCGCTTCCTCGAGCCGTACGACGCAGGCGTCCGCGACCTCCCCGTCCACAACGCGGAGGTGCGCAAGCGGTTCGCGGGGCAGGACGAGCTGCTCGCGGCCTTCACCGAGGTCGAGCAGCGCCAGCGGGCGTGGACGACCGGCTGGGCGCGTCCCGCCCTCGACGGCTCCCCGGAAGACGGCGGCGACGAGGCGTCGCTGCTCCGCGACAAGGAGCTGTTCGACGCCTACCGCGAGGCCGAGGCGGTCGTCGAGGCCGAGGGCGACGCACTGCGCCGCGGCTCGGAGCGACGGCAGGTGCTCCTGCTGGTCGTCGGGCTGGGCCTCGAGCTGGCGCTCGCCCTCGCCGTGGCGCTGCTGGTGCGCCGCCAGTTCCTGCGCCTGCGGTCCGACGTCGTCGAGCCGGTCGAGGCGCTCACGGGCACCATCACCCGACTCCGGCACGGCGACCTGACCGCACGCTCCTCCGGCAGCGGTCCGGCGGAGCTGCAGGCGATCGGCGTCGGCCTGGACGAGCTCGCCGCCGCGCTCGACCTCGAGCGGCAGGTCGTCGAGCAGCGCGAGCGGGAGCTGACCGAGGCGCGCCGCGAGGCGGAGGCGGCGACCGCCGCGAAGTCGGCCTTCCTCGCCACGATGTCGCACGAGATCCGCACCCCGATGAACGCCGTCATCGGCATGACCGGCCTGCTGCTCGACACCGAGCTCGACACCGAGCAGCGCGACTACGCCGAGACCGTGCGCAGGAGCGGCGACGCCCTGCTGGTGATCATCAACGACATCCTCGACTTCTCGAAGATCGAGAGCGGTCAGCTGGAGCTGGAGCGGCACCCGTTCTCGGTGCGGGACTGCGTGGAGGGCTCGCTCGACCTGCTCGCCAGCCAGGCCGGCGGCAAGCGGCTCGACCTCGCGTACGTCATCGAGCCCGACGTCCCGCCGGTCCTGGTCGGCGACGTCACCCGCGTCCGCCAGGTCATCGTCAACCTGCTCAGCAACGCGGTGAAGTTCACCGAGCACGGCGACGTCGTGGTGACCGTGCGCGCGACCGGCGAGGTCGAGCGCGGGGTGAAGCTCTGCTTCGCCGTCCGCGACACCGGGATCGGCATCCCCGCCGACCGCGTGGACCGGCTCTTCCGCTCCTTCAGCCAGGTCGACGCCTCGACCACGCGGCTGTACGGCGGGACCGGTCTGGGGCTGGCGATCAGCAAGCGGCTCGCCGAGGCGATGGGCGGCGACCTGACCGTGGAGAGCGCCGTCGGGAAGGGCTCGACCTTCACCCTCTCGGTCGTCCTGCCGCGCGGCGCCCAGACCGTCGACGAGCTCTCGGTGGCCCCGGCCGAGCTGCCCGGACGGCGGGCGCTGATCGTCGACGACAACGACACCAACCGGCGCATCCTGCGGCGGCAGCTCGAGACCTGGGACATGCGCGTCGAGTCGGCCGCGAACGGTCCTGAGGCGCTGCGCGCGGTCGACAGCGGCGGGCTCTACGACATCGTCCTGCTCGACATGCACATGCCGGGGATGGACGGCGTCGAGCTGGCCCGCGAGCTGCGCGACCGGCCGGCCACCCGTGACCTGCCCCTGCTGCTGCTGACCTCGCTCGGGCAGCGCCCGGCCGAGAGCGAGGCGCTCGGCCTGCGGCACCTCACCAAGCCGGTCAAGGCCGGAGCGCTGCGGACCGCCGTCGCGACCGCGCTCGGCGCGGCGCAGGAGGCCGGCGGCACGGCGCCCGCGCCGGAGCCGTCACGCCGACTGCGCGTGCTGCTCGCCGAGGACAACGTGGTCAACCAGCGCGTGGCCGGCCTGCTGCTCGAGCGGCTCGGCTACCGCTACGACGTGGTGGGCAACGGGCAGGAGGCGCTCGACGCGCTGCACGACCGGCCTTACGACGTGGTGCTCATGGACATGCAGATGCCGGTCATGGACGGCCTCGAGGCCACCCGGCGGCTGCGCGCCGACCTGCCCGCCGACCGGCAGCCGCGCGTGGTCGCGATGACCGCGAACGCGCTCGCCGAGGACCGCGAGGCGTGCCTGACCGCCGGCATGGACGACTACCTCGCCAAGCCGGTCCGTCGCGAGGAGCTCGCCGCGGCGCTCGGCCGGGTGGCGGTCGAGGACGCCGAGCCGGAGCCCGAGCCCGTGGCCGAGGACGTCGCCGTCGACCCCTCGGTGCTGGGCTCGCTGACGGCCCGCCTGGGCAACCGGGCAGCCGCGGTCCTGGACAAGCTCATCGACACCTGGGAGAGCGAGACGGCCCGCCGGCTCGACGAGGTCGACGCCGCCCTCCAGGGCGGCGACGCGGCCGGCGTGGGGCGGGCCGTGCACGCGATGAAGGGCGGCAGCGCCTCGATGGGCGCCGTGCGGCTCGCCGCGGTCTGCGCGTCGGTCGAGGGGCCCATCAAGGCCGGCGAGACGGTCGACCTGGTCGACGCCCGCGAGCGGATCCGGGTGGCGGTCGAGGAGGCCCGCGAGGGACTGGGTCAGTTGAGGGTCGGGTCCGCGGGGTAGCTCGCGGCGAAGGCGATCGGCGGCCCCTGCCGCTTCAGCACGACCTGCCAGAGATCCTCGGGCTGGGTCGTGAAGGCGTCACCCGGCAGCGCGTCGAGGACCCACCAGGCGCCCTCCTCGACCTCGGCCTCGAGCTGCCCGGCGGACCACCCCGCGTAGCCGGCGAACAGCCGCACCTCCGACACGGCGGGCGCGAGCTCGTCCGGCGGGGAGTCGAGGTCGATGGTGCCGATGCTCGTGCCCGGCATCCCCTCGAGCACCGAGAACGCCGCCACGGCAGGCCCTCCCGGCCGTCCGCGGCCGAGGCAGATGGCGGCGTTCGGCTGCACCGGACCGCCGGTGAACACGACGCCGGGCTCGGCGGTGAGCACGGACCAGTCGGGGAGGACCTCCCCCACGCCCGTGCCGGTCGGCCGGTTGAGGACCAGGCCGAGCGCCCCGTCGTCGGAGTCGGCCTGCAGGAGCAGGACGACGGTGCGCTCGAAGTTCGGGTCGGCGAGCGACGGCGTCGCGACGACCAGCTGGCCGGCGCGCACTACGCCAGGGCGGCCTTGGCCTTGTTGCGCGTCGAGCGGGCGCGCTCACCGGCGTCGAGGATCACCTTGCGGATCCGCACCTCGGCCGGGGTCACCTCGACGCACTCGTCCTCGCGGCAGAACTCCAGCGCCTGCTCGAGGCTGAGCTGCTTGTGCGGGATGAGCGGCACGAGCACGTCGGACGAGCTCTGCCGCATGTTGGTGAGCTTCTTCTCCTTGGTCGCGTTGACGTCCATGTCGTCGCTGCGGGAGTTCTCGCCCACGATCATGCCCTCGTAGACCTCCGTGCCGGGCGGCACGAACATCGTCCCGCGCTCCTGCAGGTTGGCCAGCGCGAAGCCGGTCGTCGGGCCGCTGCGGTCGGCCACCAGCGAGCCGGACGGGCGGGTGCGGATGTCGCCGTGCCACGGCTCGTAGCGCTCGTGCACGTGGTGCAGCAGGCCGGTGCCGCGCGTCTCGGTGAGGAACTCGGTGCGGAAGCCGATCAGGCCGCGGGCCGGGACGATGTACTCCATCCGGGTCCAGCCGGTGCCGTGGTCGACCATCTGCTCCAGACGGCCCTTGCGCAGCGCCATGAGCTGGATGAGCACGCCCTGGTAGTCGCTCGGGGTGTCGATGGTGAGGCGCTCCATCGGCTCGTGGATCTTGCCGTCGACGAGCCGGGTGACGACCTGCGGCTTGCCCACGGTGAGCTCGAAGCCCTCGCGGCGCATGACCTCGACGAGGATCGCCAGCTGCAGCTCGCCGCGGCCCTGGACCTCCCAGGTGTCGGGCCGCTCGGTCGGCTGCACGCGGATGCTCACGTTGCCGACGAGCTCCTTGTCGAGCCGGTCCTTCACCATCCGGGCGGTGAGCTTCTTGCCGCTCTTGCCCGCGAGCGGGCTGGTGTTGATGCCGATCGTCATGCTGATGTTCGGCTCGTCGATGGTGATGAGCGGCAGCGGGCGCGGGTCGGCCGGGTCGGCCAGCGTCTCGCCGATGTAGATGTCGGGAATGCCTGCCACGGCGATGATCTCGCCCGGACCGGCGCTCTCGATGCTGACCCGCTCGAGCGCCTCGGTGCCGAGCAGCTCGGTCAGCTTGACGTTCTCGATGGTGCCGTCCTTCTTGCACCAGGCGACGGTCTGGCCCTTCTTGATCTCGCCGTTGAAGATGCGCAGCAGCGCCAGGCGGCCGAGGTAGGGGCTCGCGTCGAGGTTGGTGACGTGCGCCTGCAGCGGGGCGCCCTCGGTGTAGGTCGGCGCGGGGATCGTCTCGCGGATGACCTGGAACAGCGCCTCGAGGTCCGGCGCGTCCGGGCTGGTCCCGTCGGCCGGGCGGTTCAGCGACGCCTGGCCGGTCTTGGCCTGGCAGTAGACGATCGGGAACTCGATCTGGTGCTCGTCGGCGTCGAGGTCGAGGAACAGCTCGTAGCACTCGTCGACGACCTCGGCGATGCGCGCGTCGGGCCGGTCGACCTTGTTGATGATGAGGATGACCGGCATGTTCTGCGCGAGCGCCTTGCGCAGCACGAAGCGGGTCTGCGGCAGCGGCCCCTCGGACGCGTCGACGAGCAGCGCGACGCCGTCCACCATCGACAGCCCGCGCTCGACCTCGCCGCCGAAGTCGGCGTGGCCGGGGGTGTCGATGATGTTGATGAGCAGGTCCTTGCGACGCACCGCGGTGTTCTTCGCGAGGATCGTGATGCCCTTCTCGCGCTCGAGGTCCATCGAGTCCATGACCCGGTCCTGGACCGCGCCCTCGTCGACCTGGTGCTCGGAGTAGGCGCCGGACTGCAGCAGCATCGCGTCGACGAGGGTCGTCTTGCCGTGGTCGACGTGGGCGATGATCGCGACATTGCGAATGTCGTCGCGGGTGGGCACAGCGGTACTCCGATGATCGGCTTGTGGATGGCCGAGCGGAACAGCCGGCGCCCCCAGCCTACCGGCGCAGGTGGTCGGCCCCTCCTTGCGTCATGCTCAGCGGAGCCCCTTGAGCAGGGCGCAGCATGACGCTACGGGCCGAGCAGGGGGCGGAGCTGCTCCACGAGCGGGAGGTCCACGGGGATCCACGGCACGTCGTGCAGCTCGTCCGGGCCGAGCCACCGGTGCGCGTCGTGGTCGACGTGCGCGGGCTCGCCGCTGACGAGGGTGCAGAGGTAGACGCGCAGGACGGCCGCCTCGCCGATGAGCAGCTCCTGGCCGAAGCGCTCGCCGACCTCGACCTCGACCCGCAGCTCCTCGGCGAGCTCGCGCTCCAGCGCCTGCTCGTCGCTCTCCCCCGGCTCGACCTTGCCGCCGGGGAACTCCCACAGGCCAGCCAGCCGTGGCGGCTCCGTGCGCCGAGACGCCAGCACGCAGCGGCCCTTCCCGGGCACGTCGCGCAGCAGCGCCGCGCCCACCACCTCGATCCGCTGCACCCGGGGGACCCTAGGGCGTCGTGTCGGGCGTCTTGCGGTTGATCTCGCGGACCTCCTGCAGCGTCTGCCGCGCGACGGCCAGCAGCTCGCGGGTGACGGCGAGCTGCTCCCGGAGCAGCGCCAGCGCCTCGCGTGTGTCCGCGCGGATCGCCGCGACGTCACCCTGCAGCCGCTCGGCGACCGCCAGCGTCTGCTTGGCGGTGTCGAGGGTCGTCTGCGCGGTGGCGAGCAGCTGCTCGGTGAGCTCGCGCGTCCGGCGGGCCTCCCCGACCGCCTCGCGCTGCAGCTCCAGCGAGGTCTCCATCACCAGCAGCTGCGCCTGCACGGTGTCGAGCTGCTGCTCGATGATCACCTCGGTGTCGGCGATGTCGCCGCGCACGCCGTAGAGCGGGGTCGCGATCAGCGCCACCACGCCGGCCAGGAGGACGAGCGCGAGGGCAGCGGCGACGACACGCACGGAACGGGGCACACGTGGTCGCTACCCCGGGGCGGCGCGCCTACCGGGTGCGCCTGCTCACACGAACGGGCCTCGTACCGACATCTCGTGCACCAGCGTGTCGTCGACGTCGCCGACCAGGCAGTCGTCCACGTCGACCACACCCGGGACGTCACGGGCCGCGGCCGCCGCCGCCCAGGCCGTGCTCGTGCGCGACACCCGGCCGCGCAGGTGGACCACGCCGTCGGCGACGACGACCTGGACGCCCTCGGCCTCGGCGCCCAGCTGGTCGCGGACGACGACCTCGGCCTCGCGCTGCAGCGCCTCGTCGCTGCGCAGGAAGACCTTCAGCAGGTCGCTGCGGGCGAGGATCCCGACCACCCGACCGTCCTCGACGACGACGAGCCGGCCGACCTTGCCGCGGGACATCTCGCGCAGCGCCTCGCACACCTCGGCGTCCGGGGTCGTCGTGCGCGCCGGTGACGTCATGAGCTCCCGGGCGGTTCTCGCCCGCGCCTTGCGCGCGTGCTCCCGCGCCCCGCGGCCGCCGACCACGAGGTGGGTCAGGCTGGGCGGCTCCTCCTCGTGGCAGGTGAGGTCGCTCTTGCTGACCACGCCGAGCAGGGCACCGGTCTCGTCGACGACCGGCACGCCGTCGACGCGGTGCTCGGCGAGCAGCTGGACCACCTGCTTGAACGGGTCGTCCGGGTGCACCGTCACGACCTCGGACGTCATCGCTGACCGCACCGTCCGCTGCATGTCCCACTCCTGTCGCTTGCGGGAAGGGCCGCGCTTGCGACGGTACGCCGGGAACGCGCGTGGTCCTAGCCTCCATCCGTGCACACCTTGCTGGCCGCCCACGAGGCGACCGCCGCCGCGCGCCTGCCGGCGGAGGTGCGCGACTACTACGTGACCGGGGCCGGAGACCAGACGGCAGCCCGCGAGGCCGAGACCGCCTGGGGTGCAAGGCGACTCCGGCCGCGGGTGCTGCGCGACGTCGGCTCCGTCGACACGTCGCTGACGCTGCTCGGCACGCCGCTGCGGACTCCGGTGCTCGTCGCGCCGAGCGCCCTGCACGGGCTCGCGCACCCCGAGGGCGAGGTCGCGACGGCGCGCGGGACCGCCGACGCCGGCAGCCTGCTCGTCCTGTCGACGCGCGCCTCCCGCCGGCTCGAGGACGTGCCCTGCGGCCCGTGGTGGTTCCAGGCGTACGTCATGCGCGACCGCGGGCTGACCCGCGCCCTGGTGCAGCGCGCGGCGGCGGCAGGGGCCACCGCGGTGGTCGTCACCGGTGACACGCCCTACCTCGGCACGCGTCCCGGCGCGGGCCGGACCGCACTGGCGGTCGATCCGCTGATCAACGTGGCGGAGCACCTCACTGGCGACGAGCGCTCCACGGAGCAGGACCCGACCGCCGATCTCGACGTCATCGCCGAGATCGCCTCTGCCGCAGGGCTTCCCGTCCTCGTGAAGGGTGTCCTGCGCGGGGACGACGCCGTCGACTGCCTGGATGCCGGCGCGTCCGGCATCGCGGTGAGCAACCACGGCGGGCGGCAGCTCGACCGAGCCGTGCCGACTGCGGCCGCGCTCCCCGAGGTCGTCGACGCGGTCGGCGGTCGCGCCCCGGTCCTCGTCGACGGCGGGCTGCGCAGCGGCACCGATGTCGTGGTGGCGCTGGCGCTCGGCGCGGACGCGGTCCTGCTCGGCCGGCCGGTCCTCTGGGCGCTGGCCGCGAACGGCGCAGCCGGGGTGCGTTCCTGCCTCGACGCGATGACGGCCGACCTCGCGCACGTCATGGGACTGGCCGGCGCACGCACCCTCGACGAGGTCAGCCGCGACCTGGTCGCCTGATCCGCGCCGCCTCGAGCAGCGCCAGCCCGACGCCGATCGCCGCAACCGCGAGCACGCCGCGCGGCGGGAAGACGTGGTGCCGCAGGAACGGGTAGCAGGCCCCCGCGACGACGACCGCGCCGGCGATCGCCAGCGGGCGGTTGCGCCGGCTGAGCACCAGACCGGTCAGCAGGGCCGACGCCGCGAGCGCGTAGACGCCGAGAGCGCCCAGCGGGTCGGCGATGTCGAAGAGGTCCTCGATCGTCGGCCGCGCGTCACCGCGGTCAGCGGTGCGCAGGACCTGGTGGGATGCACCCACTCCCGCGATGGCGTCCAGCGCCCCGTAGAGGACGGCGTACGCCCCTGCAAGCAGCCGGGCACCCCACGCAGCGGGGCCGCGCTCCCCGCGGAGCACGAACCAGACCGACGCTCCCAGCAGCGGGAACGCCGGCAGCAGCGCGAGGTGCAGCAGCCGCCAACGCTCTGCGGTGTCGGGGGTGAGGAACACCGGGTGCAGCAGGCCGAGACCCGCGATCAGGACCGCAGGCAGAGCGACGAGGACGGGCGTGCGGGGACGGGGCACGTCGCGACGCTACGACGGCGTGCGCCGTTCCGCCTCCGGGACGTTTCCTGCGGTTAGCAAGGAGGAAACCCGCGGCGCGCACGCTCGACGCATGACGACCACGACCCTCACCCCGGCCGTGCCCGAGCAACGGCGGCGGCGACCCCGTCCCGCACCGCCCGTCCTGCCGGCCTGGAGCTGCGAGAACTGCACCCACGTCAACGCCGCCCGCCGGTGGCGCTGTCAGGACTGCGGCACCACGAGGGAGTGAGGCGGCAGCGTCACTCCGCGTCCTCACGACCGCACCCACGGCTGCTGACGCTCTCCTGGACTTGCGCCGTCCGCCTCGGCCCGGGCGCGCTGTCGGGAGCGTCCGGTGGGCTGCGGTCGGTGGCGGGTGGACGGTGGAAGTCCGGGGCTGCTCGCCGAGCCTGCTGTGGATCGAAAACTTGTTGTCCACAGTGTCTTTCGACCATCAGTTTTGTCGGAGGTCGGTGGCAGAGTCGTGGTCATGGCAGTCGGGCAGCAGGTGCTGAGCGCAGCGGAGGATCTCGCTGCGCTCGATGCGGCGATGGTGCGGCTCGAGGTGCGCGAGCTGACCCGCGGTGCCGAGCACGCAGCTCTGCTGCGGGAGGTGCTGGAGCTGCAGGCGGTGCTGGTCGGGTCGGGCATGGAGCTCGCGGTGGTGCCGCAGCTGGCGCTGGCGCTGTCGTGCTCGGAGGCTCGGGCAGGGCAGCTGCTCGCCGAGGCGGAGGCGCTGGTCGTGCTGCCGGGCGCGCTGGAGGCGGTCGAGGCCGGGCTGCTGACGGTGGAGCAGTCCCGGACGGTGATCGAGCAGCTGAAGGTGCTGCCGTTGCCCGATCGGGTCGCGGTGTGGCGCAGGTTGCAGTCCCGGCTGATCGGCGCGGCGGACGGTCTGGTCCAGCCGCCGGCCAGGCTGGCCGACCTGCTCCGACGGTGGGTGATCGCGCAGGACCGTGGCGCTGCCGAGCGGCGCCGTCGGGAGGCGCAGCAGGACCGCAGGCTGGAGTTCCGTGCCCGGGCGGACGGGCTGCACGACCTGTTCGCGCTGGCGATGTCCGGTCCGGACCGGATGGCGATCGGCGCCCGGATCGCCGCCCGGTCGATGCCGTGGGGATCCCAAGACGACCGGACTGCTGATCAGCGCCGGTTCGATGCGTTCCGGGACCTGCTGCTGGGCCGCGATCAGCTCCCGATCGTGCCGCAGGACACCCCGCTCGACCCGGACACCGACCTGCACGCCGTCGGCGCTTGCGCCGCGGGGCTGCGCTCGGCGGGGGCCGGGCCGTGCGGCTGCCTACCCGGATCGGCTGTGCCGTGCGGGATGGACACCATGGTGCTCCTGCCGATCGGCGCCGGGCTGGGCACGACCGACGAGACCGCCGAGCTGGTCGGGCACGGCCCCCTCGAACCCGACCTGACCGAGCAGATCCTGCTCAACGCCCCGCGGCTGCGACCGGTGTGGGTCGACGAGAACGGTGTCCCGGTCGCCGTCGGGGAGCAGACCGTCCAGCTCGGCCGCGGCGACCCGCACGCGGTGCGGGAGGCGCTGCTGGCCCTCCAGGCACTTCCTGCGCCGACCGAGCGGCACCCGCGACATCCGCTGGACCACCCACGCCCGCTCGCTGACGACCACGGCGGATCGGCCGGCGCCACCGTCGACTTCCGGACCGCAGACCTGAGCGCACAACGCGCGGCGCTGCCTGCCGCCCACGGCAGGGCCCTGCGCGACGACGTCGTGCTCGCGACCGCGGCCCTGGGCGAAGCGCACCCCGCTGGCGCGCCCGGCCCGTATCGGGTCGGCCGAAGGCTCCGCCGGCTGCTCGAGCTCCGCGCCCCACGGTGCGAGTGGCCCGGTTGCGGCGCCCGAGCGGTCCGGTGCGACGCCGAGCACGACCGGGCCTGGACCGGGGACGACCTCGGCGGCCCGACCTGCGCCTGCAACCTCGGGCCCTGCTGCCGACGGCACCACCGGGTCAAGCAGCTCGGCTGGACCAAGACCCGCGGCACCGACGCCGTCGTCACCTGGACCGACCCCACCGGCCGCCGCTG
The DNA here is from genome assembly GCA_036675425.1 of Actinomycetales bacterium. Classification (GTDB taxonomy): domain Bacteria; phylum Actinomycetota; class Actinomycetes; order Mycobacteriales; family SCTD01; genus SCTD01. The sequence goes on along the minus strand of JAKFFB010000018.1, from coordinate 1 downwards.
G
>JAKFFB010000187.1:0-16937 GCA_036675425.1 Actinomycetales bacterium | reverse complement strand
CGAGCGCAACCCTCGTTCTATGTTGCCAGCGCGTTATGGCGGGGACTCATAGGAGACTGCCGGGGTCAACTCGGAGGAAGGTGGGGACGACGTCAAATCATCATGCCCCTTATGTCTTGGGCTGCACACATGCTACAATGGCCGGTACAAAGGGCTGCTAAACCGCGAGGTGGAGCGAATCCCAAAAAGCCGGTCTCAGTTCGGATTGGGGTCTGCAACTCGACCCCATGAAGTCGGAGTTGCTAGTAATCGCAGATCAGCAACGCTGCGGTGAATACGTTCCCGGGCCTTGTACACACCGCCCGTCACGTCACGAAAGTCGGTAACACCCGAAGCCAGTGGCCCAACTCGCAAGAGAGGGAGCTGTCGAAGGTGGGATCGGCGATTGGGACGAAGTCGTAACAAGGTAGCCGTACCGGAAGGTGCGGCTGGATCACCTCCTTTCTAAGGAGCACCTGGCCCGCAGCCTCGCGCTGCTGGGTCCAGACCCATGCACGGATGTTCATGCCGTGATGGAGCTCAAGGGTGGAACACTGACCAGTAGGCCGGATCGCTGATCCGACACGTCTAGTACAGCTGCTCTCGAGCAGCAGGAACGGGTGTCGGACGTCGAGCCGGCCCAGGCGCGCTGTTGGGTCCTGAGGGAACGGACCGTCCGCAAGGACGAACCGCACCTCGGTGACATCGAGCCTCCGTCGCGACCTCCGGGTCGAGCCGGAGGCTCCGTCACGAGCGGACCAGCCGGCACCGAACCACTTCGCAGTCGCGGAGCAGGCGGTGATCACCGACTGGTGCCCCGCCCGTAGCTTGAGAACTGCACAGTGGACGCGAGCATCTTTGTGGTCAAGTTAGTAAGGGCGCACGGTGGATGCCTTGGCACTAGGAGCCGATGAAGGACGTAGGAGGCTGCGATAAGCCTCGGGGAGCTGTCAACCGAGCTGTGATCCGAGGATTTCCGAATGGGGAAACCCGGCAGGAGTCATGTCCTGTCACCCATGCCTGAACACATAGGGCATGAGGAGGGAACGTGGGGAAGTGAAACATCTCATTACCCACAGGAAGAGAAAGCAACCGCGATTCCGCGAGTAGTGGCGAGCGAAAGCGGAAGAGGCTAAACCGAGCACGCGTGATAGCCGGCAGGCGTTGCGTGTTCGGGGTCGTGGGACCATTCAGGTCGATCTGCCGATCGACCAGGGAGTGACAAAGTACGGCGTTAGACGAAGCGCATGGGAAGGCGCACCACAGCGGGTAAGAGTCCCGTAGTCGAAAACGACCGTACCTCCCGAGTGGCATCCCAAGTAGCACGGAGCCCGTGAAATTCCGTGTGAATCCGGGGGGACCACCCCCTAAGCCTAAATACTCCCTAGTGACCGATAGCGGACAAGTACCGTGAGGGAAAGGTGAAAAGTACCCCGGGAGGGGAGTGAAAAAGTACCTGAAACCGTGTGCCTACAAGCCGTGGGAGCGTCGTCGTCAGCTTGCTGGCGGCCGTGACTGCGTGCCTTTTGAAGAATGAGCCTGCGAGTTTGCGTTGTGTGGCGAGGTTAACCCGTGTGGGGAAGCCGTAGCGAAAGCGAGTCCGAATAGGGCGCCTGAGTCGCACGACCAAGACCCGAAGCTGAGTGATCTACCCATGGCCAGGTTGAAGCGACGGTAAGACGTCGTGGAGGACCGAACCCACTTAGGTTGAAAACTGAGGGGATGAGCTGTGGGTAGGGGTGAAAGGCCAATCAAACTCAGTGATAGCTGGTTCTCCCCGAAATGCATTTAGGTGCAGCGTCACGTGTTTCTTGCCGGAGGTAGAGCTACTGGATGGTCTAGGGGGCCCACAAGCTTACCGAAATCAGCCAAACTCCGAATGCCGGTAAGTGAGAGCGTGGCAGTGAGACTGCGGGGGATAAGCTCCGTAGTCGAGAGGGAAACAGCCCAGACCACCGGCTAAGGCCCCCAAGCGTGTGCTAAGTGGTAAAGGATGTGGAGTCGCACAGACAACCAGGAGGTTGGCTTAGAAGCAGCCACCCTTTAAAGAGTGCGTAATAGCTCACTGGTCAAGTGGTTCCGCGCCGACAATGTAGCGGGGCTCAAGCACACCGCCGAAGCCGTGGCATTCACACAACAACCTGCTTTCGAGCCAGGTGTGTGGATGGGTAGGGGAGCGTCGTGTGGGCAGTGAAGCGGCGGGGTGACCCAGTCGTGGAGCCCACACGAGTGAGAATGCAGGCATGAGTAGCGAATGACGGGTGAGAAACCCGTCCGCCGAATGACCAAGGGTTCCTGGGGCAGGCTAATCCGCCCAGGGTAAGTCGGGACCTAAGGCGAGGCCGACAGGCGTAGTCGATGGACAACGGGTTGATATTCCCGTACCCGCTTTGATTCGCCCATGACGAATCCAGGGTTGCTAACGGTCGGAAAGGGACGAAGCCTTCGGGTGGAGTCCCGGACTCACCGGACCCACGCTGGTAGTAGTCAAGCAACGGGATGACGCAGGAAGGTAGTCCAGCCCAGGCGTTGGTTGTCCTGGGGTAAGGGTGTAGGGAGAGTCGTAGGCAAATCCGCGACTCACATATCCTGAGACCTGATGCCGAGCCGATCGAGGCGAAGTGGATGATCCTATGCTGCCGAGAAAAGTCTCTAGCGAGAATCATGGCGGCCCGTACCCCAAACCGACTCAGGTGGTCAGGTAGAGAATACCAAGGCGATCGAGCGAACTATGGTTAAGGAACTCGGCAAAATACCTCCGTAACTTCGGGAGAAGGAGGGCCTCAGGGCGTGTAGGAGCTTGCCTCCGAAGCGTCAGGGGGTCGCAGAGACCAGCGAGAAGCGACTGTTTACTAAAAACACAGCTCCATGCGAAGTCGCAAGACGATGTATATGGAGTGACGCCTGCCCGGTGCTGGAACGTTAAGGGGACGGGTCAACCCTTCGGGGTGAAGCTCAGAACTCAAGCGCCAGTAAACGGCGGTGGTAACTATAACCATCCTAAGGTAGCGAAATTCCTTGTCGGGTAAGTTCCGACCTGCACGAATGGCGTAACGACTTCTCGACTGTCTCAACCATAGGCTCGGCGAAATTGCACTACGAGTAAAGATGCTCGTTACGCGCAGAAGGACGGAAAGACCCCGGGACCTTTACTATAGCTTGATATTGGTGTTCGGTTCGGCTTGTGTAGGATAGGTGGGAGACTGTGAAGCTTGGACGCCAGTTCAGGTGGAGTCAACGTTGAAATACCACTCTGGTCGAATTGGATGTCTAACCTCGGTCCGTGATCCGGATCAGGGACAGTGTCAGGTGGGTAGTTTAACTGGGGCGGTTGCCTCCCAAAATGTAACGGAGGCGCCCAAAGGTTCCCTCAGCCTGGTTGGCAATCAGGTGTCGAGTGCAAGTGCACAAGGGAGCTTGACTGTGAGACTGACAGGTCGAGCAGGGACGAAAGTCGGGACTAGTGATCCGGCACTGGCTTGTGGAAGCGGTGTCGCTCAACGGATAAAAGGTACCCCGGGGATAACAGGCTGATCTTGCCCAAGAGTCCATATCGACGGCAAGGTTTGGCACCTCGATGTCGGCTCGTCACATCCTGGGGCTGGAGTAGGTCCCAAGGGTTGGGCTGTTCGCCCATTAAAGTGGCACGCGAGCTGGGTTTAGAACGTCGTGAGACAGTTCGGTCCCTATCCTCTGCGCGCGCAAGAGACTTGAGAAGAGCTGTCCCTAGTACGAGAGGACCGGGATGGACGAACCTCTGGTGTGACAGTTGTCGTGCCAACGGCACTGCTGTTTAGCTACGTTCGGCAGAGATAACCGCTGAAAGCATCTAAGCGGGAAGCTCGCTTCAAGATGAGGTCTCTCACAGGGTCAACCTGGTAAGGCCCCCGACTAGACCATCGGGTTGATAGGCCGGAAGTGGAAGCCGAGCAATCGGTGCAGCTGACCGGTACTAATAGGCCGAGGGCTTGACCACAAACTGCTGCTCTTCGGAGCACACGCGTCCACTGTGCGGTTCCCGAGATACGGTCGGGAACCCGAACCACCGCACTCCACGACCACGGAGCGCGGCGGGTGCACCACGATATCTCCATAGAGTTACGGCGACCATGGCGAAAGGGAAACGCCCGGCTCCATTCCGAACCCGGAAGCTAAGCCTTTCAGCGCCGATGGTACTGCACGGGAGACTGTGTGGGAGAGTAGGACGTCGCCGGACAATCTTTAGACGAGGGCCAACCACATACGTGGTTGGCCCTCGTCGCGTTTGTGCACCGTTTCTTCGTCGAAGAGGAACCCCGACATGTCGCAGTCGCAGGACCGTCCGGCCCGTACGCCTCGTGCGCCCGGTGCAGGAGCCGGCTCGAGCGGACGTCCGCCCCGTTCCGGGCAGCCGCCACGGGCGGGGACCGCGGGCAGAGGTGCGGCCCCGGGTGCCGGCCGATCGGGGGCGGCTCCTCGCGGTGGCGCGACGCGCGAGGAGATCGCGCAGCGGGAGTACGACCCGCGCCGGGAGGCGCGGCGCAAGGCGATCCGCGTCCCGCTGCCCGACGACGTCGATCCGCGGGACCTGGACGCCGACGCGCGGCGCGAGCTGCGCAGCCTGACCAAGGAGACGGCCGAGCTGGTGGCTCAGCACCTGGTCATGACCGGGCGGCTGCTCGACGACGACCCGCAGCAGGCGCTGGCGCACGCTCGGGCCGCGCGGGCGCTGGCCGGACGGGTCGGCGTGGTGCGCGAGGGCGCCGGGCTGGCTGCCTACGCAGCGGGTGAGTGGTCCGAGGCGCTGTCGGAGCTGCGCGCGGCGCGCAGGATCACCGGCGGTCCGGAGCACCTGGCTGTCTTCGCCGACTGCGAACGCGGTCTCGGTCGTCCCGAGCGAGCGCTCGCGTACGGCGACGACCCGCAGGTCGCGCAGCTGACGCAGGACCAGCGGGTGGAGCTCGTCATCGTGCTGGCTGGCGCGCGGCGCGACATGGGGCAGCCCGAGGCCGCGGTGGTGAGCCTGCAGGACCCGGCTCGACGCACCACGGAGCGGCGGCCGTGGGCGGCCCGGCTCTGGTACGCCTACGCCGACGCGCTGCTGGCGGCGGGCCGGGAGGCGGACGCGCGCGAGTGGTTCGGCAAGGCAGCTGCTGTCGACGTCGACGGCGAGACCGATGCGGGCGACCGGCTGCTGGCCCTCGAGGGGGTGGTGCTGGAGGACGGGCTGGCGACGGACGGCGAGCAGGACGAGCCGCTGCGGGCGGACCTCCCCACCGACGCCGAGCTGGCCGAGCTCGTGCAGGGCATCCCTCCGCTCGCGGCCGGCACGCCGGTGTTCGCGTCCGAGGCCCGCGCCGTGAGCGAGGCACCGGCTGAGGTCGTGCCCGCGCCGCAGCAGGAGGCCGCGCCGAGCCCGCCGCCGGGGCCGGTGGCGCCCCCGCCGTTCGCTGCACCGCCGGCCGGTTCCACGGACGGGACTGCCGACGAGCTGCGCCTGTTCGACTGACCTGCACGCTGGTCCGACAGGCCGGCGCCGGCTGTGCACAGCCGGCGCGTCGCCCACACCCGGTCCGTGCGAGCTCGTTCCCGGTGGCGGGGCACGCAGGCTCTCCCTCGGTGCCGTCCGTCCGGGGCGGTCGACGGGAGGTGGGCCATGCCGGCAGAGGCGATCGAGCGCGAGTCCGGGACGAGCGCTGCGGACGATCGGCTGCGCAGCCGCAACGAGGTGGTCCTGGTGGGGCGCGTCTCCGGGGAGCCGGAGACGCGCGAGCTGCCCAGCGGGGACACCTTGGTGAGCTGGCGAGTGGTCGTCGACCGGCCGGCGCCCCGCCGCCCACCCGAGGGGCGCAAGCCGCCCACCATCGACACCGTGGACTGCGTCGGCTGGACGGCGGGGGTGCGTCGCACGGTGCGAACCCTGACGGACGGCGACGTGGTCATCGTGGAAGGCGCCCTCCGACGGCGGTTCTGGCGCGGCGGCGCCGGGATGCAGAGCCGCACGGAGGTGGAGGTCCGGTCGGTGCGCAGGCTGCGCCGCGCGGCAGCGGGGTGAGCCGCTCAGGCGTCGCGGTGGTCGCGGATGACCAGGCCGGTGCGCGGCTTGGGCGTGAACAGCGTCGACTTGCGGGGCATCCGCTCGCCCGAGCCGGCCACGGCAGCGACCGACTCGACCGGCGTCGGGTTGAGCAGCACAGCCGTCCCGTCGGTGCGGCCGGCCGCGGCCAGCGCTCCCGCGACGTCGTGCTCGTAGCCGACGTGCTCGACGTCGTCGGGCAGCCCCCACAGCACCGCCACCAGGTAGGCGTGGAGCACGCTGACGTCGAGCGCCGCCCACGCGGTCGAGCGGCCGGGCGGCACCGCAGCGGCGAGCTGGTCGGGATCCGGCTCGGTGACCAGGTGGAGCTCCGCGGCGGCGGCGTCGGCGAGCAGGAAGGCCGGTCCTCGGCTGCCGGCTTCCCGGAGCGCGGCGAGCCCGTCGTCGAGCCCGCCGTCGAGGCGGCGGACCGCAGCCCCCCGGGCGGCCTGCTCGGCGAGCCGCGCCACGGGCTGGCCCGGCACGACCCGGTGGATCGGGTGCACCTGCGGGCCGAACGCGGTCGCGTCGACGAGCAGGCAGAGCCCGGCGTCCCAGGGGCCGGCTCCGTCGCCGGCCGACCAGCGCTGCTGCTGGCGCTGCAGGTAGGTCGCGTAGCGGTGGTGGCCGTCGGCGATCAGCGCCTTGCGCGGGTGCAGGTCCGCTTCCACTGCGGTGAGCACCGCCGGGTCGGTGATCGCCCAGAGCCGGTGCCGCAGCCCGTCACCGAGCTCGGCGTCGACCAGCAGCCGGGGGCCGTCGGGGGAGTCGTCGGACACCGACGCGACCGCGGCGCTGGCTGCCCCGCCACCGTCGTAGACGAGGAAGATCGGCTCGAGATCGGCGTCGACGGCCGTGTAGAGCGCGAGGCGGTCGCTCACCGGCCCGGCCATGGTGTTCTCGTGCGGCAGCACGATCCCGTCCTCGGCCGGCGTGAGCCCGAGCGCGCCGAGCAGGCCGCGCTGCACGTGACCGTCCGGCGCCGCCTGCTCGTAGACGTACAGCGCGGGGACGTCATCGGGGCGCAGGGCGCCCTCGGTGCGCCAGGACTGCAGGGTCGCGGCGGCCCGCGCGTAGCGGTCCTGACCTCCGACGGCCTCCTCGCGTGGGAGGATGAGGCGCACGACGTTGTGCTCGCTCCGGGCTTCCAGGGCGAGGACGTCGTCGTCGGACAGCACGTCGTACGGCGGGGACGTCAGGTCAGCGAGGTCCCCGGCAGTCGCAGGGTCGAAGCGCAGCGCCCGGAAGGGCGAGAGCACCAGCCCGCTCGGGCGGGGAACGGAGGAGGAGGGGTTCGCGGACGGCGGACCGCCGGGCGCAGTCCCGCGGGAGTGGCTTGCGGCGCTCATGCGGCGAGACTAGAGGTGCGGCCCGATCCCGCACGACCAGGACGACCAGGAGGAGACGGCGTGTCAGAGAGCCGGTACGACCCGAGGTACGACCCGCGCGCGCCCGAGGAGGAGCGCCCCCGGCCGTTCTCGGACCTGCCGCCGCCGCCTCCGGACGTCGTCCCGTCCGGTGAGGTCTACGACTGGTTCATCCGTGGCTGCGACCTGCTCGACAGCGGCGACACCAACGCCGCCGTCCAGCTGCTCAGCCACTGCGCCCAGGCCGAGCCGGAGTCCCGGGCCGTGCGCGAGGCGCTGGCCCGCGCGCAGTTCGACATCGGGATGTACGACGAGGCGCGCGCCAACTTCGAGTGGATCATCTCCATCAACCCCGCCGACGACTACGCGCAGTTCGGCCTGGGACTGGCCGCCACCAAGGCGGGCGACCTGGTCTCTGCGGTCGAGCACCTGGCGCTGGCCGCGGCCATGCGCCCCGACATCGCCTACTACTCGACCGCCCTGCGCGGCGCGCGCGCCGCGCTGACCGCCGCCCAGCGCTGAGCAGCGAGCCCGAGCGGGGGCAGGCGCTCTCGGCCTGCCCGGTGCCGCTCGCGGAGCGGTACGACGCGGCGCTGTGCGACCTGGACGGCGTGCTCTACCTCGGCGAGGACCCGGTGCCGCACGCGGCGGGGTCGGTGGCCGCGGCACGCGCTGTCGGGCAGCGCTTCGCCTTCGTCACCAACAACGCCTCCCGCACGCCGCGGGCGGTCGCCGAGCGGCTGGCCCGCCTGGGCATCCCCGCCGGTCCGGCCGACGTCGTGACCAGCGCGCAGGCAGCGGCGCGCACGCTGGCCGAGCACCTGCCGGCGGGCGCCACCGTGCTGGTCGTCGGGAGCCGGGCCCTCTCGGACGAGGTCCGCGGCGCGGGGCTGCACCCGGTGCGCACGGTGGCGGAAGGCGGCGCCGGTGGTCCGGACGCTGTCGTGCAGGGACTCGCACCCACCACCAGCTGGACCGACCTGTCCGAGGCCGCCGTCGCCCTGCACGGCGGGGCGCTCTGGGTGGTCGGCAACACCGACCTCACGCTCCCCACCTCGCGAGGCCAGCTCCCCGGCAACGGCGCCTTCGTCGAGGTGCTGCGCCGGGTGACCGGGCGTGAGCCGCTGGTCTCGGGGAAGCCGGACCCCTCCCTGCACCGCGAGTCGGTGGAGCGGGTGCGTGCCCGCCGACCGCTCGTCGTCGGTGATCGGCTGGACACCGACGTGCTCGGGGCAGTGCGTGGTGGCGCGGACAGCCTGCTGGTGCTGACCGGGGTCACCGATGTCGCGCAGTTGCTGGAGGCGCCGGCCGGGAGCCGTCCGACGTACGTGGGTCGAGACCTGCGCGCGCTGCTGGCGCCTCACCCTCATGTGGAGGTCAAGGGTGAGACCGCGCGCTGCGGGACGGCCGAGGCGATCGCGGCGCACGGCGTGCTGCGTGGCGACGCGGAGGACGACGACGGGCTGCGGGCATTGGCCGCGCTCGCGTGGAGCCTCGCGGACGCCGGACGCCCGGCCCGCTGGAACCGCTGACCCGCCGGAGCGACTGGCCGGCTGGAGCGACTGGCCCGCTGGAGTCGCTGACCCGCTGAAGGAGGGGGCCCGCTACAGCAGGGCGCGCAGCTTGAGCAGGTCGAGCGGGCTGGCCTGGACCTTGAGCCGACCGGTCGCCCAGGCCATCGGCGCGGACAGCTCGCCCCCGACGAGCGCCAGCAGGTCGTCCGACGCAGCGGACAGCCGCACCTGCGCGCCGTCGCTGTCCTTGCCGTCGGTGCAGCGGAGCTCCTCGATGCCCTCGTCGTTGAGGGTCGCCAGGAAGGTGATGTCGAGGTCGGGGACCCGGCAGGCGAGGGTGCGCGTGACGACGTAGCGGGCGCGCAGCTCGGGGTCGACGGCCGCGAGCCGCTCCACCAGGGCGGTCAGCGCCTGCTCGCACTCCTGCACGGACGCCATGCGCGCTCCACCTCCTCCTGCTCGCTCCCGCGGCAGCGGCAGGGCGATCCGCCCGCTGTCGCGACGTCTTCCCTGCTCTCGCGGGGCTCACGCTAGCGCCGTCCCGGGCAGGGAAGCGGTACGGTCCGACTCCGTCGACCGATCGGGGTACACCATGCGCGATGCGCTGAAGAGCTACCTGGCGCTGGCCAGCGGCGTCACCGAGGTCACCCGCCAGCGCGCGCAGGCTGCCGCCAAGGCCCTCGTGGCCCAGGGCGAGGCGACCGCCGAGCAGGTCACCGCGCTGGCCGAGGACCTCCGCACGCAGACCCGGCAGAACCGCGAGGCCGTCGTCGCGCTGGTCGGCTTCGAGGTCGACCGCGCGCTGGGCCGGGTCGGCCTGGCCAGCGCGGACGAGGTCACCGCGCTCACCGAGCGCGTGCGCGCCCTCGAGAGCCGGCTCGCCCGGGTGGACGGTGGCGCGGCGGCCAAGGCCCCCGCCAAGGCGGCGAGCCCGGCCAACGCTCCCGCGAAGAAGGCTCCCGCGAAGAAGGCTCCCGCGAAGAAGGCCCCGGCCAAGAAGGCCCCCGCGAAGACGGCCGGCGCGTGACGCTGGACGACACCGGCGGCGTTCCCGCGGGACCGCCGAGCGAGGTCCCGGCCGCGGTGCTCGCCGCCCGCCAGCGGTTGGCCCAGCTCGGCGACGCACCCGTCGGCGAGCACGTCGAGGTCTTCGACGAGGTGCACCGGCTGCTGCAGGACGCGCTGGCCACGCTCGACGAGGCCTGAGCTGGCCCGCAGGGCCCGGCTCGACGCAGAGCTCGTCCGCCGCGGGCTGGCCCGCAGCCGGGAGCAGGCTGCCGAGCTCGTCGCCGCAGGCCTGGTGAAGGTCGCCGGCACGACGGCGACCAAGCCCGCGACCGCCGTGGAGGCCGCCACCCCGCTGGTCGTCGAGCAGCCGGCAGGGGAGTCGTACGCCAGTCGTGGGGGGCACAAGCTCGCCGGCGCGCTGGACGCGTTCGGCTACGACCCGAGCGGCAAGCGGGCGCTCGACGCCGGCGCCAGCACGGGCGGCTTCACCGACGTGCTGCTCCGCCGCGGGGCGGCGCACGTCGTGGCGGCCGACGTGGGCTACGGCCAGCTCGCCTGGTCGCTGCAGACCGACGAGCGGGTGACGGTGCTCGACCGCACCAACGTGCGCTCCCTGGAGCTCGCGCAGATCGGCGAGCCGGTCGACCTGGTGGTGGCGGACCTGTCCTTCATCCCGCTCGGCCTGGTGCTTCCGGCGCTGTGGGGGTGCTGCCGCCCGGACGCGGACCTGCTGCCGATGGTCAAGCCGCAGTTCGAGGTCGGCAAGGAGCGGCTGCCGGCCGGCGGCGTGGTGCGCGACCCGGAGCTGCGGGCCGACGCGGTGCGGGGGGTCGCCCGGCAGGCCGCCGCCCTGGGGCTGGGTGTCCGAGGCGTCACGGCCAGCCCGCTGCCGGGGCCGAGCGGCAACGTGGAGTACTTCCTGTGGCTGGCCGCCGACGCGCCGCCGCTGGACGAGGACCTGCTGGCCGCGGCGGTTGCGGACGGCCCGCAGTGAGAAGGTCGGAGTCGTGACGACCCGCTCCGTGCTCCTGCTCGCCCACACCGGCCGTCCCGACATCGCGGAGGCTGCGCGCCGGGCCGCCCACCGGCTGCACGCCGCCGGGATCGAGGTCCGGGCGCTGGCGCAGGAGGCCGCCGACATCGGGCTGACCGGGATCCAGCACTGCGACGGCGGGCCGGGCTCGGCCGCCGGCGCCGAGGTGGTGCTGGTGCTGGGCGGTGACGGCTCGATCCTGCGCGCCGCCGAGCTGGCCCGCGCCGCCAGCGTCCCGCTGCTCGGGGTCAACCTCGGCCGGGTCGGCTTCCTCGCCGAGGCCGAGTCCGCCGACCTGGACCTGACCGTCGACCGCATCCTCGACCGCGACTTCGAGGTCGAGGAGCGGATGACGCTCGACGTCGACGTCTGCGTCGACGGCGAGGTCGTCGACACCGGCTGGGCGCTCAACGAGTGCAGCGTGGAGAAGGCCGCTCGCGAGCGGATGCTCGAGGTGCTCGTGGAGATCGACGGCCGGCCGCTGTCGCGCTGGGGGTGCGACGGCGTCGTGGCAGCGACGCCGACGGGATCGACGGCGTACGCCTTCTCGGGCGGTGGACCGGTCGTCTGGCCGACGGTGGAGGCGCTGCTGGTGGTGCCGATCAGCGCGCACGCGCTGTTCGCCCGCCCGCTGGTCGTCGCGCCGTCGTCGGTCATCGCGATGGACGTGCTCGACAGCGGTACGACGGGGATCGTCGCGTGCGACGGCCGCCGGACGCGCGCGCTGCCGCACGGCGCCCGGGTGGAGGTCCGGCGCGGCACCGACCCGGTCCTGCTGGCGCGCATGCAGGGCAAGCCGTTCACCGACACGCTGGTGCGCAAGTTCGCACTGCCCGTCGAGGGCTGGCGCGGCGTGGCCGAGAACGTCGGTCGCCCGACCTAGTCTCCAACCCGTGCTGGAGGAGATGCGGATCCGCGGTCTCGGCGTCATCGACGACGCCGTGCTCCAGCTCGGCCCCGGCCTGACCGTCGTCACCGGCGAGACCGGTGCGGGCAAGACGATGGTCGTCCAGGGGCTCAGCCTGCTCTTCGGCGGCCGCGCGGACGCGGGCCGGGTGCGCCCGGGCGCCGACCGGGCCCTGGTCGAGGGTCGGCTCGTGCTCGACGCCGGCTCGGACGCGCTCCTGCGCGCGTCGGACGCGGGGGCCGAGCTCGACGACGACGCGCTGCTGGTGAGCCGCAGCGTCGCCGCGGACGGGCGGTCGCGGGCCCACCTCGGCGGGCGCAGCGTGCCGGTCGGGGTGCTCGGCGAGCTGGGCGGGCTGGTGATGGCGCTGCACGGGCAGAGCGACCAGCAGCGACTGCTCAAGCCGGCCCAGCAGCGGGCGGCGCTGGACCGCTACGCCGGCGACGCCGTCGTCGGCCTGCGCGAGAGGTTCGCCGCGCAGTGGGCCCAGTGGCGCGACGTGCGGGCGACCCTGGCGCAGCTCACCGACGAAGCGGCCGAGCGGGCGCGGGAGGCGGACCTGCTCCGGCTAGGGCTCGCGGAGGTCGAGGCCGCTGAGCCGCAGCCGGGCGAGGACCTCGCGCTGGTCGCGGAGATCGAGCGGCTCGCCAACGCCGACGACCTGCGGCTGGCGGCGGCGACGGCGAGCACGGCGCTGACGGGCGACGAGTCCGATCCCGAGGCGGGTGACGCCCTGCAGCTGGTCACCGCGGCCCGGCGGGCGCTCGAGGTCGCCTCGGGCCACGACGCGACGCTGGGCGCGCTGGCCGCTCGGGTCACCGAGCTCGGCCACCTGGTGACCGACGTCGGGCTCGAGCTCTCGTCCTACCTCGCGTCCGTCGACGCCGACCCGGTGCGGCTGTCGACCGCGCAGGACCGGCTCGGGGTGCTCACGGGGCTGGTCCGCCGGCACGCGGTCGACGACGTCGACGCCGTGCTGGCCTGGGCCTCCCGCGCGTCGGACCGGCTGCTCGAGCTCGACGGGGCGGACGACCGGATCGCCGCGCTGCAGGAGCAGGACCGGGCTCTCGAGACCTCGCTGGGCGCGCTCGCCACGGAGCTGAGCGCCGCCCGGACGGCCGCGGCCGAGCGCTTCGCGGAGGCGGTGACCGCCGAGCTGGTCGAGCTCGCGATGCCGCACGCCCGCGCGTCGGCGCGGGTCTCCCAGGTCGAGGACCCCGACGGCCTTCCGGTCGGCGACCGCCGCCTCGCGGCGGGGCCGGACGGCGTCGACGAGGTCGAGCTGCTGCTCGAGCCGCACCCCGGCGCCCCGCCCCGGCCGCTGCAGAAGGGCGCCTCCGGCGGTGAGCTCTCGCGCGTGATGCTGGCGGTCGAGGTCGTCTTCGCCGGGTCCGATCCCGTGCCCCTCATGGTCTTCGACGAGGTCGACGCCGGCGTCGGCGGTCGTGCAGCGGTCGAGGTCGGGCGCCGGCTGGCCCGGCTCTCTCGCGACCACCAGGTCGTCGTGGTCACCCACCTGCCGCAGGTGGCGGCGTTCGCCGACCGGCACCTGTCGGTGGTCAAGGCGAGCGACGGCTCGGTCACCCGCAGCGGGGTCGTCACCCTCGACGACGCCGCCCGGGTCGTGGAGCTGTCCCGGATGCTCGCCGGCTCCGACACCGGGCTGTCCCGCGGTCACGCCGAGGAGCTGCTGGCCGCGGCCGCGGAGGACCGGGCGGCGCGATGAGCGAGGTCGTCGCGCTCACCGACGAGCACCGGGAGAGCGCCTGGCGGCTGAGCCGGCTGGCCTTCGGCGGTGACCCCGCAGCGCTGCCGCCCGACCGCCCGACCGACCCGCCCCGTTCGGACGGCTGGGGCGTGCTCGACGCGCGCGGCCGGCTGCTCGGCAAGGCGCTGCTGCACGACTACGGCCAGTGGTGGGGCGGCCGGGAGGTGCCGATGGGCGGCGTCGCCGGGGTGGCGGTGCACCCGGACGCGCGCGGCGCGGGCACCGCGAGCCGGCTGCTGACCGCGCTGCTGCCCGAGATGACGAGCCGCGGCCAGGGGATCAGCGTGCTCTTCCCGACCGTCGTCCCGCTCTACCGCTCGCTCGGCTGGGAGGTCGTGGGGACGCTCGACGACACCCGGCTGGTCACCCGCGACCTGGCGGCGGCGGGCGACGCCGACTGCACCGTCCGCACAGGGGAGGCAGACCGCGACGCTGCTGCGGTCGAGAGCCTCTACGACACCTGGGCCGCGGCCGGCTCGGGGGCTCTGACCCGGCGAGGCCGGCTCTTCCCCCGAGGCGCCGACGACGCCTTCGAGTCCGACGTGGTCAGCCTGGCCGCCGGCGTGGACGGCCCGGCGCGCGGCTACGTGTCGTACGACCGAGGTCGTGGCTACCGCGGCGGCGAGGGGGAGCTGCGGGTCTGGGAGCTGGTCGCCGCCGACGCCGGCGCCGCCCGGGCGCTGCTGGGATCGTTGGCGCGCTGGCACCCGGTGGCCTCGACGGTCCTCTGGCGCGGGCCGACGACCGGGCTGCAGCGGCTTGTCGACGCGGCCGTCCCACCGCCGGTGACGGCCCAGCCCTGGATGCTGCGCGTGGTCGACCCGGCCACGGCGGTCGCCGCTCGGGGCTTCCCCGAACAGGTGACCGCGGAGGCGTCGTTCGTCCTCGACGACCCCCAGCAGCCGCACGCCTGCCGGGCATGGCGGCTCGACGTGGCGGGCGGTCGAGGCGCCCTGTCCCCGGCGTCGTCCGCGAACGCCCGACTGCACGTGCGCGGGATGGCGCTGCTGTTCGCCGGGGTCGCGACCTGCGCCGACCTGCGCCGGGCCGGCCTGCTCGACGGCGACCTGCGCGGGCTCGACACGGCGTTCGCCGGCCCGGCCCCGACACTGCTCGACTACTTCTGAGCGGGGCGCGCCTCCCGGGCGGGCCCCGCCCGCTCTGGCAGACTGACCGACGATGAGGCTCGCTGTGCTGCGCCGTGGTCGGGGCTCCGACCGGCTGCCGGGGACCGTCGGAGTCGCCCGGCTCGACCGGCGTACCAAGAACCTCACCAAGCGCCTCCGGCCGGGTGACATCGCGGTCATCGACCACGTCGACATCGACCGCGTCAGCGCCGACGCGCTGGTCGGCTGCAAGGTTGCCGCGGTGGTCAACGCCGCACCCAGCGTCAGCGGTCGCTACCCCAACCTCGGCCCGGAGATCCTGCTCGCGGCGGGCATCCCGCTGCTCGACAGCGTGGGCGACACGGTGTTCCGCGAGGTGCGCGACGGCGACGTCGTCAGGCTCGACGGGGACACGCTCTACGGCTCGCGCGAGCAGGTGCTGGCCGTCGGCGCCGAGCAGGACGCGGAGTCGATCGGCGCGGCCATGGCCGAGGCCCGGGCAGGCCTGGCCACCCAGCTCGAGGCCTTCGCCGCGAACACCATGGAGTACCTCCTCAAGGAGCGCGACCTGCTCCTCGACGGCGTCGGCGTGCCCGAGATCCGTACCAAGCTCGAGGGCCGGCACGCGCTGATCGTCGTACGCGGCTACGACTACCGGCAGGACCTGCGCGCGCTGCGCCCGTACATCCGCGAGTACCGGCCGATCCTCATCGGCGTCGACGGCGGAGCCGACGCGCTGGTCGAGGACGGCTACACGCCCGACCTGATCGTCGGCGACATGGACTCGGTCAGCGACAGCGTCCTGCGCTGCGGCGCCGAGGTCGTCGTGCACGCCTACGCCGACGGCAACGCGCCGGGGCTGCAGCGGGTGCAGGACCTCGGCGTGGAGGCGGTCGTCTTCCCGGCCGCCGGCACCAGCGAGGACGTGGCGATGCTGCTGGCCGACGAGGCCGGCGCCCAGCTGATCGTCGCGGTGGGCACGCACGCCACGCTCGTCGAGTTCCTCGACAAGGGCCGGCAGGGGATGGCGTCGACCTTCCTCACCCGGCTGCGGGTCGGCGGCAAGCTCGTCGACGCCAAGGGCGTCAGCCGGCTCTACCGGACCCGGATCTCCGCCTGGTCGCTGGTGGCGCTCGTGCTCGCCACCCTGGTCGCGATGGCTGCGGCCGTCTTCATCTCCTCCGCAGGGCAGGCGTACGGCGATCTGGTCGCTGATGCCTGGGCGGACTTCACGTTCTGGCTGCGAGGGCTCTTC
Organism: Actinomycetales bacterium; assembly: GCA_036675425.1. Lineage (GTDB taxonomy): Bacteria > Actinomycetota > Actinomycetes > Mycobacteriales > SCTD01 > SCTD01. The sequence continues at coordinate 945 of JAKFFB010000187.1, read as the reverse complement.
TAGGTGATCGACTTCCGCTACCACCTCGTCTCGATCATCGCCGTCTTCCTGGCGCTGGCCGTCGGGATCGTCGTCGGCACGGCCGCGCTGAACGGGCCGATCCAGGACGGGCTGCGCTCCAGCATCGACCGGCTCACCGACGACAAGCGCGGGCTCGAGGACGACGTCGAGCAGCTGCGCGGGCAGGTCGCCGCGTCCGACGAGTTCGCGCTCGCGCTCGGCCCCGACCTGGTCGCCGGTGCGCTGGAGGGTCAGCGGGTGCTGCTCGTGACCACGGCCGGCACGCCGGGCGGTCCGGCCGACCGGCTGCGGCCGCTGCTCGTCGAGGCCGGGGCAGCGGTCACCGGCCGGCTCGAGGTGGAGCCGGCGCTCGGCGACCCCGAGCAGCGCCAGGTGCTCGAGGACATCGTGGCCCAGGTCGTACCGGCCGGGATCGAGCTGCCCGACGGCGAGCCGGTCGAGCGGGCCGCGGCCGAGCTCGCGGCGGCCCTGAGCACCGGGCCGGGGGCCGACGAGGTCGAGACCGCCGACGCGCAGGCGGTCATCGCGGCCTTCGAGGAGGCCGAGCTGGTCGGCTTCCAGCCCGAGCCCGGCGCGGAGGACGCCCTCACCTCGGCGACGCTCGTGCTGGTGCTGGCCCCGACCGGGCCGGAGCAGAAGCCGGACACTGCCGCGCAGCAGCAGCTCGAGGCGATGCTCACCCTCGCCGACGCCTTCGACGAGCGCTCCCGCGGAGTGGTCGTCGCAGGGCCGTCCTCGGCCGCGGTCGACGGCGGCCTGGTGCAGGCACTGCGCCAGCAGTCGAGCCTGAGCCCGGAGATCTCCTCGGTCGACAACGTGGACCGCGGCATCGGCCAGATCGCCGCCGTCCTCGCGCTCGCCGAGCAGGCTGCCGAGGGGGCAGGGCAGTACGGCGCCGGCCCCGGCGCCGCCGCGCCGCTCCCG
>JAKFFB010000101.1:0-16977 GCA_036675425.1 Actinomycetales bacterium | reverse complement strand
GCACCCGACGAGCTCGACGAGCTCCAGCCGGAGCGACCCATCGGCGAGGAGTGCGGCGTCTTCGGCGTCTGGGCTCCCGGCGAGGACGTCGCGAAGCTGACCTACTACGGCCTCTACGCCCTGCAGCACCGTGGGCAGGAGGCCGCTGGCATGGCCGTCTCCGACGGGTCGGCCGTCGTGGTCTACAAGGAGCTCGGCCTCGTCGCCCAGGTCTTCGACGAGCCCACCCTCAGCAGCATGAGCGGCCACCTGGCCATCGGCCACACCCGCTACAGCACCACCGGCGGCGGCTCGTGGGAGAACGCCCAGCCCAGCTTCCGCAACCTCGCGACCGGCGGCAGCCTGGCGCTCGGCCACAACGGCAACCTCACCAACACCAGCGAGCTGGCCGAGCGGGTCAAGACGCTCGACCCGCGCGCCGGCGCGATGGGCGCGACCACCGACTCCGACCTCATCACCACGCTGCTGGCGGCCAGCTCCGACGTCAGCCTGGCCGAGGCCGCCAAGCAGGTGCTGCCCACCATCAAGGGCGCCTTCTGCCTGGTCTTCATGGACGAGCACACCCTCTACGCCGCCCGCGACCCGCACGGCGTGCGTCCGCTGGTGCTCGGCCGCTCCGAGAACGGCTGGGTCGTCGCCAGCGAGACCGCCGCCCTCGACATCGTCGGCGCGAGCTTCGTCCGCGAGGTCGAGCCCGGTGAGCTGCTCGCGATCGACGAGCACGGCGTCCGCAGCGAGAGCTTCGCCGAGCCCACCCCCAAGGGCTGCCTGTTCGAGTACGTCTACCTCGCCCGCCCCGACACCACGATCGCCGGGCAGAGCGTCTACACGACCCGCGTCCAGGTCGGCCGCACCCTCGCCTTCGAGGCGCCGGTCGACGCCGACCTGGTGATCCCGGTCCCCGAGTCCGGCACGCCCGGCGCGATCGGGTTCGCCGAGCAGAGCGGCATCCCGTACGGCATGGGTCTCGTCAAGAACGCCTACGTGGGACGGACTTTCATCCAGCCGAGCCAGACGATCCGCCAGCTCGGCATCCGCCTGAAGCTCAACCCGCTGCGCGAGGTCATCAAGGGCAAGCGGCTCGTCGTCGTCGACGACTCGATCGTCCGCGGCAACACCCAGCGCGCGCTGGTCCGCATGCTGCGGGAGGCAGGTGCCAAGGAGGTGCACGTACGCATCAGCAGCCCGCCGCTGATGTGGCCCTGCTTCTACGGCATCGACTTCGCCACCCGCGCGGAGCTGATCGCGAGCGGGCTGGGCGTCGAGGACGTGCGCGCGAGCATCGGCGCCGACTCCCTGGCCTACGTCAGCCTCGAGGGGCTGACCAGCGCCAGCGCGCAGCCGGCCGACCGGCTGTGCCGGGCGTGCTTCGACGGCGACTACCCGATCGAGATCCCGCAGCGCGACCTCATCGGCAAGCACGTGCTCGAGGGGCTCGCCCGCAGCGCGGGCTTCGAGCACTCGGCGACCCACGACCACGCCTCGACGGGGCAGACCGTGGTGCACAACGGCGTCGGACCGGCCGACGAGATGGACGCCGTGCTCGGCGGGCAGGGTGGCGGCGACGCCCTGACGCGCCCGTGAGCCGCGGGGACAGCTACGCCGCAGCCGGTGTCGACATCGAGGCCGGCGACCGCGCCGTCGAGCTGATGAAGGGCAAGATCGCCCGCGCCGGGCGGCCCGAGGTCGTCGGCGGTCTCGGCGGCTTCGCCGGGCTCTTCCGGCTCGACACGAACAAGTGGAAGAACCCGCTGATCGCCAGCTCGACCGACGGCGTCGGCACCAAGCTGGCCATCGCCCAGGCGCTCGACAAGCACGACACGGTCGGCATCGACCTGGTCGGCATGGTCGTCGACGACCTCGTGGTCTGCGGCGCCGAGCCGCTGTTCATGCAGGACTACATCGCCTGCGGCCAGGTCGTCCCCGAGCGCATCGCCGAGATCGTCGGCGGCATCGCGCACGGCTGCGAGCTGGCCGGCTGCGCGCTGGTCGGCGGGGAGACCGCCGAGCACCCCGGGCTGATGCCGGCCGACCACTACGACATCGCCGGCACCGGTGTCGGCGTCGTGGAGGAGGACCTCGTCCTCGGCCCGGAGCGGGTCCGCGAGGGCGACGTCGTCATCGCCATGGAGAGCAGCGGGCTGCACAGCAACGGCTTCAGCCTGGTGCGCCACGTCCTGCTGCAGGGCGCCCGGATGCGGCTCGAGGCCGTGGTCGACGAGCTCGGCGGCCCGCTCGGTGAGCACCTGCTCACGCCGACCCGCATCTACGCCCTCGACTGCCTCTCGCTCATCGCCGAGACCGAGGTGCACGGCTTCAGCCACGTCACCGGTGGCGGGCTCGCCGCCAACCTCGCCCGCGTCCTGCCGCACCACCTGTCCGCGACGCTGCACCGCGGCACCTGGCGGCCGCAGCCGGTCTTCGACCTGGTGCAGGCGCGCGGCAAGGTCGAGCAGGCCGAGATGGAGCGCACCTTCAACATGGGCGTCGGCATGGTGGCGCTGGTCGCCCCCGACGACGCCGACCGGGCGCTCGCGCTGCTGACCGCGCGGCACGTCCCGTCCTGGGTCGCCGGTGAGGTCGTCGCCGGCGACGGCACGGTCACCCTGACCGGCTCGCACCCGGCCTGAGACGCGCGAAGGGCGGCTCACCCAGTAGGGGAGCCGCCCTCGTCGCGTGCTGGGAGCGCTAGCGCTCGTCGTCCTCGTCCTCGTCCTCGTCGTCCGGCGCGTACGGGTCGACGAAGTCGTCGTCTTCCTCGACCGCAGACGGCGTGCTCACGGGAGCACCCGCCAGCTCGGCCTTCAGACGGTCCGGGTCGAGGCTGCCGGTGGAGTACTTGAGCTCGCGAGCGACCTTCGTCTGCTTTGCCTTGGCACGGCCGCGCCCCATGGCTCGACCCCTTCGCGACGGCGGGACTTCGAGCCCCGGCTTTCGATGTTCATGACCGGACACATCTCCGCGTGTCAGGTCCGGAGTCGTGCCTCCCCCCCACGTTACAGGGTGCGCGCGCAGCCGACGCGCTGGGCGCGGAAGCCGCTGACATACCAGGTCGAAACGGGGCAACGGGGGTGACGCGCCGAAGATCTTGCGATCGGGCGGCAGGAACGGGCAGCGCACCGGCGAACTCCCCCGGCACACGTCCTGCCACCCAGACCGCTGGAGACACCATGCGACTCCGCACCGCCGCCGTCACCGCTCTGGTGGCCGTCGCCGCCGCCGGCACCCTCGCCCCCGCCGCTGCTGGGCCGAAGCCCAAGCCGAAGCCGATCACCAAGACCTACGAGGTCGGCCCGCTGATGGCGGACCCGACCCCGATCCTGGGTGACGTCTGCACCCCCACGATCGAGCAGGCCCGTCACGCGGAGCCGTTCAAGGTGCCGGCCGCCGGCCGCCTCAAGGTGACCATCGAGTTCACCGGTGACTGGGCGCTCGGCATGCGCGACAAGAAGAAGGGCACCCAGATCGCCAGCTCCGACGGCGCCACCCCGGAGACGCCCGAGTCGATGGACGTGAAGTTCAAGAAGCCGACCGAGATCTTCATCGACGCCTGCAACTTCGCCGGCGCCCCGACGGCCACCGTGACCTACACCTTCACCTACGCGTAGGAGTCCCCCATGCAAATCCGCACCGCGATCGCCGCCGCGCTGACCGTCGCCCTCGCCGGCGGCGCGCTCAGCCCCGCGCTGGCGGCCCCGAAGCCGAAGCCGGTCACGAAGGAGTACGTCGCGACCGCCTTCCCGCCGGACCCCTCGCACGTCGCGATCACCGAGGGCATCTGCAACACGACCAACCCGACCTCGCAGCACAACGAGGAGTTCAAGGTGCCCTTCCCCGGCACGCTCGTGGTCGACATGAGCGGCTTCCAGGGCGACTGGGACCTCGCGCTCTACAGCGACAAGGGCGCGCTCGTCGCGTCGTCGGCGCAGGACCTCACGGCCGACCCGCAGAGCCCGGAGAAGATGAGCGTCAAGCTCAAGAAGAAGGGCGCGAAGTACTTCATCCGCGCCTGCAACTTCGCCGGTGGCCCCACGGCCAACGTGAAGTACGTCCACACGTCCTTCTAGCCACGACGTACGAAGGGCCGGCCCGCTGCGGGCCGGCCCTTCGGCGTTCCTAGGAGCGGCCGGGCAGCAGCATGGACCGCAGCCGGCCGACCTCGGCCATGCGGCGCTCGCCGAGCCGGTCGGCCGCGACGGCCGGGGGCACGCCCTCGGCCTCGGCCAGCCGGAAGACCTGCAGCGTCGTGTCGTAGATCTGCGCGGCCTTGGCCTTGGCGCGGTCGAAGCGGAAGCCGCCCTTGCCGACGTGCAGCGCCTCGTCGGCGACCTGGCAGAGGCCGCCGGCGTTCGCGACGTAGTCGGGCGTGTAGAGGATCCCGCGGTCGGCCAGCGCCTTCTCGACGCCGGGGTGCTCGAGCTGGTTGTTCGCCGCGCCGCAGACGACCTTCGCCTGCAGCTGCGGGAGCAGCTCGTCGGACAGCGAGCCGCCGAGCGCGCACGGCGCGTAGACGTCGACATCCGCGGTGCGCAGCTCGTCGTTGCCGAGGACCTCGACGCCGGGGACGGCCTCTCGTACGCGCGCGATCGCCGCGGCGCTGATGTCGCTGATCACCACGCGGGCGCCGTCCTCGACCAGGTGCTCGACCAGGTGGTGGCCGACCTTGCCGACGCCCTCGACCGCGACCCGCTTGCCGGCCAGCGACGGCGAGCCCCAGGTGTGGTCGGCCGCGGCGCGCATCGCCTGGAAGACGCCGAACGCCGTGAGCACCGCGCTGTCACCCGCGCCGCCGTTCTCCGGCGAGCGCCCGGTGACGTAGTCGCTCTCCTTGGCGATCACGTCCATGTCCTGCACGTAGGTCCCGATGTCGCAGGCGGTGTAGTAGCGACCGCCGAGCGCCTGGACGAACCGGCCGTACGCCCGCAGCAGCGGCTCGGTCTTGTCACGGGAGGGGTCGCCGATGATGACGGCCTTGCCGCCGCCGAGGTCGATGCCGGCGCAGGCCGCCTTGTAGGCCATCGCCTTGCTGAGCTTGAGGACGTCCTCGAGGGCCGCGTCCTCGCTGACGTAGGGGTAGAACCGGGTGCCGCCGAGGGCGGGTCCGAGGGCGGTCGAGTAGACCGCGATGATCGCGCGGAGCCCGCTGGCGGGGTCCTGGCAGAACACGACCTGCTCGTGTCCGGCGTCCTTCAGCTGGTCGGTCCGATCGAAGACGCTCACGCGCGTCGCTCCCTGTGGGGACGGGCCCGTCGGCCGACGGGCGAGTGGTCGCCCTGCCCTCGTGAGGCCGAGCGTGCTGCGGTGGGTGGGTGTTCCCGGTGTTCAGCGTAGCCAGGGCGGGCGTGCGAGCATCCGGGCATGACGAGCGCGCCGCCGGGGCACCGCGCGGGGCACGTCGCCTCGCTGCGGGTCTACGAGCCGCTCGCCGCGTTCGAGGGCGCGGAGCGCGAGCGCTGGGAGGCGTACGCCGCGACTGGGGTGTCGCCCTCGCCGGCTGCCGCGCAGGCGATGGAGCACGTGGCCGCGCTCCGCGCGCTGGTCGGCTCCCCGCCGCTGACCGTCCCGGAGCTGGACGAGCACGCGTACGTCACCGAGGTCGACGGGATGACGCTGGTCTGCCCGTGGCGCACCCGGCTGCGCTCGCTCGAGGCGCTGGAGGAGTTCCTGGCCGACGTGCCCGACGAGCTGGTCGAGGCGTGGGTGTCGCGCTCGCTGGCGGACGGCCTCGGCGAGCAGGTCGACGAGCTGCGGCTGAGCGCGCCCGATCAGCGGCCGGGGATCCTCACCTCGACCTGGCACGTGCCGCTGCGGTGGTTCGTGCTGGTCGACACCAAGGAGCGCGAGGTGCGCCTGGGTGCGAACCGGTCGCTGGTCTACCGGACCCCCATGTCGCGGGCCCGCCGCCGGGTGGCCCGCGCGCTCGCGGTGCTCCGGCGCACCCTCGAGGACGGCGTCGTCACCGTCGGCATCGAGGAGCTCGGCCGCTGGCTCGAGGAGTTCCACCCCCGGTCGCTGGTCGAGCTGGACTACGGCGGGCTGGTGCACCTGCTGGACGACGCCGAGCTCAGCAAGGACGAGTCGGCCCGCGACGTCGCCCTCGCGCTCGCCGCGCTGGCCGAGGGGGACGGCGATCGGGCCGGTGCTGCGTACGGACGTGTGATGGCGCGGATGAAGGCACTGCAGGCGGTGGAATCGGCCAACTGAGTGACGTGAGGGACGGGGGGACTATGCCCAAGATGGCCCGGATGGGCCATTCCCCTCAAACCCGACATCACCGACGATCGTCGTACGCGGGCAGAGGGTCCGCTGCTGAGAGGACCACCCGCCATGAGCACACGCACCCCTGACTCCGAGGCCCTGCTCACCCCGGCTGAGGTCGCCACGATGTTCCGCGTCGACCCCAAGACCGTCACCCGCTGGGCGAAGTCCGGCAAGCTCACCTCGATCCGCACGCTGGGCGGCCACCGCCGCTACCGCGAGGCCGAGGTGCGCGCGCTGCTCGCCGGCATCCCCGCGCCGCGCCCCCAGCAATAACCCCTCAGCCCCAGACAGCAGCGCCGCCCGTCCCCGTCGAGGGGATGGGCGGCGCTGTCTGCGTTGAGCCCCATACTGCGACATGGTGGGATCTCGGCGGCGGGCGCTCGGAGGGAGCCACTCATGACGGCCGGCGATACCTTCGACCTGGAGACGGGCGCCCACCTGTCCGGGTCGACCACCGCCGTCATCATCCGCTGGGTTCGCGGCCAGTTCGGCGACGAGGGCGTGCTCCGCCTGCTGACCGAGGCGCGCGAGACCCGTCCGTGCTCGCAGCTCGAGAACGTCGAGGAGTGGAGCTCCTACCGCCAGGCGACCTCCCTGCTGGAGGCGGCGGTCGTCGTCACGGGGCGACCCGACGCTGCGCGCCGGATCGGCGAGGAGATGCTGACCCAGCACCGTGGGACCGCCGTGGTGGAGCTGCTGAGGTCGCTGGGCTCTCCGGAGGCTCTGTTGGAGAGCATCGCCCAGTCCGGCGCCAAGTTCAGCACGGTGTTCACCCTGGCACCGCGTGAGGTGACAGCGGGGCATGCAGTGGTCGTCGGGAGCACCCCCACCGGTGTCCCACGGCACCGGCTGCTGTGCGACTTCACGCAGGGCCTGCTGTCGATCATCCCAACGGTGTTCGGGCTCGCGCCGGCGCTCGTGATGCAAAGCGAGTGCCAGGCACGGGGCGCCACCCGATGCGTCTACACCTTGTCCTGGGGAACTGACCCGCTCGTCGGGCAGACCGAGGAGCAGGCCCAGATCCAGCGGCTGGAGAGCAGGCTCGACGCCGTTCAGATGCAGCTCGACTCGCTGCGCGCGACCTCCTCGGAGGTGGCAGCGACCGACGACGTGAGCACCAGCCTCGACCTGCTCACACGTAGAGCCGGTACGTCCGTCCGCGCGTCCCGCTACCTGCTCGCCGTCAGGATGCCCTCGGAGGACCGCCTGCGGGTGCACTGCTGCGGGATGGAGCAGGACGAGGGCGAGGCGCTAGCTCCCACGCTGCTCGACGCGGCGTCGACGAGCTCGCGGCTGGTAGCGGATGTCGCGTCCAGCACCCGGCGCTACGGCGTGCTGGTGGCACTGTTCCCCGACGAGTCGTCGTTCTTCCACCAGGAGCAGGAGATCCTGGCGTCGTACGCGGGTCATGTGGCGAACGTGCTGGACACCGCGTGGGCGCTGGAGGACGCGCGGCGCCAGAACGAGACCGCCCGGGCGCTGCTGGACCTGTCCCGGTCGTTGCGCGACGTCGTCAGCCCCTCGGAGGTGGCGCAGCGGGTCGCTGCGGTCGTGCCGAGCGTCGTGGACTGCGACACAGCGACGGTCCTGCTCTGGGACGACGACGCGCAGCACCTGAGGCTGTACGGCGAGGTGAACGTGCCGTCCGACGTGCGCAAGCAGCTGAGCGAGGTCGGGATCGCGGTCCCTGACACCCCTGAGCTGGGCAAGATGCTGTCCCGCCCCGAGCCGCTCTTCCTGCAGCGCGGCCTGACGGATCCCTACCTGCAGTCACTGCTCGAGCGCGCCGACGCCGCTGGCTCGGTCGTGGTGCCCATCGTGGGCGATGGCCGCTTTCTCGGGATCGTCACGGCGGCGGTAGACGCCCGGCCGGAGCGTCTCAAGCGCAGCGACGACCTGGTGGAACGGCTCGCGGGACTCGCCGACCAGTGCGCCGCCGCGCTGACGAACGCCCGCTTGCTCGGGGAGCTGCAGCGCCAGGCACTGCAGGACGCGCTGACGGCTCTGCCCAACAGACTCGCGCTCGTCGCGAACATGGAGCAGACCCTGGTTCGCGCCCAGCAGGACGGCACCGAGTGCGGGCTGATGTTCCTGGACCTCGACGGCTTCAAGCAGGTCAACGACAGGTTCGGCCACCTCGCCGGGGACGCGCTCCTCGTGGAGGTCAGCCGACGGCTGGTCGACACCGCCCGGGCCGGTGACACGGTCGCGCGGCTGGGAGGGGACGAGTTCGCCGTCCTGCTGTCCTCGGTCGACTCACCGGAGGCCGTCCTGCAGACGTGCGCCCGCACCCATCGCGCGCTGTGCGTGCCGTACGACCTCGGTCTCGAGCTGGGGCCGGTCATGATCGGCGTGAGCATCGGCGTCGGTTTCGGCCACCGAGGCCTGGCCAGCACGACCGACATGCTTCGAGCCGCCGACCACGCGATGTACGCGGCCAAGGCTGCCGGCGGCGGCTACCGCTCCGCGCCTCCCGACGCGGAGAGTGGACTCGCGAGCAGACGCCGCGTGCCGACCCAGCCGTCCGCCGACCGTACGGCGCCGCTTCCCGAGGCCTGACGGCCCGGCTTGGGCCGGGCCGGAAGGGTGGTCAGGGACGGGATCGAACCGCCGACCCCACGCTTTTCAGGCGTGTGCTCTACCAGCTGAGCTACCTGACCAAGGTAGGTGCTGCGACCCCGACGGGACTCGAACCCGCGACCTCCGCCGTGACAGGGCGGCGCGCTAACCAACTGCGCTACGGGGCCTGGTGTGGAACCGGGCCTTCTTGCTGTGCTGTCCTTGCTGTCTTGCTGTGCCCCCAACGGGATTCGAACCCGCGTAGCCACCTTGAAAGGGTGGAGTCCTGGGCCGCTAGACGATGGGGACGCTCCCCGTCGGGGACCGCGAAAGCATAGCGGACCCCGCGCCCGGCCCGTCGTCATCCGCCGGACGGGCTCGGGGAGGGGGTGCTCGGCGGCGGGCCGATCCGCCGGGAGATCCGCGCGTCGGTGTCGCCCAGCCCGCCGAGGGTGAGCTCGTCGTACGCCTGCAGCCGCCCGGTCTCCGCGTCCAGGTAGAGCACCGTGAGCATGACCGGCGTCGGCTCCTCGTCCTCCAGCGCCCGCAGGCCGGCGCCGCCGGTCGAGCCCTGGACCATCAGCGTGGTGCCGTCCTCGGTGCGCACCCGCCGCTCGTGGGCGTGCCCGGCGAGCACCAGCGGCGCCCTGCCGAGCAGCGGTCGCGCCGAGATGGGGTCGTGCACCAGGACGAGGTGCGGCTTGTCGGCGGCCTCGGCGTACGCCTCGGCCAGCGCGCTCCCGACGGCGGTGATCACCTCGGTCGGGGCGTCGTCGTCGCGGGTCGTCTTGTCGGGGGTGAAGCGGGCGTCGCCCTGCCCCATCAGCCGCAGCCCGGCCGCCTCGACCACGTCGGGGCCGTCCAGCACGACGGCGTTCGGCTGGCGTCGCATGGCCGCCTGGATGTCGGAGGAGTCGTGGTTGCCGCGCACCCAGGCGTACGGCACGTCGAGCCGGCCCACCCCGTCGACGTAGTAGTCCTCGACCGCGGTGCCGTGGTCGGTGCTGTCGCCCGTGTCGACGACCAGGTCGATCGAGAACTGCTCCACCACCGAGTCGATGACCTCGAACGCGGTGGGGCTGAGGTGCAGGTCGCTGACGTGCAGCACCCGCACGGTCCCGTCGTCGGGGACGAACGCCGGCAGGCTGCTGCTCGCGTCGTAGAGCTGGGTGACGTTGGTGACCAGCTGGCCGAGCTGCAGGCCGTACGCGTCGAAGCTCTCGAGGATGCTGCGCACGTCGCCGACCGCTGCGGGGGCGGAGGCCAGCAGCCCCGTGAAGCGCGGCTCGGCCAGCGCGCGCGGGCTCGTGGTGAGCGCGGTGCCGGCGCCGACCAGCCCGAGCGCGGCGACACCTGCGCCGACGGCGACGAGGGTGCGGCGCCAGCGGCGGCGGAAGACGAGCAGGCCGAGCGCGGCCGAGCCGAGGACGGTGAGGACCGCGGTGCGCAGCACCAGCTGGATGACGCCGCTGCGCACGTCGGCGGAGACCTCGTCGCCGAGGCGGGTGAGCTGCTCGGGGTTGTCGGCGATGGAGCGGGCGGCCTCCGGGCGGAGCTGGGTGATCCCGACCTGCAGCCGCACCGGCGAGTCGTGGGTGTCGAGCTCGAGCGTGCCCAGCGGGGGCACGGCGACCTGGGTGCCGCCGTCGAGGGCGGGGTGGAGCGACAGATCGGTGCGGAACGGTCCTGCGTCGGTCGTGACCCGCCCTGCCACGAGCACCGCCAGCAAGGCGCCGAGCAGCCCGACGCCGACGAGCTCGGCGACCAGGAGGAGCTGCCGGGAGCGGGAGGTCATGATCAAGCCCCTACCCAGCGAGCAGGGCTCCGACCGTCGCGGCGAAGCGGCCCGCGGGGGCGAGGGCGGCGACGGAGCGGGCGTCGGCCACGGTGTCGACGTCGCGCAGCTCGGGCAGCAGGTGGGGCTCCAGGCCGGCGGCGCGCAGCCGCTGCAGCTGCAGGTCGCCGGTGTCGTCGCGGCTGGTGGGGACGCCGGCGAGCAGCCGCCCGTCGGGCTGCTGCAGCCCGAGCGCCCACCAGCCGCCGTCGAGGGCGCGGCCCAGGACGGCCGCGTGCGTGGCCAGCGCGTCCACCGCGCGCTGCAGCAGCGCCGGGGTGAGCTGCGGGGTGTCCATCCCGACGAGCAGCGTGGGCAGGTGCTGGTCGCAGTCGTCGAAAGCCCCGGCGAGGCGGTCCGGCATCGGTCCGCTGCGCTGCGGCTGCACGGAGAAGCCGGGGGCGTCGTAGTCGCCGTCGAGCACGAGGACGCGGCGCGCGACGTCCACCGCGCGGACGACGTCGAGGGTGTCCTCGAGCGCGGCAGCGGCGACGTCGGCGGCGCCCTGCGGGGTGAACGGCGGGCAGAGCCGGGTCTTGACCTTGCCGGCCACCGGCTGCTTGGCCAGCACCAGCACCTGGACGGTCATCCGACCTCCCTCAGCACCCTGGACATGTCGCGGACCGCCTTGATGGTGCCGCCGACGGTGCCGGTGACCTTCGACTTCCCGGTGCGCGGCAGGTAGTCGACGTCGACCTCGACCACGCGCCAGCCGGCCGCGACGGCGCGGGTCACCATCTCGAGCGGGTAGCCGAAGCGGCGGTCGGTGAGGCCGAGCTCCTTGAGGTCCTCGCGCCGGCAGGCCCGCATCGGACCGAGGTCGGAGATCTGCAGGCCGGTGCGCCGGCCCAGCCGGCGGGCGACCTCGCGGTTGCCCAGCCGGGCGTGCAGCGGCCAGTCGGTGAGGCTCCTCGTACGCCGTCGTCCGAGCACCAGGTCGGCGGTGCCGTCGAGGACCGGCCCGGCGACGCGGGGCAGCTGCTGGGGGTCGAAGGAGCCGTCGGCGTCGAGGAAGCAGACGATCCCGTCCTCGGCGTCGGCCGCGAGCAGCCCCTCGTGGCAGGCCGCGCCGAAGCCCCGTGGGAGGGCGTGGACGACGCGGGCGCCGTGGGCCTTCGCGACGTCCGGGGAGCCGTCGGCAGATCCGTTGTCGGACACGATCGGCCGGTAGCCGGCGGGCATCCGGGTCAGCACCCAGGGCAGCGCGCGCGCCTCGTCCAGGCAGGGGAGGACGACGTCGGGCACACGGCAGGTTCGCACGTCCCGCCGCGGCGGTTCACCCTCGCAGGGGTGCGGTGGCGAACTCGCGGACGCCGTCGGCGAACGAGACCTCCGCGCGGAAGCCGAGCTCCTCGGCGGCCTTCGCCGGGGAGGCGACGACGTGCCGGACGTCGCCGAGCCGGTACTGCCCGGTGACGACCGGCTCCGGGCCGCCGCAGGCGCGCGCGAGCTCCCGGGCCAGGTCGCCGACGGTGTGCGGGGTGCCGCTGGCGACGTTGTAGGCAGTCAGCGCGCCCGAGGTCGGCTCGGCCTGCAGCGCCAGCAGGTTGGCGCGAGCCACGTCGCGGACGTGCACGAAGTCGCGCCGCTGGTTGCCGTCCTCGAAGACGCGGGGGGCCTCACCACGCTGCAGCGCAGAGCGGAAGAGGCTGGCGACGCCGGCGTACGGCGTGTCCTTCGGCATGTGCGGGCCGTAGACGTTGTGGTACCTCAGGGCGATGGCGCTGCCGCCGCCCGCCCGGGCCCAGGAGGCGGCCAGGTGCTCCTGCGCGGTCTTGCTCGCGGCGTAGACGTTGCGCGGGTCGAGAGGGGCGTCCTCCGGGACGGTGCCCGGGTCGAGCGGCCGCCCGCAGACGGGGCACGGCGGCTCGAAGTCGCCTGCGGTCAGGGAGGTCTCGGCGCGAGGGCCGGGTCGGACGACGCCGTGCTCGGCGCAGGAGTAGCGGCCCTCGCCGTAGACCACCATCGAGCTCGCCAGGACCAGCCGGCCGATCCGGGCGCGGTCCATGGCCGCGAGCAGGACCGCCGTGCCGAGGTCGTTGTGGCCGACGTAGAGCGGCAGGTCCTGCAGGTCGACGCCGAGGCCGACCATCGCGGCCTGGTGGCAGACGGCGTCGACGCCGTCGAGCGCCGGCCGCACGTCGTCGGCCTGGCGCACGTCGCCGTGGACCCGCTCCGCGCGCGGGTCGAGGCTTGCCGGCCACCCCCCGGCGTGCACCTCGGGGAGCAGCGCGTCGAGCACGCGCACCTCGTGACCGGCGTCGAGGAGCGCGGACACGACGGCGCCGCCGATGAAGCCGGCTCCGCCGGTGACCAGGACGCGCACCCGCCGGACGCTAGTGCGCGGACAGCCGCCCCAGCTCGTCGACCATCCAGTCGAGCGCCTCGTCGGCGGCCGGCGTCACCGACGACATGCCGGCGAAGCCGTGGATCATCCGGTCCCAGCGTCGTGCTGCCACCGGGACGCCCGCGGCCCGGAGCCGAGCGGCGTACGCCTCTCCCTCGTCACGCAGCGGGTCGCACTCCGCAGTCACGACGATCGCCGGCGGGAGGCCGGTCAGGTCGTCGGCGAGCAGCGGCGAGCAGCGCGGGTCGCGGGGGTCGGCGCCACCGAGGTAGAGCGCGACGAAGGTCTCCAGCACCTCCTGCGTGAGCCCGAACCCCTTTCCCAGCAGGGAGATCGACGGCTGCGACAGGGTGGTGTCGAGCAGCGGGGTGACGAGCAGCTGCGCGACGATCGGCAGGCCCTCGTCGCGCAGCTCCAGGCAGGCCGCGGCCGCCAGGCCCCCGCCGGCGCTGTCGCCGCCGACCGCGAACGGGCCCTCCTCGGCGCGGGCGCGGAGCACGGCGACGCAGTCCTCGAGCGCGGCGGGGAAGGGGTGCTCGGGCGCGAGCCGGTAGTCGACGCTGGTGAGCGGGGCGCCGGTGCGGGTCAGCAGCGCCCGGCACATCGGGTCGACGGCGTCGAGGCTCCCGGTGACGAAGCCGCCGCCGTGGAACCAGACCAGCCCGGGCCCGGGTCCTGTCGTGGCCGGCAGGTAGTCGCGGACCCGCACCCCGGCGACGACGCCGTCCCGGGTGGCGACCTCCGGTCCGGGAGCGCCGACCAGCTGGGCGAACTCGTCGAGCGCCGCGCGCGCCTTCGCGACGTCGAAGGCGTCGCCGTCCTCGAACGCGTCGAGCAGCTCGCGCAGCGCGGGGTCGACGGCGGGGTCGGACGACACGAGCGGGGGACCTCCGTAGACGGGACGCTGCTGTCATGCTGTCATGACAGGATGCCAGGTGTGGAGGTGCCGTCGGCCGCGCCGCTGCCGCGCTCGTCGATCCGCAAGGACGGCGCGGTGCCCTACTACGCCCAGCTGGCCGAGCTCTTCCGCGACCACATCGTCACCGGCCACTGGGAGCCCGGCCGGCCGCTGCCGTCGGAGCAGGTCATCGGCGAGTTCTTCGGGCTGTCGCGCACCGCGGTGCGCCAGGCGCTCGCCGAGCTGCAGGCAGAGGGCCTGGTGCGCAAGGAGAAGGGCCGCGGGTCGTTCGTCCGCGGGCCGCGCCGGGCGGAGTTCGTCGTGCAGGAGCTGCGCGGCTTCTTCGACGAGATGAGCGAGCAGGGCAAGGTCGTCGACACCGACGTGCTCCTGCTGGAGACGACGGTCGCGCCCGCAGAGGAGGCGGCGCTGCTCGGCATCCCCACCGGCAGCAAGGTGGTGCAGCTGGACCGGCTGAGGCGGATCGACGGCGAGCCGATCTGCCTGGCGCGCACGCTCCTCCCACTGCCGCGCTTCGCCGGGCTGGCCGGGCAGGACCTGAGCCGCTCGAGCCTCTACGAGGTGCTGCACGACGCCTTCGGCGTCGACCCACGGACCGGCTGGCGCACCGTGGAGGCGACGGCGGCGGACCGGGCGACGGCCGTGCTGCTCGGCGTACGCCCTGGCTCTCCGCTGCTGATGCTGACCTCACTGAACGTCGACTCGGACGGGCAGCCCTTCGAGCACTTCACCGCCTGGTACCGCGCCGACCGGACCAGCTTCCGGATCGAGGTCGGTCCCGCCACGTCCGCCCGGAGAGGCTGAGCCGTGACCACCGTCCCCACCCAGCGTGCCGGAGTCCTGCCGGCGATACCGACGGTCACCGACCTGCGCAGCGACGCGCTCGAGCACCGCTTCGGTGACCTGTGGAACCCCCCTGGTCTCACCAACTTCCGCGGCTGCGCGCAGGTCGACCTCGACCCGGTCGCGGTGCGCAGCATCAGCTTCCCGCCCCTCGCGAACGGCGAGTCCGTGACCGGCACGCTCTTCCTCGACGACCGGCTCTTCACGGCGCTGGGCGTCCCGCTCACGACGACGTGGCAGCCGGACCGGGTCGAGCGCACGGCCTGGTGGGACGGGCTGTCGGTGTCCACGACGACGGTGGTGCCGGTCGACCGGACCGCGGTGCTGGTGCGGCTCAGCATCAGCAACTGGTCGATGGAGGACCGGACCCTGCCGGTGCGGCTCGCGCTGCGCTCGCAGGTGACCAAGCGGCTCACCCGGTGGACGGAGCCGGCGCCGCCCTGCGAGACCGACAACGCGCTCCGGGTGGATGCCGAGCGCGGCCTGCTGGTGTGGCGGGCGCGCTCCAGCGACGCGGTGATGGTTCAGGGCGGCTTCCCCCGGCCGGAGAGCACGGACGAGCACGGCATCCGCTGGACGCCGGTGATCCCGTCGGCGGGGACGTGGACCGCGGACTTCGTGGTCGTGATGGGAGAGGACGAGGGGTCGGCGCTGGCGGACTTCGCAGCGCGGGCGCCTGCTGCTGCCGCCGAGGTGGCCCGCTGCGAGCAGCTCTGGAACGACGAGCTGGTCGCGGTCTTCACGCCGGGCAACGACCGCTACTCCGGCAGCCTGCCGGCGCTCGAGACGAGCGACCCCGCGCTGCGCCGGCTGTGGCTGATGGGCGTCATCGGGGTCGTCTACTTCAAGCGCGACAACCCGTACTCCGTCCTGGGGCGCACCTACGACACCCTCATGCCGCACTACTGGCAGGCGCTGACCTTCCTGTGGGACTACAGCCTCTCGTCGCTGGTGCACTCGCTGCTGGATCCCGAGGTGATGCGCACCTACCTCGAGAAGTGGATCACCACCGACGTCCACACCCACATGGGCACCGAGTGGCTGACCGGCGAGCCCGTCGGCATGTGGTACGCCGCGAACGACTACGCGATGGTGCAGACGATCGACGCCTACCTGCGGGCGACCGGCGACGTCGACTGGCTGACGCAGGAGCTGCCCGGACCCGGTGGGGTGTCGCTGCCGGTGGTCGCGCACATCGACCGCTTCGCCTGCAGCTGGCGGCGGTTCCGCAGCGCGAGCGGGCTGGCGAACTACGGCGGCATCGGCAACCTGCTCGAGTGCGTCAGCACGTACGTCAACGAGGTCGCGTCGCTGAACGCCGCGAACGTGTGGATGCTGCGTCGCGCGGCCGAGGTCGCGCGGTTCCTCGGCGACGAGCTCGCGGCGAGCTGGTACGAGGCGGAGGCCACGGTGCTGGTCGGCGACCTGCAGCAGCTCTACGCGTCGGGGGCGGGGCACTGGTACGCGCGGCAGCCCGACGGCCGGCTGGTGCCGGTGCGGCACTGCTACGACTTCAGCACGGTCGCGGCAACCATCCCGGACGACCTCAGCGAGACCCAGAGGTCCGAGATGGTGGGCTTCTTCGTGCGCGAGCTGCAGACGCCGACGTGGATGCGCGCGCTGTCGGACCGGGACACCGACGCGTCGTTCTCGGTGCGGCCGGACCACCAGTGGACCGGCGCCTACCCGGCCTGGCCGCCGAACGCCGCTGCCGCGCTCTACCGCTTCGGTCGCGCCGACCTCGCCGCCCCGTGGCTGCACGGGCTGGCTCGCAGCGCGAACCAGGGGCCGTTCGGGCAGTCGCACTTCGCCGACGGGGTGCTGGCCGCGGAGTCGGGCGGGGCGCTCAAGGCGCCGGCCGAGCAGCCCTGGATCAACGACTGGACCTGCTCGTCCAACGGCGCGTGGGTGGCGCTGGTCGTGCAGTCGGTCTTCGGCGTGCAGATCGGCCTGGACGGGTCGGTCACCGCGTCGCCGCAGCTCGAGGGGCTGGACCCGGACGCGCGGCTGGTGGGGCTGCGCGTCCAGGGCCGCACCTGGGACGTCGACGCCTCGGGCGCGCACGAGCGCACGTGACGATCGTCGCGGTCGACCTCGGCGGGACCCGGCTGAAGTCGGCGGTGCTCACGGACGGCGTGCCGAAAGATGCCGTCGCCATTGAGCGCCTGATGGCATCGGCCGCATGAAAACATACGATGTCGCGATCGTCGGCGG
>JAKFFB010000185.1:0-17023 GCA_036675425.1 Actinomycetales bacterium | reverse complement strand
TGACCGAGTCGAAGCCGAGCCAGCTGTCACCGGCCACCGTGTGCTCGACCCAGTTCGGCCCGTGAGCCCACTGGGCCTCGATGTAGCGGTTCTTCTCCTTGGGCGACTTCCGCGCCCGGGCCGCGGCGAGCTCGTCGGCGAAGACGTGCACCCGCGCGTTCGGGAAGTCGCCGAGTCCGCCGGCGTGGTCCAGGTCCATGTGCGTCAGCACGATGTCGGTGACGTCCTCGGCGGTGTGGCCGGCGGCCCGGACTTGTGCGATCGCGGTCTCCGCCGGGTCGAGCGACGCTCCCATCAGCGTGATGAAGGCACGTCCCATCCGCTTCTCGGCGATGTCGGCGGTGCCGAAGCCGGTGTCGACGAGGGTCAGGCCGCTCGGCCCCTCGACGAGCAGGCAGTGCGCCACCATCCGCGCCGGCGTCATCCCGCCCGGCGCTCGTGGGGACATGGTCACGCAGTTCAGGTGCCGGATCTGGGAGGTCACGGAAGGCATCGTGGCACCCCACCCGTAGGCTGGTCGAGTGCTGATCCTGCTCCGGCCGCGGTTCTGGCCGGGGCACCTCGCGATGATCGTCTGCGTGGCGATCGCGACGGGCCTGGGCTTGTGGCAGTACGACGCGTGGCAGACCCGGCGCGCGGACGCGGCCCGCGACATCTCCGGCGAGACGCCGGTCGCCCTGGCCACCGTGATGACCGGGGACAGTCCGTTCCCGGGGCGCGACCTCGGCCGACCGGTGAGCTTCACGGGCACCTGGGTCGGCGGCAACGTCTACATCGCGGACCGGTTCTCGCGCGGAGAACGCGGCTACTGGGTCGTGACCGCGGCGAAGGTCGACGGCACCGACTCCGCGATGCCGGTCGTCCGCGGCTGGGCCCCGGAGCCGGTAGCCCCGAGCGCGACGGGCAGTGCGCAGGTGGTCGGCTGGCTCCAGGCGACCGAGGGCAGTGGCCCGATCGACGAGGATCCGGCCGACGACGTGATCCCGACGATGCGGATCGCGAGTCTGGTCGAGAAGGTCGACACCGACCTGTACAGCGGGTACGTCGTCGGCAAGGAAGTCGACAGCCTGGACCTCGAGCCTGTCACTCCCGAAGCCGTCCCTGCGGTCGGGAACTTCACCGCCCTGCGCAACCTGCTCTACGCGGTCGAGTGGTGGATCTTCGGGGCGTTCGCCTTCTTCGTCTGGTTCCGCTGGTGCCGTGACTCGCTGCAGCCGGTCGACGACGAACCCGAGGCGGACGCATGAGCGGCCTCCTGGTCGCCGGCACCACCTCGGACGCCGGTAAGAGCATCGTCACCACCGGCCTGTGTCGCGCGTTCGCCCGCCAAGGGATCAAGGTCGCGCCGTACAAGGCGCAGAACATGTCGAACAACTCGATGGTCTGCGCCGACGGCCCGGACTCGTGGGCCGAGATCGGGCGGGCCCAGTGGGTGCAGGCGCGTGCCGCGCGAGCGGTCCCCGAGGCCGCGATGAACCCGGTCCTGCTCAAGCCCGGCGGCGACACCCGCAGCCATGTCGTGGTGATGGGCAAACCCGGCGGCTCGGTCTCGTCCTCGGACTGGGAGTCGGGCCGGGTGCACCTCGCCGCCGCCGCGCACGCGGCGTACGACGACCTGGCCGGACGGTACGAACTGGTGGTGGCCGAGGGTGCGGGCAGCCCGACCGAGATCAACCTGCGCGCCGGCGACTACGTGAACCTGGGCCTGGCCCGGCACGCGGACCTGCCGGTCGTCGTGGTCGGTGACATCGACCGCGGTGGTCTCTTCGCCGCGCTGTACGGCACGGTCGCGCTCCTCGAGTCCGCCGACCAGGCGCTGATCGCCGGGTTCATCGCCAACAAGTTCAGGGGCGACCTCTCCCTGCTCCGGCCCGGCATCGACGAACTGACCCGGCTCACCGGCCGGCCGACGTACGGCGTCCTGCCCTGGCACCCCGATCTCTGGCTCGACTCCGAGGACGCCCTCGACCTGGGCGGTCGCCGTACCCAGGACGACGGCGCCCTGCGGGTCGCGGTGGTGCGCCTTCCTCGGATCAGCAACTTCACCGACGTCGACGCCCTCGGCCTGGAGGCCGACCTCGACGTGAACTTCGCGGCGTCGCCGCGCGACCTCGACGGAGCCGACCTGGTCGTGCTGCCCGGGACCCGAGCCACCCTCGACGACCTCGCCTGGCTGCGCTCGCGCGGCCTCGACGAGGCGGTCATCGCGCACGCGCGCGCCGGCCGACCGGTGCTCGGCATCTGCGGCGGCGCCCAGATGCTCGGTACGACGGTCGAGGACCCGGACGGCGTCGAAGGGGACGCCGGCCGCAGCGGAGCGGGCCTCGGCCTGGTCGACGCGGTCACCCGGTTCGGCGGTGAGAAGGTGCTCCGGCTCCCGACCGGCACCGGGCTCGGCCGGCCGGTGTCCGGCTACGAGATCCACCACGGTCGCTTCGCCCCAGGATCGGGCGAGGCCTTCCCCGGCGGGGTCCGCAACGGCGCCGTCTTCGCGACGATGTGGCACGGGAGCCTGGAGAGCGACGACTTCCGGCAGGCGTTCCTGGGCGAGGTCGCCGCCGCCGTCGGGCGGGACCGTCCGCCGTCGGACGTCGTCTTCGAAGCCCGGCGCGAAGCGCGCCTGGACCTGCTCGGCGACCTGGTCACCGAGCACCTCGACGTGGAGGCGATCCTCGGCCTGGCCCAGCAGGGCGCCCCCGCCGGGCTTCCGCTGCTGCCACCGGGGACGGACCGGTGAAGGTCCTGATCCTCGGCGGCACCGCGGAGGCGCGGGCGCTCGCCGTCGCCCTGGTCGACTCCGGCATCGAGGTCGTCTCTTCGCTCGCCGGCCGCGTCATGCGTCCGCGCCTTCCGGTCGGGGACGTGCGGCTCGGCGGGTTCGGCGGGGTCGACGGCCTGGCCGACCATCTGCGCGACGAGCACGTCGGCGTCGTCGTCGACGCGACGCACCCGTTCGCGGCGGGTATCTCCGCGAACGCCGCCGCAGCCTGCGGGCGGACCGGCACGCCGCTGCTGCGCCTGGCACGACCGGGTTGGTCGGCAGCCCCTGGGGCGCGGGCCTGGCACTGGGTGGACGACCACGACGAGGCCGCCGCGACCGCAGCCGGTCTCGGCCGCCGCCCGTTCCTGACGATCGGGCGCCAGTCGCTCGACCGGTTCACGGGGGCACTGGGTGACCGCGACGCTCTGGTCCGGGTCGTCGATCCGCCCGAGATCGACCTGCCCGAGCGCTGGACCCTGCTCCAGGACCGCGGTCCGTACACGGCCGACGGCGAACGAGCGCTCCTCAGCGAGCACGGCATCGACGTCCTGGTCACCAAGGACTCCGGTGGAGCCTGGACGTGGCCGAAGCTGGCGGCAGCGGGCGACCTCGGCATCCCGGTGGTCGTCGTACGGCGCCCGGCGCCGGTCGCCGGGGTCAGCTGCGTCGACGACGTCGCGGCCGCGACCGCCTGGGTCGTAGCGCGAGGCTGATCGCGACCACCGCGGCGCCCCGACCCACCTGACCCGCGAGGCGACCGGCCCGTCCGATGTCCGCCGGCTCGACCCGGCGGCCGGAACCGAGACGCGCCCGGTCCTCGGTCTCGGCGCCGTAGGTGTTCACCCCACCGAGCCGGACCCCGAGAGCCCCGGCGAACGCCGCCTCCACCGGTCCGGCGTTCGGCGACGGATGATGCCGCGCGTCCCGGAGCCAGGCCGTCGCGGCCGCGGACGGGTCCGGCCCCAGGAGCACGGTGAGCCCGGCTGCGATCCGCGCACCCGGCAGGTTGAGCAGGTCGTCGAGCCGGGCGCTCGCCCAGCCGAACTCCCGGTAGCGGGGGCTGCGGTGCCCGACCATCGCGTCCAGGGTGTTGGCCGCCCGGTAGCCGAGCAGGCCGGGGAGCCCGAGCAGCCCGCCGAGGACCAGCGGCGCGACGACGGCGTCCGAGGTGTTCTCCGCGACCGACTCCACGACGGCCCGGGCGATCTCGTGCTCGTCGAGACGGGAGGTGTCCCGGCCGACCAGATGGGTCAGCCGCACCCGGGCCGCAGGGAGGTCCGAACCGAGCAGTGCCCCGACCGCGCCGGCCTCGCGTTCCAGCGAGCGACCACCCAGGACCGCCCAGGTCGCGGCCGCGGTCAGGAGGACCCCGGCGACCGGGCGGTTCCTGGCCCGGCCCTCGAGGACGCCGCCGGCAACGGTTGCGGCACCGACCAGGAGCACGGTGTACGCAGCCCCCCGCATGCGATCGTCCGCGTACAGGCGTTGCTCCAGGACGGTGGCGACGGTCCCGAACCCGGCGACCGGGTGGAACCGGCGCGGGTCGCCGAGCACGCGGTCGGCCGCGAACCCGAGCGCGAGCCCGGCCGCGCGTGCGTACCGGTCCCTCACAGCCGGAGCACGCGCCCGGCGACGACCAGGTGGACCTCGTCGCAGACCGCTGCCACCCGTTGGTTGACGGTGCCGAGGAGGTCGCGGAAGAGCCGCCCGGAGGAGTGCTCCGGGACCAGGCCGAACCCGACCTCGTTGGTCACCAGGACCAGGTCGTCACCGGCCGCCACCGCGGCCAGTGTCGCCGCCAGCCGGTCGTCCAGGGCCGGTCGCCACCTGTCCCCGCCGGCCCAGGCGTCGAGGTCGTCGAGCTGCGCGGTCAGCCAGGTGCCCAGGCAGTCGACGAGGACCGGCCCGTCCGGAAGCGCGGACAGATCAGCGGTCTCCAGCGTCGTCCAGTGCCGCGGGCGCCGGTTCCGATGCGCGGTGATCCGCGCCGCCCATTCCGGGTCGTCAGCGGACGCCGTCGGACCGGGCGCGACGTAGGTGACCGCGGCCCGCCCGGCGAGCAGACCCTCCGCGTGGGCGGACTTGCCGGACCTGACGCCGCCGGTGACGAGGGTCCGCACAGCGACCCGGCCTAGATCGCGAGCTCGGAGAGCAGCGCGACGTCGCGGAGCAGCGCGGCCGCCGAGCGCACCACCGGGACCGCGGCGACCGCGCCGCTGCCCTCACCGAGCCGCATGCCGAGGTCCAGCACCGGCTCCAGGCCGAGCTTCTCCAGCGCCAGCGACTGCGCCGGCTCCGTCGACCGGTGACCGGCGGCGAACCACGCCGCCGCACCCGGCTCGATCCGGTCGGCCATCACCGCGCACGCAACCGCGATCACGCCGTCGAGCAGCACCGGTACACCGGCCCGGGCGGCGGCGACCATGAATCCCGTCGAGGCGGCCAGGTCGGCGCCGCCGAGCGCGGCCAGCGTCTCCACCGGACCACGATCACCGACCCGGTCCAGCGCCTGCTGGATCAGGGCTTCCTTGTGCGCGAGGGCGGCGTCGTCGATGCCGGTGCCGCGACCGGTCAGCTCCCGGGCGGGCAGTCCGAGGCTCGCCGCGATCAGCGCGGTGGCGGGAGTGGTGTTGCCGATCCCCATGTCGCCGCTGATCAGCACCTGGGCACCGGCCGCGATCTCCTCGGCCGCCACAGCGGCGCCGGCGTCAAGCGCCTGCTGGGTCTCCTCACCGGTGAGCGCGTCCTCGAGGTGCAGAGCGCGGCTCGAGCGCCGGACCTTGTAGCGGCGTACCTCGGGGGGCAGTCCGGCCAGGTCGTCGTCGACGGCGATGTCGAGCACCCGGACCTCGACGCCGTGCGCCGCGGCCAGCGCGGAGACCCCGGCCCGGCCGGCGACGAAGGTGCGCACCATCGCCGGGGTCACGGCCGACGGGTACGCCGAGACGCCGTGCGCTGCGACGCCGTGATCACCCGCGAAGATCACGGCGCGCACGCGCTCGGGCACCTCGGGCGGGCACTGGCCCTGTACCGAGGCGAGCCAGACACCGAGCTCGCCGAGGCGTCCGAGGGCGCCGGCCGGCGTGGCCAGGCCGGCGAGCCGTTCGGCCGCCGCGGTACGCGCCGACGCCGACGGCGCTGCCAGCGGGCTCACAGGCTCGCGGCCAGTTCGCGACGGGCGTTCTCCACGGCGGCCTTCTCGCCGGCCCGTCCGACCAGGCCGACCAGGATCACGCCGATCCCGGCCCAGAGGGTGGCCAGGGTGATGATCGACGCGCGGCGGAACTCCCAGAGCGTCGAGGCGGGGAAGTCACCGACCTCGTCGACGGTCGGCATCAGCTCGCCGGCCAGCACCATCACGACCAGGTAGCCGCCGGCGGCGATCAGCACGGTGCGGTAGGCGCCGAGCGACGGCAGCAGCCGTGCTGCCAGGAACGTCGCGGCGATCGCGGTGAGCACCGAGAGGGCGAGGAACCCGAAGTACAGGCCGGTGCGGTCACCGATCGTGTCGCCGCTGCCCACGGCCGGGGGCGTGGCCGGGTACTTCAGGAAGGGCACCAGCGCGATGGAGACGAAACCGATCAGGGCGACGAGCGCTGTGCTCTGGGTCGGACGGAGGCGCCCGATCCGGCCGACCGCGGCGGCGGCTGCCAGCGCCATCAGGCCGCCGAGCGCGGTACCGACCGCGAGGGTGCCGGTGGCCAGGCCCCAGGTGGACTGGTTCTGCCGGGAGACGGCCGTGCCGTCCTCGTCGGCGTGGGAGTGGGCCGGTGCGGAGTCCTCATGGGTGTGCTCGGCACCGGCCTCTTCGACCGCGATGGCGGCATCGACCGGCGGCTCGCCGATCTGGTGGGCGACGAGGAAGGCGGCGAAGCCGGCCAGCAGGCCGGCGAGCAGCCCGTTGATCAGGAAGGTACGGGGGGTCATCAGGGGTCCGTTCGATACGGGCTCGGTGGGCGGTGAGCCCGTTCGTCGAGCCTGTCGAGACGCCGGAGCGTCGGGTGCAGACGTCTCGAGAAGCCCGGCGGACGAGCTGTCCGAGCGAGCGCGAGGCGTGTGGGTGTGGTCGCGAGGACCGCGGTCAGCTCAGTGGCAGGGGTAGCCGAGCAGGTGCCGGCCGTCGTGGACCCACTCGTGGATCGCGGTGCCGGCGGGGATCGAGATCGCGCCCTGGTCGGCGCTGATGAAGAAGATCGTCAGCAGCGAGAGCAGACCGGCCATGAGCAGCCAGGGCAGGAGCTCACGGAGCGGAATCGCGGGGATGTCGAGCGGTGCCGGCGCAGCGGCGGAAATGGCGGAAGCCATGGAATCCTCCTTCGGGATGATGCGTCCCGTGTCGTGGGGGTATCCAGGCCCGCGGGTCTGACTCCACCGCCGAAGCGATGTCACAGTAGCGCGACTGTGCCGGAGTTCCACCGGCTTCCTCGTGCCTGGAGAGGTCATCGTAGGGCATCGAGAAGACGTGCGGTACGCGCGGCGTCACGGACCGCGATCCGGACCCAGCCGGCGTCCAGTCCGGGGAAGGTGTCCGCCCGTCGTACGGCGAACCCGGCGGCCCGCAGCGACGCGTGGACGCCAGCACCGGGACGGGCGAGGACGAACGGTGCGGTCGAGGTGCGGACGTGCTCGACACCGAGTTCTTCCAGCCCTGCAAGGAGAAACTCCCGCTGTTCGTCGATCCGGGCGACCCGGACCGACGCCTCGGCGACCGCCTCCGGTGTGCTGCAGGCGACCAGCGCGGCGACCGCGGTGGCGGAGACGGACCAGGGCGGCTGCAGCCGCTCGAGACCGCTGATCGTCGCCGGCTCGCCGAGGACGTAGCCGGCGCGGACCCCCGGGATCGACCACAGCTTGGTGAGGCTCCGGATGACGAGCAGGCCGGGCAGCGCCGTGCCGGCCAGGGACTGGTCGGAGTCGTCGAGGAAGGCTTCGTCCACGACGACGAGCCGGCCCGGCGCGACCAGTGCGCGGATCACCTCGGCCCGGTGCCGGACCCCGGTCGGGTTGGTCGGATTGCCGACGACGACCAGGTCGGCGTCGACGGGGATCCGGTCCCGGTCGAGGACGAATCCGCCGGCCGGGTCCAGGACGACGTGGTGCACCGTCCGGCCGGCAGCCTGCAGGGCGACGTCGGGCTCGGTGAACTGCGGGTGCACGACCACCGGGAGCCGCCAGGGCCTCAGTCGCGCGATCAGGCCGAAGGCCTCGGCGGCGCCGGCGGTCGCGAGGACGTCGTCGGGGTGCCGGCCGTGCCGGGAGGCCACCGCAGCCCGGGCCCGGGTCGCGTCGGGGTACCGGCCGAGGTCGGCGGAGGCGAGGGCCTTCTCCAGCCAGTCCGGCCGGGGGCCGTCGTACACGTTGACCGCGAAGTCGGCGAGTCCGT
The DNA here is from genome assembly GCA_036675425.1 of Actinomycetales bacterium. GTDB lineage: Bacteria > Actinomycetota > Actinomycetes > Mycobacteriales > SCTD01 > SCTD01. The sequence continues at coordinate 8,879 of JAKFFB010000185.1, read as the reverse complement.
CGGCGGCCTCGACGTCGCCGTGGTGGCGGAGCGGGTCGGGCAGAGCACCGGATTCGGTGGAGTGCGCGGCTTCCCGGACCGGGGCCGTCGACGCGGCCGGTGTCGCCGCGTGAACCGCCTCGGCGAAGCGCGCGGCCAGCCGCGGATGCCCGGCCCAGTGGGTGTGCAGGTAACCCGCGTGCAGGGTCGGGGTCGCGACTCCGTCGGTGAGGCCGGACCCGAAGTCCCACGCAGGGCCGGCGGTCTCGGCCAGCAGCCGGGTCCGGTGGAACTCGTGACCCGTGATCCGCTCACCGCGGCGGGTCAGCAGGCTGTCCCCCGGGGCGGTCGCGGTCCGGTACGCCAGGGTCAACCGGGGCGCCATCGCGGCGTCGGTCGCGATGGCTCCGACCATGTCGGTGCCGTCGACGCGGCGACACAGGTAGAGCAGGCCGGCGCATTCGGCGACGGTCGGGAGTCCGGCTGCGATCGCCTGCCGGATCTGTGCGCGCAGACTCGCGTTCCCGGTCAGGTCAGCGGCGTGCACCTCCGGGAAGCCGCCGCCGAGGTAGAGGCCACGGGTCCCGGTGGGAAGCTCTGCGTCCGTCGTCGGGTCGAAGACGACCACGTCGCAGCCGGCGGCCTCGAGCAGTTCGCGCGTCTCGGCGTAGGCGAAGGTGAAGGCGCGGCCGCCGGCCATCGCGATCACCGGGCGCTGTTCGATCTCCTGGGCGCCCGGCCGGGCCACCGGGTCGCCGAGGGCGGTCAGCGGATCCCAGGCCTCGCCGACCAGGCCGGGCGCCTGTCGCGCCAGCCGCAGTACGGCGTCCAGGTCGATCCGCTCGGCGACCAGACCGGCGAGCCGGTCGAGTGCCGCGGCGGCGTCGTGCCGCTCCGCGGCCGGGACCAGGCCGAGGTGCCGTGAGGGAGCCGTGACGCCGTCGTCGCGGTGCAGGATGCCGAGCACCGGGATCCCGGTCACGGCGAGCGCCCGCACCACCTCGTCGGCATGGCGCTGCGAGCCGGCCTTGTTGAGGACCACTCCGACGATGTCGGTGTCGGGCTGGAACGTGGCCATCCCGTGCACCGTGGCGGCGACCGACCGCGACGCGTGCGAGATGTCGACGACCAGGACGACCGGCGTGCGCGTCGCCGCGGCGACGTGGGCCGTCGAGGAGAAGCCCTCGGTGCCGAGTTGTCCGTCGTACAGGCCCATCACACCCTCGACGATCGCGACGTCCGCACCGCGCGCGCCGTGCAGCAGCAACGGGACCAGCAGGTCCTCACCGACGAGGTGCGGGTCGAGGTTGCGGCCCGGCCGTCCGGTGGCGAGCGCGTGGTATCCCGGGTCGATGTAGTCCGGGCCGACCTTGTGCCCGCTGACCACGTGGCCGGCGCGGGAGAGCGCCGTCATCAGTCCGGTGGCGATCGTGGTCTTGCCGTGCCCGCTCGCCGGAGCGGCGATCACCAGGCGCGGCAGGGCGGTGGTCGCGGTGGTCACCATTCGATGCCGCGCTGGCCCTTCTGGCCCGCGTCCATCGGATGCTTGAGCTTGGCCATCTCCGTGACCAGGTCCGCCGCCTCCAGGAGCCGCGGGTCCGCCCGCCGCCCGGTGATCACGACGTGCTGATGTCCGGGTCGGTTCGCCAGGGTGTCGAGGACATCGTCGAGGTCGACCCAGCCCCAGTTGATCGGGTAGGTGAACTCGTCGAGGAGGTAGAGGTCGTGGGTCTCGGCAGCGATGCGCCGCTTGATCTCGGCCCAGCCCTCCGCGGCCGCGACGGCGTGGTCGTCCTCGGTCCCGGCCTTGCGCGACCACGACCAACCCGAACCCATCTTCTGCCAGTCCACCGGACCGCCGGTGCCGGTCGACGCATGCAGCTCGCCGAGCTGCTCGAAGACGCTCTGCTCGCCGAGGCGCCACTTCGCCGACTTCACGAACTGGAACACCCCGAGGTTCCAGCCCTGGTTCCAGCCGCGCAGCGCGAGGCCGAAGGCCGCCGTCGACTTCCCCTTGCCGTCGCCGGTGTGGACGACGACGAGCGGTCGGTTGCGGCGCTGCTTCGTGCTGAGGCCGTCCTCGGGGACGACGGCCGGCTGGCCCTGGGGCATCAGGCCACTCCTTCCGCCGACGCGTCCGCAGCTCGTACGCCGGCCAAGCGCTCGTGCACCACGCCGGTCAGGTCCGCCGAACCGACGTCACCCAGCGGGAGGTACTCGGCTCCCAGGTCGGCGGCCAGCTGCCGGGCGAGACCGAGCCGGAAGCGGCCGGTCTCGCAGTCGACGACGACCGACGCGATCCCTGCGCGAGCCACTGCGCCCGCCGCTCGCCGGGCCCGCCCGAGAGCATCGGGCCCGGCGGTGGCGCGCCCGTCGGTGACCAGCACCAGCAGTGGTCGGCGACGGGGGTCTCGGACGGCTTCGACGCGCAGCGCCTCGATCGTGGTGGCGAGGCCCTCGGCGAGCGGGGTGCGTCCGCCGGCCGGGAGTTCCTCGAGCCGCGTCGCCGCGATGTCGACCGACGTGGTCGGTGGTAGCAGCAGGGTGCCCTCGGTGCCACGGAACGTCACCAGGCCGACCTTGTCGCGACGGCGGTAGACGTCGAGCAGCAGCGAGAGCACCGCTGCCTTGACCTCGCTCATCCGCTTGCGGGCCGCCATCGACCCTGAGGCGTCGACGCAGAAGAGCACCAGGTTCGACTCGCGCCCCTCCCGGACCGCGACGCGCAGGTCCTCGGGACGGAGGCTGATCGCGGGACCGGTGCGGGTGCGTTCTCCCTGGTGCCGGGCCGCGGCGCGGATCGTCTCCACCAGGTGGATCGACCCTCCCTGGCCGTGCGGGGCCTTCGCGCCGATCCGCCGGCCGGTGCTGGTCACCGCGCGGCTGCGCCGGCCGGCATCCCCGGCACCGAGGCCGTCGACCGTGAGCAGCCGGGGCCGGAACGGGGCGCCGGCGGTGACGGTCGCCTCCGCCTCGTTCGTCGAGCCTGTCGGGACGCCGGGAGGGTCTTCGGCGACCTCGGATTGAGCCTCGTTCGTCGAGCTCGTCGCGACATCTGCCGCGTCCGCGTCTGCCTCGTCCTCCGGCTGGTCCGTCGAGCTCGTCGAGGCGTCCGCAGAGTCGTCGCCGAGTTCTCCGTCCGGGCCCTCGGTCGGCGGCTCCGGCTCGTCGTCGCCGAGGATCCGGTCCAGCAGATCCTCGTCGAGGCCGGGCGCGTCGAACGGGTTACGGCGCCGGCGGTGCGGCAGGGCGAGTCGGGCGGCGGCCCGGATGTCGTCGCGGGTCACCCAGGTGCGGCCGTGCCAGGCGGCGTGGGCGATCGCGGCCCGGGCGGTGACCAGATCGGCGCGCATCCCGTCGACGTCGAAGGCCGCGCAGACCTCGGCGATCTTCAGCAGCGCGTCGTCTCCGAGTACGACGGCAGGCAGCGCCTGCTGGGCCGCGCGGATCCGGGCGGTCAGCGCGCGCTCCGCGTCGGCGTACGACGCGATGAACGCGTCCGGGTCCGCGTCGTACGCCATCCGGCGGCGGACGACGTCGACCCGGACCGACGGATCGCGGGGTGCGGCGACCTCGACGGTCAGCCCGAAACGGTCCAGCAGCTGCGGCCGGAGCTCGCCCTCCTCGGGGTTCATGGTGCCGACCAGGACGAACCGCGCGGCATGCGTCACCGAGACGCCGTCGCGTTCGACGGTCGCCCGGCCCATCGCCGCGGCGTCGAGGAGCAGGTCGACGAGGTGGTCGTGGAGCAGGTTCACCTCGTCGACGTAGAGGACGCCTCGGTGGGCGCGCGCGAGCAGTCCCGGCTCGTACTCGGCGCGTCCGTCGCGCAGGGCCCGTTCGAGGTGCAGGGACCCGAGGACGCGGTCCTCGCCGGCGCCGATAGGCAGTTCGACAAGACGCACCGGCCGGGTCTCCACGGCTGCGTCGGCGGCGAACGGGCCGTCGGGCGAGAGCGGGTCCTTGTCGTCGGGATCGGAGGAGAACCGGTCCCCGGCGATCACGTCGATCGGCGGCAGCACGGCGGCCAGCGCCCGCACGATCGTCGACTTCGCGGTGCCCTTCTCACCGCGGACCAGGACGCCGCCGACCTCGGGCGAGATCGTGGTCAGGATCAGGGCGAGGGCCATGTCGGTGGAGCCGACAACGGCACTGAAAGGGAACTGCTGTGGCATGGGGGCTCCCGCTCGTCAGCCATCGAACAACGATTGGCGCGAGGCCGGTCTTCGGACTTCCGGAGTCCCAGCGTGTGTCGCTGGCCTCCGGTCACCGCAGCGGGCCCTGTGCCGGATTCTCACCGGCTTCCCTGATTCTCCCCTTCGACCCCGATGCTGCGCTGGGGTCCTCCGGGGCACCTCGTGCCTAGGAGCGCTCACGATAGCGTCTCCCGTCATGGACCCCACCCCGGCTGACTCGTTGGCCGTCGTCGGCATCGGCGCCGACGGCTGGGAGAGCCTCACTTCCCAAGCCCAGCAGGAGATTCTCGACGCCGAGGTCCTCCTCGGAGGAGAGCGGCACCTCGCGATGGTGCCCTCTGTGGCGGGACAGAGGCGGATCGTCTGGCAGCGGCCGCTGCGCGATCACCTGTACACGCTTCTCGACGAGTACGTCGGCCGCAGAGTCGTGGTGCTCGCCACGGGGGACCCGCTGTTCTCCGGCGTCGGCAGCATCCTGGTCGACCGGATGGCCGATCGGTTCGGTGCCGAACAGATCCGGATCATCCCGGCCGTGTCGTCGGTCGTGCTCGCCAGGGCGCGGATGGGTTGGCCGGCCGAGACCGTCGAAGTCATCCCGCTGGTGGGGCGCAACCGGTACGCCGTGCTGCGTGCCCTGGCTCCCGGGCACCGGCTCCTGGTGCTCTGCTCCGACGGCTCCACAGCCGGCCAGATCGCGGGTCTGATCACCGAGCACGGGTTCGGGGCGAGTGTGCTGACCGCGTTGTGCGACCTGGGTAGCGCCAAGGAGTCCCGGCGGTCCGCAGTCGCGTCCGACTTCGTCGGCGAGACCGCAGCCCTGACCGTCCTGGCGATCGACTGTGTCGGGACCGGCTGGACCTGGACCCCGGGTCTGCCGGACGAGGCGTTCGAGCACGACGGCCAGCTCACCAAGCGCGACGCGCGCGCCTCGGCCCTGGCCCGGCTCGCGCCGGGTCCCGGCCAGTGCCTCTGGGACGTCGGTGCCGGTGCCGGATCGGTGGGCATCGAGTGGCTTCGCACCCACCCGACCACGAGCGCTGTCGCCATCGAGGCGGACGCCGCACGAGCGGAGCGGATCGGCCGGAACGCCCATTCCCTGGGGGTTCCGAGGCTCGTCGTACGCACCGGGAGCGCTCCGGACGCGCTGGCCGACCTGCCGGTCCCGGATGCCGTCTTCGTCGGGGGCGGCGCCAGTCGCGAGGGAGTCCTCGATTCCGTGATCGCCGTACTCCGGCCGGGCGGCCGTCTGGTCGTGCACGGCGTGACCCTCGAGACCGAGACGCTGCTGGCGGCCCGGTACGCCGAGCTGGGCGGTGAGCTGATCCGGCTCCAGGTGGAGACCGCCGCACCGATCGGGTCGTTCACGGGCTGGGCGCCGGCACGGGCGATCACCCAGTGGGCCTGGACCAAACCGGGACCAGCGGACGGAGCCGGCGCGTGACCATCCACTTCGTCGGAGGCGGCCCGGGTGCCGCCGACCTCATCACTGTCCGTGCGGCGGCCCTGCTCGCCGCCGCGGATGTGGTCGTCTACGCCGGCACCTACCTCGACGCCGAGGTGCTCTCGCACTGCCGTGAGGGTGTCGAACTCGTCGACACCCAGGACCTCGACCTGGACCGGATCACCACCGTCCTGGTCGCGGCCGACCAGGCGGGCAAGGACGTCGTACGGCTCTGTTCCGGAGACCCGTCGCTGTACTCGGCCGTCGCCGAGCAGACCGCGCGGCTCGACGCCGCCGGGGTCGCCTGGGACGTGACCCCCGGAGTGCCGGCGTACGCCGCTGCCGCGGCGGTGCTCGGCCGTGAGCTGACGGTGCCGCGGCTGGCGCAGTCCGTCGTACTGACCCGGGCCCAGGCCAGGTCGACCGCGATGCCGGACGGCGAAACCCTGGCCGCCTTCGCCGCCACCGGCGCCACGCTGGTCCTGCACCTGGCGATCACCCGGATCCGCGAACTCGCTGGCTCCCTGGTCGACGACTACGGCCCCGACTGCCCGGTCGCCGTCGTCTACCGGGCCAGTCAGCCCGAGCAGATCGTGCTGCGCGGGACGCTCGCGTCGATCGCAGCCGACGTCGAAGCCGCCGGTCTGCGCCAGGCGGCCATCATCCTGGTCGGCCCCGCCCTCGACCCGGCCGCCGTCGCCGAGTCCTACCTCTACGACGCGACCCGCGACCGGGGGCTCAAGCGCACGGACTGACGCAGGTCCTCAGCAGTGCGGATCCATGCCGGCTCGTCCGGCGAGGGCGCCGAACGCCTCGCGGACGTCGCAGCCGCAGGAGACCGGCCGGTCGAAGCAGACCCGGACGTCGTACTGGTTCTGTTCGTGACGGACCCGCAGGACGATCCCGTACCGGTCCAGCCCGAGCGCGCGCACGTCGACGGATTCCTCGATGCCGAGCTCGTGGCGCGCCATCTGCACGAGGACCTCGCTGTGGTCGGCCTGCAGGTGTGGCAACCACGTGAGCTCGTACCCGACCAGCGGATCCGGGAACGCCGCCCGGTACGCCGGCAGCGACAGCGGGAACGAGCCCGAGCTGTCCTCGCAGCGCCAGTCCAGCTCCGCTTCTTCAGGGGTGAGGCGGAGCAGGCGGCCCGCCGCCGGGTCGTCCGAGCCGGTCAGGTGCGCCCGCATGCCGGCCGGCAGCGGGTCGACCACCTCGGTGAGCAGGCCGCGCAGCTCGACCACACCGCGCACCCGGTCGGGCTGCGGCACCGCGGCTACGTCGATCGCGGTCAACCCGGCCTGCTGCGGCTCCAGGTCGGCGGGGGCCTGGAACAGGACCGACCCGTCCGGGGTGAGTCCGTGCCGGTGCACTTCGAGGGTCAGGCCCGGGACGAGGACCCGGACGTTCGTGCAACTCGCCAGGATGGTCCTGGCGCGTTCGGCCTCGGTCAACGTGTACGGACGTGTGATCGGCATGAAGTAAGGATAGCCTTACCTATCTATCTCAGCCAGACCTTGGTCCTCAGAACGTGACGGTGAGCCCTTCCGCGACCGACCGGGCGGTCCACACCCGGCCGGACGGGGTCAGCCGGGTCCCGCTCGACCCGACGATCAGCAGGCACTTCATGTCGATCGAGTCCGCGTCGAGTCCGGCGAGGGTGGTCACCGTCAGCGACTCCTCCGCCCGGCCGACGTCGCGACCGACCACGACGACCGTGTCGGCGTTGCGGTGCTCGAGGAAGAGCTTCTGCAGGTCGGCGACCTGGGAGGTGCGGCTGCGGGAGGCGGGGTTGTAGACCGCGAGCACCAGGTCGGCCTCGGCGATCGCGTGCAGGCGCTTCTCGATCACGGACCACGGCTTGAGCCGGTCGCTCAGCGACAGGACCGCGAAGTCCGCGCCGATCGGGGCGCCTGCCTTGGCCGCGACGGCCTGGACGGCGCTGACGCCGGGGAGGACCTCGATGGGTACGTCGGGGAAGTCGGCGGCGGCCTCGAACACGGCGCTCGCCATGCCGAAGACGCCCGCGTCTCCGCCGGACACGACGGCCACCTTCTCGCCGCGGTCGGCGAGGTCGAGGGCGAGGCGCGCCCGGTCGACCTCGACGGTGTTGCCGGAGGCGTGGCGGGTGAGGCCTTCGCGTTGCGGGACGCGGTTGACGTACGGGGCGTAGCCGACGACATGGTCGACGTTGGCCAGGGCTTCCGCTGCCTCGGGGGTGAGCCATTTGTCGGGGCCTGGGCCGAGTCCGAGTACTACTAGCGGGCTTGGTTTCGTGACGGGCGCTGGCGCGCCCTCCTCAACCAGCGGCGATGGGGCGGACGACGTAGTCGCCCTCCGGCCTCCGGGGTCGCTAGCGATCGAGTCGCCTGGGACCACGATCAACGAGAAGTAGGGGACGGTCGCGGGGTCGACGTCGGCCACCGGCATCCAGCGTTCGGCGGGCATCGAGGCGCGCTCGACGTACAACGCGTGCTCGAGGCGGCCGGCCTGGCGCAGGGCGTCGACGACGCCGGGGAAGCGGCGGCCGAGCTTCATGATGATCGCGCCGTCGGTGTCGGCGAGGCGGCGGGCGAGCTCGGGGACCGGGAGGGTGCCGGGCAGCACGGTGAGGACGTCGGTCTGCCGCACGAGCGGCGAGGCGAGGACGGCGGTGGCGGCCGCGAAGGCGGGTACGCCGGGGACGACCTCGGTCTCGAAGCGCGGCGCAAGGCGGTCGTGGAGGTACATGAAAGAGCCGTAGAACAGCGGGTCGCCCTCGGCCAGCACGACGACCGTCCGTCCCTCCGAGAGGTGCCCGGCCAGGCGCGAGGCGCAGTCCTCGTAGAACTCCGCCATCGCGCCGGCGTACCCACCCGGGTGCGCGGTGGGCCCGGTCGTGACGGGGTAGCGCAGCTCCTCCTCGATCGCGCTGGCCGGGATCAGGTCGGCGGCGATCGTGCGGGCGTTGGACTGCTTGCCGACGCCGGCGTGGAAGGCGATCACGTCGGCTTCGCCGATCAGCCGGGCGGCCTTGCGGGTGATCAGCTCGGGGTCGCCAGGGCCGAGCCCGACGCCGTACAGCCGGCCGGTCACTCCCGCTCCTGGGCCAGCGCGTTGAGGGCGGAGGCGGCCATCGCCGAGCCGCCGCGGCGGCCCCGGACCGTGAGGAACGGGATGTCGAGCTCGACCTCTTCGAGTGCCTGCTTGGACTCGGCGGCACCGATGAAGCCGACGGGTACGCCGATGATCGCGGCGGGCCGCGGCGCTCCGTCGAGCAGCAT
>JAKFFB010000135.1:0-3198 GCA_036675425.1 Actinomycetales bacterium | reverse complement strand
TAGCGCGCGGCATCGGTGATGACGCGGGTGTCGGGCTCGTGCCCGATCCGCAGGCCGTGGTCGGTGAGCAGCGTCGCGGCATAGGCGTTGTACGTCGCCACGGTCGGTTCGAGCACCTCGTCGGCCTCGTCGGCGTCGGCCCCGTTGGCCCCGCCGCCGGCCGTGAGGTCGAGCGCTCCCGCGTCCCGCAGGGCCGTGCGGATCCGCTGGCGCAGTTCCGCGGCGGCCTTGGTCGTGAAGGTCAGGCCGAGCACCTCTTCGGGGCGCACCTGGCCGGTGAGCACGAGGTAGACGACCCGGGCAGCCATCAGCGTCGTCTTGCCCGAGCCGGCGCCGGCGATCACGACCGCCGGCCGCAGGGGGGCGCTGATCGCAGCCCACTGCTCGTCGCTCGGCGGGAACTTCGCCTGCATCGCCCGCTGCAGGTCGGCAGGGGTGTCGAGCTTCATCGGCGGCCGGATCATTGCGCCACCACCGCCCCGGCACTCTTCGCGGGGCACAACGGCACGAACGAGCACGTACGGCAGTGCTGCCCGGCCACGGCCGGGAAGTGCTCCCCGCGGATCAGCGCCGCGGCGTTCGTCAACCGCCCACGGAGGTCCTCGCGTTCGGGGCCCTCCTCGGCGTGCACCGGCTGCTGCTGCACCGTCGCCGCCGGGCCGCCGTCCACCAGCCCCAGCTGCACGAGCTCGGCGCCACCGGCCGTGTGCGGCGGGGCCCCCGGGTCGGTGTCGAGCGCGCCGTGGTCGACGGCGAACTGGTACAGCGCGAGCTGGACGTGTCCCTTGACCGAGGTGTCCGACGGCTTGTTGCGACCCGTCTTGAGGTCCACCACGACGACATGTCCGTCGGCGTCGAGCTCGACCCGGTCGGCGTACCCGGTCAGCTGCACGCGTTCGCCGTCAGGCAGGTCGACCACCGTCGAGAACTTCGCCTCGCGGTCCACCAGTTCACGCGGGTTGGACTCGTGCCATTCCACGAACCGCTCGAGCGCCGCGCGGACGCGTTCGTGCTCGCGCACCTTCGACCACGGCGTCCGGAAGTCGAGGCGGTCCCAGACCTCGTCGACGTACGCCATCAGGGCCGCCGGGTCGGGCGGCGCATCGCCCGCCGCCACCCGTTCGGCGAGGGCGTGCACGAGTTCACCGAGGTTGGCGGACTGGTGCGCGCGACCCACGCCACCGGCCTCACGGGTCAGGAACCACTGCGTCGGGCACACGGCCAGCGAATCGAGCATGCTCGCGGAGACCGGCACCGGCTGGTCCTCGGCGCGGATCGGCGTGGTCGACACCGTGACCGCGCGAGTGCCCCACCAGGTGGCGGGATCGGCGGCGGGCGCCAGGGCCCGTCGTCCGACTCGTTCCTGCGCGAGGCGGGCGAGGCGACGGGCCGCAGCAGCGCGCAGCGGCTCCTCGGTCGCCGGGTCCGCGACGGTACGGCGCAGCTCCGCCACGAGGCCGTCCAGGGACAGCGGGCGCGGCGGACGTCCGACGACGTGCTCGATCGAGCTGCCGAGCTCCTCGATGAACCGGGACGGCTGCTCGCCCTCGTCCTCGCTGGACTTCACGGCGGTGACGACGAGGCGCTCGCGCGCCCGGGTGCAGGCGACGTAGAACAACCGTCGTTCCTCCATCAGCAGCTCGCGGGTCGAGACCGGCGGAAGCACCCCGTCGGTCCCGATCCGGTCGGCCTGCAGCAACGTCGAGCGACGCCGCAGGTCGGGCCAGCCCTCGGCCTGCACGTGCGCAGCCACGACCAAACGCCATTCCAGGCCCTTGCTCCGGTGCGCCGTCAACAGGCGTACGGCGGCGCCACGTGCGCCACGGTCCGCCAGTGTGTCGGCGGGGATCTCCTGCTGGACGAGGCCTTCGAGGAACGGCGCCACACCCTGGTGCTCGCGCCTTTCCCCGGAGCGCACCGACACGTCGAACAGGGCACAGATCGAGTCGAGGTCACGGTGCGCGCGACGGGCCGAGCCGCCGCCTGCCTCGACGTACCGGCGCAGCCGTTGGGGCCAGTTCGTGCCCGACCACACGGTCCAGAGCAGGTCCTCGGCGCTCGCGCCGGCGTCGAGATCCGCACGCGCCCGGGCCAGCAGCGTTGCCAGCGCGCGGGCCTGTCCGGCCTCGGGTGCGTCGAGTCCGTCCAGGAAGGTCGCGTCGACCACGGCCAGCCGCACCAGCTCCCGCGAACCGCGCGGCGTCCCGCCCTCGGCCTGGGCGACGTCCTTCTCCCGCTGGCGCAGCACCCGCGCGAGGCGTCGTACGTCGCCGGCATCGAGGCCGCCGAGCGGACCGGTCAGCAACGCCTCGGCACGCCCGACGTCGACGTACTCCACGTGCGAGGGGTCGGCGTTGTCGAGGTTCACGACCGCGCGCAGGGCGTCGAGCAGAGGCAGTACGGCGGGGTCGCGGACCAGGGGCACCTCGTCGCGCGCCACCTCGACCGGCACGCCGGCAGCGCCGAGCGCCCGCCGTAGCGGCCCGATGCTGGCCCGTCCCGAACGCACCAGCACGGCCATGTCGTCCCACGCGATGCCGTCCTCCAGGTGCGCGCGCCGCAGCAGGTCGGCAAGGTGCTCGGCCTCGGCCCGCTCGGTGTCGAAGGTGCGGACCTGGACGAGGCCGCGTCCGTGCGGACCCGTCTCTGCCACCGGCGACAGGAAGAGCTTGCGGGCGTCCTCGGCGATCGTGCCGGGCAGCCCGATCCGGCCGGCCACGCGTTGCGCCGGCGCCATGATGCCGGGCCCGAAGCGACGGATCGTGCGCAGCGCGACCACGTCGGCCGGCGCCCCGTCGCTGCGCGGGAAGGCCGTCGGGAACTCGAGGATCCCGCGCACCTCGGCGCCCCGGAAGCCGTAGATCGACTGGTGCGGATCGCCCACGGCGACCAGGTCGCGCCCGTCGCCCGCGATGGCGCGGAGCAACGCCACCTGGCCGGGATCGGTGTCCTGGTACTCGTCGACGAACACGTGCCGGAACTGCGCGCGCAGCTCGTCACGATGCACCTCGGCCTCGATCACCGCGCGTCGGATCAGGTCGGCGTAGTCGGTGGCGCCGAGGCTGTCGAGCGAGTCGAGGTACTGCTCGAGGAACAGCCCCGCGGCGACGTACTCATCGATCCCCTCGGCCTCTCCGAGTGCGCGCAGGTCCTCGCCCTCCAGGCCCTTCTCGCGAGCGCGTGCCAGGACGGCGTGCA
>JAKFFB010000337.1:0-17147 GCA_036675425.1 Actinomycetales bacterium | reverse complement strand
GTCGACCACGACGGTCCGGACGTAGTCGCTGCCGTCCTCGTCGAACGTCGACACCACGATGTGGAAGTCAGCAAGGGCCTGGTCCGCCTTGAGGTCGGGGCAGAGCGCGCCGTAGAAGAGCCGGCCGTCCCGGTCGAACGCCATGGTCGCGTCGGCCTGCCCGCAGTCGGTCGTCGTGATTCCCGCGGTCGTGGCAGCGTCGTGGCCGGGCATCAGGCTGGCGCTCCAGCTGCTCCCCCCGTCGGTGGAGCGGTAGAAGCCCAGCCACCCCTGCGCCTGCGTGATGGGGATCTGCCGGACACCGCCGTAGCACTGGTCTGCCGCGCCCGCCACGATCACCCGCGGGTCTCTGGGGTTCACGGCGACGGCCGGCTCGGCCTGCTGGCGCCGGCTGGTGGAGCAGAAGTCGTGCGTCGAGTCGCTCGACCCGTCGAGCCTCGAGTACGACCCCGCAGTGCCGTCCGGAGTCACGCGGTCGTCGCCCTGAGGTCGTGCCACCGCGGGCGCACCCAGGGCGGCCAGAACCAGTGCGCACAGCGCGACGGACAGCGCCTTCGAGTGCTGCATGGTGATCCCCCCAGGGCTCTTGCTGCCTGGACAGATGTGTACCGACCCGCGCAGAGCACTTCAATCGGTTCGACGTGTCTCAAAGCCGACAGGACGGCGAGCGCAGGTCAGCGGGGCGCGAGGCGGAAGACCCGGATCTCGCGGTCGGTGCGGGAGCGGTACTCCGCGTAGGTCCGCGCGGCCTCGACCATGAGGGCGTACGCGCGCTCGGCCTCCGCGCCCTGCAGCTGCTCGGCGAGCACCGGCACGTCGGTGCCGGCCATCGTCACCGTCGCCTCCGGCTGCGCGAGCAGGTTGCCGGTCCAGGCCGGGTGGTGCTGCTGCCCGAAGTTGCTGCCGACCACGATCAGCGCATCCCGGTCCGGGTCGCGGGCGTAGAGCAGCGGTGTCGTCCGGGGCTGCCCCGACTTCCGGCCGGTCGTGGTGAGCAGCAGCACCGGCGCGCCGATCGGACCGAGCACGGTGAAGCGGCCTCGCGAGCGGGTCAGCACCTTGCGGTCGAGCGGTGTCAGCGTCTTGATGAGCCACGAGCCGGGGCGGCTGCAGGAGAACGCGACCATCGGCCGGCGCAGCACCGAGCTGTCGCTGCCCCAGCGGCTGTCGGGGAAGGAGGTCATGGCTGCAGCACACCACGCGGGGTAGGGGTGGAGCACAGACCCGAGGAGAATCCGTGCCGTACGGCGACCGCGCCACCGTCGATCGCGTCCTGGCGATGCCCACGTGGGCGGTCGTCGGGCTGTCCACCAACCGGGGCCGCGAGGCGTACGGCGTCGCAGCCTTCCTGCAGGGCCGCGGCCGCCGCATCGTGCCGGTTCACCCGAAGGCGGAGACGGTGCTCGGCGAGACGGGCTACGAGCGGCTGGCCGACATCCCCTTCGACGTCGACGTCGTCGACTGCTTCGTGCGGTCCGAGCTGGTCGGTCCGGTCGTCGACCAGGCGATAGACAAGGGCGCGAAGGCGATCTGGATGCAGCTGGACGTCGTCGACGAGGACGCGGCGGCGCGCGCCGAGGCCGCTGGGCTCGAGGTGGTCATGGACCGCTGCCCGAAGCTCGACTGGAGATGACCCCCGGCACGGCATGATCGCGCCGTGGCCACCCCCGACGCGACCCGCTGCCCGGGCTGCAGCGCGGCCCTGCCGGGCATCGGCTCGTGCCCGGCCTGCGGGCTGCGCCTGCGGGGACCGGAGGCGGCGCGGCTGTGGGAGGTCGACACCGAGCTGCTCCGCCTCGACGCGTCCCGGCGCGCGCTGCTCGCCGAGCGCGACACCCTGATCGCGGCGCTCCGGGCGGAGCCTGTCGCCGCGCCGGCCGCTCCCCCGGCCACTCCCGCCGCGCCGCGCGCGGAGTGGACGCCGAAGCGCACCTCGAACACCCTGCTCGGCCTGGGCGGGCTGCTCCTCGCCGTCGCTGCCGTCGTCTTCGCCGCCGTCACCTACGAGCGCCTGGGCGCGGGCGGTCGCGCGGCAGTGCTGCTCGTCCTGACGGTCGTCGCCGGGCTCGCCGTGCCCCGCGCCCGGATCCGCGGCCTGCTCTCCACCGCCGAGACGCTGACCGCGGTGACGCTGGCCCTGGCGGCCCTCGACGCCTACGGCCTGCGCACGCTCGGGCTGGCCGAGGACGCCAGTGACGAGCGCTTCGTCGCGGGGAGCGCCGTCGTGCTGGCGCTGCTCTCGGCGGGCTACGCCACGCTCGTCCCCGTCCGGCTGGCCCGGATCGCCTCCGTCCTGCTGGCCCAGCTGCCGGTGCCGATCCTGCTGCTCGAGGCCCACCCCGGCCCGGCCACAACGGCGCTGTGGCTGACGGCGCTGGCCGCGGCCGACCTGGCGGTCCTGGCGCTCCTGTCCGGTCGCGGGTGGGCGCGGCCGGACGTCGTGGCGACGCTGACCAGTGCCGGCGCGGTTGTCACGGGCATCGCCGGCATCGCGGCGGTGGGTGCGGCCCTCGGCTCGGAACCGCGCCCGGGTGCCGTCGCGCTGCTCTGCCTCGCCGGGGTGGTCGCGGGTGCTGCCGTGCTGGTCCGCGACCCCGGCTGGCGGCTGCTGCTGTCCGCGGCCCCGGTCGGTGCCGTCGCCCTCGCCGCGCACGCCGTGGCCCGGCCCGAGCTGTCGGACGCCCAGTCCCCCCTGGTGCCGGTGGCGGTGGCGCTGCTCGCCGTCCAGGCGGCCGCTCTGCTCCCCCGGCGACTGCGCACCGGACCCGTGCTGGGTGCGCTCGTCGTCGCCGGCGCGTCGGTGCTCGCCGTGGCGCAGCACGCCGTCGTCAGCGCGCTCGCCCCGCTCACCTGGCTCGGCAACCGCTGGCAGCTGCCGGAGGACGCGTCCGCCCGTGCCGCCCTCGCCGACGGGCTGCTGTGGGAGGGCACGCTCGTGACCCCGGTGGTGCTGGCAGCCGCCGCGACGGCCGCAGTCGGCGCCGGGCTCGCCCTGCACCGGACCGAGCCGGCTGTGCCCGCAGGGGTGCTGCTGCTGGCCGCCGCTGTGACGCTGCCGGTGGGGCTCGACCTCTCGCACGCCGCCGCCCTGGCGCTGCTCGTCGCCCTCGGCGCCGCGGTCGCCCTCGCCCCCCGCCCCGCCGCGCTGGACCTCGCGCTGGCTGCTGCCGGTACGGGGCTGCTGGCCCTGGCCGCCGTCTGGTCGGTCGCCGACCGGGAGACGACCCTCGTCGTGCTGCCGATCGCCGCCGTGCTGCTGGCCGCGGTCGCCGCGCGCACCAGAACGCCGATCCTGCAGGCGGTCTCGGCTGGTCTCGCCTCGCTGGCCGCTGCCGGTGAGGTGGCCGCTGTCGGCGTCGCGAGCGGGCTGGCCGGCGATCAGGTCGGCGGACTGCTGGTCGGCGCGGTCGCCCTGCTGGCGCTGGCGGCGACGCCGCGACTCGGCGCTGACCGGCGGGCCGGGGCGGAGGTCGCGGCGGTCCTGGTCGCGCTGGTCGCCGCCGGCGCCGCGGCCCCCGACGCCGGCTGGCTGTCGTGGGTGCTGGCCGGTCTCGCCCTCGTCGCGCTCGGCACCGCCCTCCGCCCCGACCGGCGACGCCTCGCGTTCGCCGGCGCCCTGCTGCTGTCCGCCTCGTCGTGGGTGCGGCTGGCAGCGGCCGGCGTGACCGACCCTGAGCCGTACGTCCTGCCGCTGGCGGTCGCAGCGCTCGTCCTGGGGCATCTCCGCCGCCGCCGCGAGCCGGCCACGCGCTCCTTCGCGGCATACGGCCCCGGCCTCGGAGCGGCCCTCGTGCCCAGCCTGCTCGCGTCCTACGCCGGCAGCCCGCTGTGGCGACCGCTCCTGCTCGCCGCGGTCTGCGTCGTGGTCGTGCTGCTCGGCGCCCGAGAGCGGCTGCAGGCGCCGCTGGCGATCGGGGGCGGCGTGCTCGCGCTCGACGCCGCGCTGCTGCTGGCGCCGTACGCCGCTGCCGCTCCGCGCTGGCTCGTGCTCGGCACCGCCGGCGCGCTGCTGCTCGCGGTCGGCGCGACGTACGAGCAGCGCCTGCGCGACCTGTCCCGCCTGCGCGACCGCTACGAGTCGCTGATCTGATCCTGCAGGGCGGCGTCCTTGGCACGAGCGGTGTCGGCGAGGGCCGCCTGGAAGGCCACCATCCGATCCTGCAGCACCGGGTCCGACACCGACAGGATGCGCACCGCGAGCAGCCCGGCGTTGCGCGCGCCCGCGATCGACACCGTCGCGACGGGCACGCCCGCGGGCATCTGCACGATCGACAGCAGCGAGTCCATGCCGTCGAGGTGCTTGAGCGGCACCGGCACCCCGATCACCGGCGGCGGGGTCATCGAGGCGACCATGCCGGGCAGGTGCGCGGCACCACCCGCGCCGGCGATGACGACCGAGAAGCCCCCAGCCGCAGCGCCTTCCGCCCAGTCGAGCATGTCGCGCGGGGTGCGGTGCGCCGAGACGACGTGCGCCTCGTACGCCACGTCGAACTCCTCCAGCGCCTCCGCCGCCAGCCGCATCACCGGCCAGTCGGAGTCGCTGCCCATGACGATGCCTACGCGTCCAGCCACTGTCCGGTCCTCAGGTAGTGGGCGCCGACCTGCGCTCGCCGGCGCACGGCCGGCAGGTCGTCGCCGAGCGCGGTCACGTGGCCGATCTTGCGACCGGGCTTCACGGTCTTGCCGTAGAGGTGCACCTTCAACGCCGGGTCGTGTCCCATCAGCAGGTGCAGCCGGCGGTCGAGATCGGCGTCCCCGTCGTCGCCTCCCAGCAGGTTGGCCATCACCGTCCACGGCGCGGTCAGCGTCGTCGCGCCGAGCGGGTAGTCGAGCACCGCGCGCAGGTGCTGCTCGAACTGCGACGTGCGCGCGCCCTCGATCGTCCAGTGGGCGCTGTTGTGCGGGCGCATCGCGAGCTCGTTGACCAGCAGCCCGTCGGCGGTCTCGAAGAGCTCGACCGCAAGGACGCCGACGACGTCGAGCTCGTCGGCCAGCCGCAGCGCGATGCCCTGCGCCTCGAGCGCCCGCTCCTCGCTGAGCCCCGGCGCGGGCGCGACCACCTCGACGCAGATCCCGTCGGACTGCACGGTCTCGACGACCGGCCACGCGGCCCCCTGGCCGTACGGCGACCTCGCGACGACCGCGGCCAGCTCGCGCTGCAGCGGAACCAGCTGCTCGGCCACCAGGCGGATCCCGCTGGCGAGCACGTCCTCGGCCTCGGTGGCGTCGCGGACGACCCAGACGCCCTTGCCGTCGTAGCCGCCGGTCGCGGCCTTCAGCACCAGCGGCCAGCCGACGTGCTTGGCGAAGCCCTCGACGTCGCGCAGCGTCGCGACCGGCGTGAAGGGGGGTACGGGGACGCCGAGCGCGGCGAGCCGCTCCCGCATCACGAGCTTGTCCTGGGCGTGCCGCAGCGCGGCCGATCCGGGTGCGATCCGCAGCCCCTCGGCCTCGAGCGCCTCGAGCAGCCCGCCGGGCACGTGCTCGTGGTCGAAGGTCACCACCTCGCAGCCCTGCGCGAAGGCGCGCAGGTCCTCCAGCGAGGTGTGCTCGCCGACGACGACGCCGTTGGCGACGAGCGCCGCGCTGTCGTGCGCGGCGTCCGCGAGGACCCGCAGCGACAGGCCCAGCGCGATGGACGCCTGGTGGGTCATCCGGGAGAGCTGGCCGCCGCCGACCATGCCCACCACGGGGAGCCCCATCGGTCCGCGGATCGCCACGAGGCGAGGCTAGCGGGACGCCGGCACCGGCACGGCACGCCCCAGCCACATGCCGGTGCCGACGAGGACCGCCGCCACGAGCAGCCGGGCCGTCAGCGGCTCGTCGAGCAGCGCGACCGCCCCGACGGTCGTCAGCACCGGGATGGCCAGCTGGACCAGCCCGGCCTGCGAGCCGGTGAGCCGGGGCTGGCAGGCGTACCACGCGACGTAGGCGAAGGCGGTCGTCCCCGCCCCCATGAGGAAGCCCCAGACCACGCCCTCGGCGGTGGCGTGCAGTCCCGCGGCGGCGCCCGCACCGGCCGGCACGACGAGCACCGCGGCGAGAAGCAGGAAGTTGCCCGTGGTGAACCGCCGCGGGTCACCCGCTCCGCGGCCGGCGGCGGTGTAGAGCCCCCAGGCCGCGCCGGTCGCGGCCAGCAGCAGCACCCCCAGCGGTCGCACGGTGTCGATCGAGGCCGACGCCAGCACGCCGATCCCGGCGAGGGCGACGACGGCGCCGACCGCTCGGCGAGCGGGCAGCGGCTGGCCCGCGCGCCGGTCGACGAGCACCAGCGTCAGGAGCACCGCGGCGTAGAAGACGAACGTGCCGGCGGCCGCGCCGATGTGCTGGTAGCCGTAGGAGATGCAGACCGCGTAGGCACCCAGCCACAGCGCGGGCAGCGCGTTGCCGCGACCGACGACCGGGCGCTCCCGCAGGACGCCGGCGAGCACCGCGAGGGCGAGCGCACCCGCGAGGAAGCGCACCCCGGTGAGCAGCCCGGCGTCGAGCAGGTCGTCCTCGACGACGTAGCGGGTGATGAGCGAGTTCGCCGCGAAGGAGACGAGGACGAACGGCAGCAGGAGGGCGGCGCCCCCGCCGGTCACCTCGCGAGGGGGGAGGTGCCGACGAGGCGCACGCCGATGCGCGCGACCTCCTCCTCGCTGACGCCGAGCGACATCGCCAGGCCGTGCGGTCCGCCGTAGTGCCGGTCGACGGCGTCGAGGAAGTCCTGCATCGAGCTGGCGACCGGTGCGATGTCGCGCACGGTCACGTCGGCGAGCCCGGGACCGTACGCCTCCGTGGACTTCAGCCGCTGCAGGATCCCCTCCGCCCGCTCGGCGCTGCGCACGTAGTCGGCGACGACGGCCTCGCGGGTCACGCCGGCGAGGGACAGCGCGAGGGCGACGATGACGCCGGTGCGGTCCTTGCCGGCCGCGCAGTGCACCAGCGTCGTGCCGCTGGTCGGGTCGGCGAGCACCTTCAGCGCCGACGCGACGCCGCCGGGTGCGTCACGGACGTAGCCGAGGTAGTGGTCGCCCAGGTCCGTCGGGTCCTTCTCCTGCGCGTGCGCCGGCAGCCGCGGGAGCGAGCCCGGGACGGCCCGCTCGTCGACCGACGGCTCGTCGTCGTGCTCGTGCACCGTCACGTCGAGCGCGCGCTCGACCTCGGCCTCGTCCGGCTCGCCGTCCCACTCCGGGATGAGCGAGAGGTGGTGGTGCGTCAGGCCGGCGCCCTTGAGCGGACCGGGACCTGCGAGGTGCACCTCACCGGTGCTCCGCAGGTCGACCACGGTCTGCACGCGGAGCCGGTCGACGAGCAGCTCGACGTCGGCCGGCGTCAGGTCCTGCAGGTTGTCGGAGCGGAGCAGGACACCGGGCCGGGTCGTGCGGCCGTCGATGGTCGGCAGGCCGCCGACGTCGCGGACGTTGACCGCTCCCTCGAGGTCGATCCAGGACATCAGAAGCCGAGCTCGCGAGCGATGAGCATCAGCTGCACCTCGCTGGTGCCCTCGCCGATCTCGAGGATCTTGCTGTCGCGGTACTGCCGCGCGACGGGGTACTCGTTCATGAAGCCGTAGCCGCCGTGGATCTGCGTCGCGTCACGCGCGTTGTCCATCGCCGCCTCCGACGACACGAGCTTGGCGACGGCCGCCTCCTTCTTGAACGGCAGGCCGGCCATCATCTTCGCCGCGGCGTCGTAGTAGGCGGTGCGCGCGGCGTGCGCCCGCGCCTCCATCCGCGCGATCTTGAACGAGATGGCCTGGTTCTGGCCGATCGGCCGGCCGAAGGCCTCGCGCTCCTTGGCGTACTTCACGCTCTCGTCGACGCAGCCCTGCGCCGCGCCGACCGCGAGCGCCGAGATGGCGATGCGGCCCTCGTCGAGGATGTGCAGGAAGTTCGCGTAGCCGCGGCCGCGCTGCCCGAGCAGGTTGGCCTCCGGCACGCGCACGTCGTCGAAGGTCAGCGGGTGGGTGTCGCTGGCGTGCCAGCCGACCTTGTCGTACGCCGGCTCGGCCGTGAACCCGGGCGTCGGCACCGGGACCAGGATGCTCGAGATCTCCTTCTTGCCCGAGCTCGTCTGGCCGGTGACGGCGGTGACCGTGACGAGCTTGGTGATGTCGGTGCCGGAGTTGGTGATGAACGCCTTGCTGCCGTTGATCACCCACTGCCCGTCCTCGAGCCGCGCGGTCGTGCGGGTGCCGCCCGCGTCGCTGCCGGCGCCCGGCTCGGTCAGCCCGAAGGCGCCCAGCGCCTCACCGGAGCAGAGCATCGGCAGCCACTCCTGCTTCTGCGCCTCCGTCCCGAAGCGGTAGATCGGCATGGCGCCCAGCGAGACCCCGGCCTCGAGGGTGATGGCCACGCTCTGGTCGACGCGACCGAGCTCCTCGAGCGCCAGGCAGAGGGCGAAGTAGTCGCCGCCCATGCCGCCGTACTCCTCCGGGAAGGGAAGGCCGAACAGCCCCATGTCGGCCATCCCGCGGACGACGTCGTACGGGAAGGTCTTGGTCGCGTCGTGGTGCGCCGCCACGGGCGCCACCACCTCACGGGCGAAGGCCTCGACCGTCTTGCGCAGCGACTGCTGCTCCTCGGTGAGACGGGTGTCGAGCACGGCGGGTCCTCCTGGACTTCTGCGGGGAGCTCCATCGTCCCACGCCCCGGTAGGCTGGGCTGATGACCCGAGGCCCCCACGCATGAGCCTCGCCGGTTCCCTCGTCGACCGCTTCCGCGCGCTGTTCCACGAGCTGGCGAAGTTCGGCACCGTCGGCTTCATCAGCCTGCTGGTCGACCTGGCCGTGTTCAACGCCGTCCTGCACGTGATGCCGGACAAGCCGCTGACCGCCAAGGTGCTGTCGACCGTGGTGAGCGCGACGAACGCGTTCGTGCTGAACCGGATCTGGTCGTTCAAGCACCGCGAGCGCACCACGCTGCGCCGCGAGTACAGCCTGTTCATCGTGCTCAACGCGGTCGGGCTCGGCATCGCGCTGCTGTGCCTGTCGATCTCCCACTACGTGCTGGGCTTCGAGTCCCGGCTGGCCGACAACATCGCCGCCAACGGCGTCGGCCTCGTGCTCGGCACGACCTTCCGCTTCTGGAGCTACCGCAGGTTCGTGTGGGCCGCGCCGGCCGAGGTCGAGGAGGCCGCCGCGGACGGCGACGCCGCCGCGATGGCCGTGCTCGAGGACGTCCGCGACGGGACCATCCACCGCTAGCCGGGGAGCGCGGCCTCCACGGCCTCGCGCAGCGCCGGGTCACCGGGCTCGACCAGCGGGCGGAAGCGGCCGACGACCTCGCCCTCGGGCGAGAGCAGCCACTTCTCGAAGTTCCACTGCACATCGCCGGCCTTGCCCTCGGCGTCCGCGACGGCGGTGAGCTCGGCGAACAGCGGGTCGCGGTCGTCGCCGTTCACGTCGGTCTTGGCGAGCATCGGGAACGTCACGCCGTACGTCGCAGAGCAGAACTCGGCGATCTCCTCGGCGCTGCCCGGCTCCTGCCCCTTGAACTGGTTGCAGGGGACGCCGATCACCGTGAAGCCCTTGGGGGCGAGGTCCTCGTGCAGCGCCTCGAGGCCGGCGTACTGCGGCGTGAGGCCGCACCTGGACGCGACGTTGACGATCAGCGCCGCCTTGCCCTTGGCGAGGGATCCCAGGGTGGTGCGGGTGCCGTTGAGGGTCTCGATCTCGAGATCGTGCAGGGTCAAGGCGTTCTCCGTTGTCAGAGCGGGGTGAGCTTCGTGCGGGGTCCTGCCCGCAGCACCTGCGAGGGAAGCGTGCGACCGACCAGCCGCTCGGCCTCGCGGGCGGCGTCGAGCATCGCCTCGAGGTCGACGCCGGTGTCGACGCCCATGTCCTCGACCATGTGCACGAGGTCCTCGGTGCAGACGTTGCCGGTGGCGCCGGGGGCGTACGGGCAGCCGCCCAGCCCGCCGACGGAGGCGTCGTAGTCGGTGACGCCCAGCTGCAGCGCCGCGAGCACGTTGGCCAGCCCGGTGCCGCGGGTGTTGTGGAAGTGCAGGTTGAGGTCCGCGTCCGGGAAGCGCATCCGGGTCTCGCCGACCAGCGCGGTGACCCGGCCGGGCGTCGCCATGCCGGTGGTGTCGCCGTAGGACAGCCCGTCCGCGCCGTCGGCCAGCGCCCGACCGGCGACTGACAGGACGCGCTCCACCGGGACCTCCCCCTCGTACGGGCAGCCGAAGGCGGTCGACACGATGACCTGGCAGGTGGCGCCCGCCGCGTGCGCGGTGGCGAGCAGCTCGGCGATGTCGTCGAGCGACTGCTCCGTGGTGCGGTTGACGTTCTTGAGGTTGTGGGTGTCGCTCGCGGAGACGACGACCTCGATCTCCCGGAAGCCGGCGTCGAGCGCGCGCTGGGCGCCGCGCAGGTTCGGCACCAGGGCGGAGTAGCGCACGTCGCTGGACTTCGCGACGGCCGCCCAGACCTCGGCGGCGTCGGCCATCGAGGGGATCGCCTTCGGGTGCACGAAGGACACGGCCTCGATCCGGCCGACGCCGGTACGGGACAGCGCGTCGATCAGCGCGACCTTGCTGGTGGTCGGGACGGGCGCTTCGTTCTGCAGGCCGTCGCGCGGTCCCACCTCGCGCAGGCTGATCCGCTTGGGGAGGTCGCTCACGAATCCACGCTAGTACGCCGCAGCAGGTACGGCGTCAGCGACCGGTAGCCGCGCACCGACCGGCGACGCAGCCGCTTCAGGTCGTACGACCCGTCCTCCGCGAGCGCCTCCGCCGTGGCGGAGTCGACGAGCAGCGTGCGCGGCCGCGCCTCGTCGGTGAGCCGGCTGGCGAGGTTGACCGGCGCGCCGAAGACGTCGCCGAGGCGTACGAGGACCGGTCCGAGCGCGACCCCCGCCCGGACGTCGGGCAGCTCGTCGTCCTCGCAGTGCGCCTCCACCGTCTGCAGGGCGACCTCGACCGCCGAGCCGGGGTCGTCGGTCACGAAGAGCACCGCGTCACCGAGGGTCTTGACCACGCGACCGCCGACCGACGTCACGCGCAGCGCCGTCGCCCGCTCGAACCGCTCGAGCGTGCGCTCGAGCGTGCTGGCGTCCCACTTCTGGCTGGAGCGGGTGAAGTCGACCAGGTCGACGAAGCCCACGGCGGTGACCGGCTGGCCGTCGATGTCGGCGGAGGCGAAGGCGCGGGCGGTGGCCGCGGCGAACTGCCGACGCCAGACGTGCACGACCAGCTGCTCGAGCATCGGCAGCAGGGTCGGGGCGAGCGCCTCCGCCTGCGCGACGGACTCCTCGAGCGTCAGTCCCTGGCTGGCCTGCCGGAAGACGTCGACCTGGGCCTCGGCCGTGCGGGCGAGCTCCTGACCCATGGCCCGCGCCAGCACGAGGATCGTGTCGGCCGGGACGAGTCCGCTCTCGCCGAGCGCCAGCGCGGTCCGCAGCGCCTCGACATCCCTTGTGGTGAAGGCCTTCTCGTGCTGCGCCACCTCGGGGAAGCCCATCGCCGTCCACAGGCCGCGGGCCTGCAGCTCCGGGATGCCGACCGCGTCGGCCACGTCGTCGCGGGTGAGCTCGCAGGGTGCGCCCAGCAGCAGCGCCTCGAGATCGTCCTGCTCCACGGCCGCAAATCTACGGGTGCCGGATCTGTCCGGTCGGCGTAGCGTCGAGGAGTGAGGCGGAAGCGGACCTACCTGCTGGTGCGGCTGGTCGCTGCGGCGGTCTTCGTCCTCGCCGCGACCGTCCTCCCGCGCGGCATCCCGGCGGCGCTGCTGGTGGTCGCGGCCGGCGTCGTCGCCGTCGTGTCCAGCCTGTGGGCGAACGCCGGCGGGCCGGGTGAGCGGGCCGGCGCCCGCCCGCAGGACCGCTTCTTCGACTCGGTGGTGCCGCCGCAGGGCGACTGGCCGCCGTACGACCCCGACACCGACTCCTCCGAGGCAACCCTGCGCCCGCCGACGGCGTCCTAGGAGTACCGGCCCACCGAGGAGGTCGTCGTGAAGCTGCTCCTCCCGCTCAGCGTCGCCGTGCTGCTCGCGGTCTCCGGCTGCGGCGACGACGGCGCCTCGCTGTCGTCCGGGTCCACGCCGTCGCCGTCGCCCAGCGCGTCGGCGGCTCCGAGTCCCTCGACGGTCGGCACCGAGGCGCGGGCGGTCTACTGGCTCGGTGCGGCGAAGGAGCCGCGCGGGCCGCGGCTCTACCGCGAGTTCGTCCGGCGACCGGCGACGGCGGACGCCGTACGCGACGCCGTCACGGCGATGCTGTCGCTCGAGCCGACCGACCCCGACTACACGTCGCTGTGGGCCGACGGCACGACCGTGCTCGACGTGCGCCGGGAGGGCGCGACCGCGGTGGTCGACCTGTCCAGGGAGGCGACGACCAACGGCGGCGGCTCGGCGTTCGAGGAGATGTCGCTGCAGCAGCTCGTGCACACCGTGACCGCCGCCGACCCGTCGCTGACCGCTGTCCGGCTGCTGGTCGAGGGCGAGCTCGTCGAGACGCTGTGGGGGTCGGCGGACGCGTCGAAGCCGATCTCGCGCGGGCCCTCCTACGAGGTGCTCGGCCCGGTGTGGCTGGACGTCCCCGACGGGTCGGTCCTGACCGGGGAGTTCGGCGGGACGGCGACGGTCTTCGAGGCGACGGTGTCCTGGCAGCTGCGGCAGGGGCCGGAGCTCGTCGAGGAGGGCTTCGCGACGGCGACCGAGGGAGGGCCCGGGCGCGGGACGTGGACGGCGACGGCCGACGTGCCGCCGGGCGACTACGAGCTGTGGGCCTTCGAGAGCTCGGCGGAGGACGGCCGGGTGACGTGGCTGGACACCAAGCGGGTCACGGTCAAGTGACCGGACGCAGGTGCACGACGTCGCCTGCTCCGTAGGCGATCCCGTCCACCACGAGCCGTCCTGCGTCGTCGACGGCCTCCGCCGTCCCCTCCACGACGCGGTCGGCCGGCAGCTGGAGGCGGACCTGCCGGCCGAGGGTGCTGCAGCGCTCCCGGTAGGCGGCGCGCGCGGCGTCGGGGTCCACAAGGACGGTGGTCAGGGAGCGCAGCACCGCCCGCAGCAGCGTGTCGCGGTCGGTGGTGCTCGCGCCAGCGAGCCGGAGCGAGCCGGCGGTCTCGACGGGCAGCTCGTCCGTGCGGGTCGTGACGTTGAGGCCGATCCCGAGGACGGCTGCCCCGGTCTCCGGCACCTCGACGAGGACGCCGCAGACCTTGCGGTCGTCGACCAGGACGTCGTTCGGCCACTTCAGCTCGGCGGCCACCTCGGCCCGGTCGCGGAGCGCCGTGGCGACGGCCAGCCCGGTCCACAGCGGCAACCACGGCCACTGGGCTACCGGCAGCTGCGGGCGGACGAGCACGCTGAAGGTCAGGCCCGCCCGGGGCGGTGACACCCAGCTCCGGTCCAGCCGCCCCCGCCCGGCGGTCTGGGCCTCGGCCACGACGACCAGCCCGGCGGGCTCGCCGGCGCGCGCCCGCTCGGCCACCACCGCGTTGCTGGAGCCGGCCTCCGCCAGCACCTCGAGCCGCCAGCCGTCCGGGGCCAGCGCGCGCTGCAGCGACGTCACGTGCAGCGGGGGGCGGTCGAGGTCGTCGTACGGAGAGGTGTCCACCACCCGTCCAGCCTGCACCCTGGGGGCCCCCGATAGCCTCGCGGCGTGACCGCTGAGCCGATGCACGTCGATCCCGAGCTGCACACCACCGCCGGAAAGCTGGCCGAGCTGCGCCGCCGCGTGGACGAGTCCCTCCACCCCGGCAGCGAGGCCGCGCTCGCCAAGCGCGCCGACAAGGGGCAGAAGTCGGCCCGCGAGCGGATCGAGCTGCTGCTCGACGAGGGCAGCTTCGTCGAGACCGACGCGCTGACCCGGCACCGGGCCCGCGACTTCGGCATGGAGGCCAAGCAGCCGACCGGCGACGGCGTCGTGACCGGCTACGGCACCATCGACGGCCGCCCGGTCTGCGTCTTCAGCCAGGACGCCACCGTCTTCGGCGGCGCGCTCGGCGAGGTCTACGGCGAGAAGATCCGCAAGGTCATGGACCTCGCCCTCAAGACCGGGTGCCCGATCGTCGGCATCAACGAGGGCTCCGGCGCCCGGATCCAGGAAGGGATCATGGGGCTCGCCCTCTACGGCGACATCTTCTACCGGAACGTCCTGGCCAGCGGCGTCATCCCGCAGATCAGCCTCATCATGGGCAACTGCGCGGGCGGCCACGTCTACAGCCCGGCGCTCACCGACTTCAACCTCATGGTCGACAAGACCAGCGCGATGATGATCACCGGACCGGACGTCATCAAGACGGTCACCGGCGAGGACATCACCATCGAGGACCTCGGCGGCGCTCGCGCGCACAACTCCAAGTCCGGCGTCGCGCACTTCATGAGCTCCGATGACGAGGAGTGCCTGGAGCTGGCGAAGGAGCTGCTCAGCTTCCTGCCGTCGAACAACCTCTCCGAGCCGCCCGTCTTCGACGCCCCGGACGCCCTCACCGAGGAGCCGCTCGTCGCGCTCGACACGGTGATCCCGGACAGCAACAACGCGCCGTACGACATGAAGTCGATCATCACCACCGTCCTCGACGACGGCGACTTCCTCGAGGTGCAGGAGCTGTGGGCGCCGAGCATCGTCTGCGGCTTCGGCCGGATCGAGGGGCGCAGCGTCGGCGTCGTCGCCAACAACCCGATGCAGTTCGCCGGCACGCTCGACATCGACGCCTCCGAGAAGGCCGCCCGGTTCGTCCGCACCTGCGACGCCTTCAACGTCCCGGTGCTGACCTTCTGCGACGTCCCCGGCTACCTGCCGGGCGTCGGCCAGGAGCACGCCGGGATCATCCGCCACGGCGCGAAGCTCCTCTACGCCTACAGCGAGGCCACCGTCCCGCTCGTCACGGTCATCACGCGCAAGGCGTACGGCGGCTCGTACGTCGCGATGGGCTCCAAGCACCTCGGCGCCGACGTGAACCTCGCCTGGCCGACGGCGCAGGTCGCGGTCGTCGGCGCGCTCGGCGCCGTGAACATCGTGCGTCGCAAGGAGATCGCCGCCGCCGAGGACCCCGAGGCTGCGCGCGCGCAGTTCATGACGGAGTACGAGGACACGTTCGCGACGCCGTACATCGCCGCCGACCGCGGCTTCGTCGACGCCGTCATCGAGCCCAGCGCGACCCGGCGCGAGGTGGCCAAGGCGCTGCGACTGCTCCGCACCAAGCGCCAGACGCTCCCGCCCAAGAAGCACGGGAACATCCCGCTGTGACCGAGCGCCCGCTGCTCACCGTCGTGCGCGGCGAGCCGACGCCGGAGCAGCTCGCTGCCCTGATCGCGGTCGTGAGCGCACGGGCCGCCGGGAGTTCCGACGACGCCGCCGAGCCGGCCCCGCCGACGCTCTGGTCGCGCCCGCAGCTGCGCGCCCCCCTGTCCCCTGCCCCCGGCGCCTGGCGCGCCTCGTCCCTCCCCCACTAGGAGCCGTTCCGTGCGCAAGGTCCTCATCGCCAACCGCGGCGAGATCGCCGTCCGCGTCGCCCGTGCCTGCCGTGACGCCGGCCTGCAGTCCGTCGCCGTCTACGCCGAGCCCGACCTCGACGCGCTCCACGTACGCGTGGCGGACGAGGCCTTCGCGCTCGGCGGCACGACGCCCGGCGACTCGTACCTGCGCATCGACAAGGTCATCCAGGCCCTCAAGGACTCCGGCGCGGACGCGGTGCACCCCGGCTACGGCTTCCTGTCGGAGAACGCCGAGTTCGCACAGGCCGTCATCGACGCCGGCGCGACCTGGATCGGTCCGTCGCCGGAGGCCATCGCCGCGCTCGGCGACAAGACCACCGCGCGCCACATCGCGCTGAAGATCGGGGCGCCCCTGGCTCCCGGCACCGCCGACCCGGTCAAGGGCGTCGAGGAGGTGCTCGCGTTCGTCGAGGAGCACGGCCTGCCGGTCGCCATCAAGGCGGCGTTCGGCGGTGGTGGCCGCGGTCTGAAGATCGCGCGCAAGCAGGAGGAGATCGAGGAGCTGTACGAGTCGGCGGTCCGCGAGGCGGTCGCCGCCTTCGGGCGCGGCGAGTGCTTCGTCGAGCGCTACCTCGACAAGCCGCGTCACGTCGAGACCCAGGTGCTGGCCGACACGCACGGGAACGTCGTCGTCGTGTCCACGCGCGACTGCTCGCTGCAGCGCCGCTACCAGAAGGTCGTGGAGGAGGCGCCCGCGCCCTTCCTCACCGACGAGCAGAAGGCGCAGCTCTACAAGGCGTCCAAGGACATCATCCGCGAGGCGAACTACGTCGGCGCCGGCACCTGCGAGTTCCTCGTCGCGCAGGACGGGCTCATCAGCTTCCTCGAGGTCAACACCCGTCTCCAGGTCGAGCACCCGGTGACCGAGGAGGTCACGGGCGTGGACCTCGTCCGCGAGCAGTTCCGCATCGCCGACGGCCTCGAGCTGACCTTCACCGACCCCGAGCCGCGCGGGCACTCCTTCGAGTTCCGCATCAACGGCGAGGACCCCGGTCGCGGCTTCCTGCCCGCTCCTGGTGCCGTGACGACGTTCGTCCCGCCGCTCGGCCCGGGCGTGCGCGTCGACACCGGCGTCGAGTCCGGCTCGGTCATCGGCGGCGCCTTCGACTCGCTGCTGGCCAAGCTCATCGTCACCGGCGCGACCCGGCAGGAGGCGCTCGAGCGCTCGCGCCGGGCCCTCGACGAGATGCAGGTCGACGGCATGGCGACGCTGATCCCCTTCCACCGCAAGGTGGTTCGCGACGAGGCGTTCACCAGCGAGCCGTTCACGGTGCACAACCGCTGGATCGAGACCGAGTTCGAGAACGACATCGAGCCGTTCGGCGGCGGCGCCGAGGCCGAGGAGGAGGAGCCGCGCGAGAAGGTCGTCGTCGAGGTCGGCGGGCGGCGCCTCGAGGTGTCACTGCCCGCCGGACTGGGTGCGTCGGCCGGCGGCGGTGGCGGCGGCAAGAAGGGCGCCCCGAAGCGGGCGGCCAAGAAGGGCAGCGGGGCTGCGGCCTCCGGCGACACCCTCGCCTCACCCATGCAGGGCACCATCGTCAAGGTCGCCGTCGAGGACGGCGCGACCGTCGAGGCAGGTGACCTGATCGTGGTCCTCGAGGCGATGAAGATGGAACAGCCGATCAACGCTCACAAGGCCGGCACGGTCACGGGGCTCTCCGCCGCGGTCGGCGAGGTCGTCACGAGCGGATCGGCGATCTGCGAGATCAAGGACTGA
>JAKFFB010000271.1:0-3230 GCA_036675425.1 Actinomycetales bacterium | reverse complement strand
AGCGCAGCACGAACACGTCGAGCGACTCGCGGTTGGCGATGAGGTCGAGGTAGCGCTTGCCGCGGCGCTGCTCCTCGTCGGCGAGGCCGTGGAACTTCTCGGGCAGCGGGCGGATGCACTTGGCGAGCAGGCGTGCGGAGTCGACCTTGAGCGACAGCTCGCCCTTGCGCGTCTTCATCGCGGTGCCGGCGACCTCGATCCAGTCGCCGAGGTCCAGGTCGTCGAAGGCTGCGAAGCCCTCGTCACCGATCACGGCCTTGGACACGAACAGCTGGAGCGTGCCGGAGCGGTCGGCGAGCGACGCGAAGATGAGCTTGCCCTGGCCGCGGCGCAGCATCATGCGGCCGGCGAGCACGTAGCGGGCGTCGGTCTCCTCACCGTCGGCGAGATTCGAGTGGGCGGCGACGACGTCCTGCACGCGCGCGTCGGGCTTCGCGGAGTACGGCCACGGCTCGCCGCCGGCCTCGGCCATCGCGTCGAGCTTGGCGCGGCGGTCGGCCATGATGCGCTGCTCGGCGCTGGCGCGCTCCTCGGGCGTGGGCTCGGGGGTGTCGGTGGGCTCGTCGGTCATGGGTGCCTCGGTCGTCATGACGAGGACTCTACGGCGCTACGCCAGTTCGCGCGCGAGCAGATTGCTTCACTTCGTTCCGCGCCTGCATCGCTGCGCTCGGTCATGGACGAGCGAGCTCGTCCGCGACCTCGCTTGCGAGCAGGTCCATGAGGAGCGAGTCGTGGAACGTCCCGTCCGGGCCGCGTTCGTACTCGCGCATGATGCCGACCGGGCGGAAGCCGACCTTCTCGTAGCAGCGGATCGCGCGGGCGTTGTCGGCGGCGGGGTCGATGATGAGGCGGTGGTGTCCGAGGTCGTGGATGAGGTGTCGCGCGAGCGTGCGGACGGCGTCGGTGCCCGCACCGCGACCTTGGGCGGCGGCGACGAGGAAGATGTCCATGCCGGCGTGGCGGTACTCGTCGTCGAGCTCCTGGTAGTGCTGGATGAAGCCGACGCGCGCGCCGTCGAGCACGATCCACCAGCCGGCCTCGCCCTCCTCGCCCTCGAGCAGGTCCTCGATGTCCTCGGCCGTCCATGTCGGCCAGCGTTCGAGGACCGTCTCGTCCGAGGCCCACAGCTCGAGCAGCGCGTCCAGGTCGCTGGGGGCGATCCGGTGCAGCTCGACGATGTCGCCGTGCAGGACGTCTGGAGATTCGTGCTGGTCGGTCGGGTCGGGCGCCATGGGCTCCGCTTACCCGCCTGCAGCCGGTGCGCGTCAGGCAGCCTGCGCGTCGCGCACGGCCTTCCAGGCGTTGGTGGCGCCGTCGAAGTACTCGGAGAAGCCGACGCCGAACACGTGCACGGGTGCGGCCTGCACCTCGCTCGTCGGGCGCTTCACGATCGATCCCTGGTAG
Source organism: Actinomycetales bacterium (assembly GCA_036675425.1). GTDB lineage: Bacteria > Actinomycetota > Actinomycetes > Mycobacteriales > SCTD01 > SCTD01. The sequence goes on along the minus strand of JAKFFB010000271.1, from coordinate 1,826 downwards.
ACGTAGAAGCGACCATCGCCGCCCTGCATCGAGACCCAGCGGGTCCACTGGTCGCCGCCACCGGAGGTGCGTGCCACGCGTGCGGCTGCCGCGGCTTCCTCTGCCGTGCCGAATCCACCCGCCGAGCTCTCGACGAACTTCTGGACCTGCAGCACGCCGCCGCGGGCGAGGTCGCCCTCGGCCGTGTTGGAGGCGTTGATCGAGAACGAACGCCCGACCTGCGATGCCGGATCGAACGGTGCGCCGCTCGGGCCGCCGCCGGTCACCGGCGCGCTGCCGGAGGTGGCACCCGGAACCGGGATGTTGGTGCCGGGCAGCGTGGGCGTGCCACCGGTGGGCGCCGTGCCCGCCGGAGCAGATCCACCCGGCGTGGCGCCGACCGGGCCGCCACCGCTCACGCCGGCGAAGACGTTCGTGGTGCCGTAGGGAACGGCGATCGACTGTGCCCCGCCGGCCTGCGACCAGGAGTAGGCCTGCCAGCCGTTCACGCCGTTGTCGGAGATGTGGTTCATCGCGCTCCACGCGACGACGTTGCCGACCTGGGGGGTCAGCGGGGTCGCCTGTCCGCCCGGCGGCAGCTGCTTGGCGATCGCGCCGTAGAAGCGACCGCCGTGTTCGACGACCATCCAGCGCAGGAACTTGGAGCCCATGAGCTCGGTGCTCATCGACGAGCGTGCCGCGGCGTTGGCTTCCTCGACGGTGGCGTAGCCGTTGGCGTCTCCCGCGGGCTGCTCGATGCGGTAGGTGCCGGCTTCGGCGATCGGCGCGCCGCTCGCGCTGGCGCCGGTCTGCAGGTCGACGCTCTGGCCGATGAGCGACTGCACGGACCATGGTCCGGCAGGCGTGGTGCCGGTCGGGGCGGTGGTGCCGGTCGGAGCTGTGGTGCCGACGGGCGTGCCGCCGGTGCCGGGCGTGGAGCCCTCGCCGACGGGTGCGGTCTGCTGCTGACCGGATCCCGGCACGACGGTGGTGTCGAGGCCGGCGCCGACGTTCTCGGCGCCCGAGCCTGCGGGACCGGGCGTCTGTGCGCCGGGCTGCTGGCCTGCTGCCGCGCCCTGCTGCGCCATCGCGAGCTGCTGCTTGAGCGTCGTGATCTCCTGCGTCGCGGTGGCGGACAGGTTCTCCATCGTGGCCTTGTACTGGGCATCGAGCTGCTGCATGGCGAGCAGCGCCTGCTGCTCGGTCGCCTGCGTGCCGGTCTCGATGCCCTTGGCCTTGAAGCCCATGGCCGTGAGGCCGACGCCGCTCAGCGCTGCGGAGATGCCGCCCCACTTGAGGAACTTCGATCCGTCCTGGCCCTTGGCGAACGCGGTGATCGCGGCGATGCCGCCACCGATCGTCATGAGCGGACCGAGCCAGCGGCCGGTCGACGCGATCTTCGTGAGGTCCATGCCCCCGGGCAGCGCACCGCCTGCGGCTGCTGCTGGATCCGTTGCGGCGCCGGGCGTGCCGGGTGCGGCTGCGGCGTTCGGATCGGCGGTCATGCCGGCTGCGGCAGACGGATCACCGGCTCCGCCGGTCAGCCCGGGCAGCATGCCGCCTGCCCCTGCTCCAGCGCCGGCTCCTGCGCCCGGCATCTGTGTCGATGCCGGCGCCATGCCGATGCTCGACGCACTTCCCTGTACGTTCGTGGCCATTCGGACTCCCCCCAGAAGTCGCGATTCCCCTACCGACCTATCGCGCTGGGCGCCGAAGTTGTTGCACGCGGCGCTCGCCGCTCACGACGCAACGTCGAATTCGGGGCCCGCCGGGGCCCGGGGCTGAGGGTTGGGGGCCCGGGCCGGGGCGGAGGCGGACTCCGGGGGCCGTCATCAAGATGCTGAGAC
>JAKFFB010000214.1:0-3255 GCA_036675425.1 Actinomycetales bacterium | reverse complement strand
GAGCCCCGACCGCCCCGGCGTACGCCTCACGCAGGTCGGCCAGCGCCTGGCCCGGCTGCCGATCGACCCGCGCCTGGGCCGGATGATCCTGGAGGCCGAGCGGCTCGGCTGCCTGCGCGACGTACTGACGATCGCCGCCGCGCTGTCGATCCAGGACCCACGCGAGCGGCCCGAGGAGCAGCGGCCGCAGGCCGACCAGCTGCACGCGCGGTTCAAGCACGAGTCGAGCGACTTCCTCACCTGGCTCAACCTGTGGCGCCACATCAAGGAGCAGCAGCGCGAGCTGTCCTCGAGCGCCTTCCGCCGGATGTGCAAGCGCGAGTTCCTCAACTACATGCGCATCCGCGAGTGGCAGGACTACGAGTCCCAGCTGCGCCAGGTGGCCAAGGAGATGAAGCTCGACGTCGGCCACCCGTCGGACACCCCCGACGAGGACGGCATCCACCAGGCGCTGCTGTCCGGCCTGCTCAGCCACATCGGGGCCCTGGAGGAGCGCGACAAGGCCAAGCCGGGCGAGCGCCGCCCGCTGCGGGAGTACGTCGGCGCGCGCAACGCCCGCTTCGCCGTCTTCCCCGGCAGCGTCCTCAAGGGCCGCAACCCGGCCTTCCTGATGAGCGCCGAGCTCGTCGAGACCTCCCGGCTCTGGGCCCGGCAGAACGCCGCGATCAAGCCGGAGTGGGCCGAGACCCTCGGCGCGCACCTGGTCAAGCGGACCTACTCGGAGCCCCACTGGTCGCGCAAGCGCGCCGCGGTCATGGCCCGCGAGCGCGTCACGCTCTACGGCGTACCGCTGGTCGCGGACCGCCTCGTGTCCTACGGCAAGGTCGACCCGCCGCTGGCCCGCGAGCTCTTCATCCGCCATGCGCTCGTGCAGGGGGAGTGGGACTCGCGCCACCGCTTCCTCGCCGAGAACGCCCGCCTGCTCGAGGAGGCCGAGGAGCTCGAGCACCGCGCGCGTCGGCGCGACATCGTCGTCGACGAGCAGACCCTCTTCGACTTCTACGACGCCCGCGTGGGCGACGACGTGGTCAGCGGCCAGCACTTCGACCAGTGGTGGAAGCGCGCCCGCCAGAAGCGCGCCGACCTGCTGACCTTCGACCCGTCGATGCTCACCCACGACACGGCCGGCCAGGTGCGCCAGTTCGACTTCCCCACCGAGTGGCACGACAGCGACGAGGCCGGCCTCACCTTCCCGATCAGCTATCACTTCGAGCCCGGGGCCGACGACGACGGCCTCACCATCGACGTACCCGTGGCCACCCTCAACCGGATCGAGGCCGACGACTTCTCCTGGCTGGTGCCTGGTCTGCGCGAGGAGCTGGTGACCGAGCTGATCCGCTCGCTGCCCAAGAACCTGCGCGTCGCGATGGTGCCCGCCCCCAACACGGCCCGCGAGTTCCTCGCCGCCACGCCGCCCGGCGCCGAGCCGCTGCTCGACGCCCTCGAGCGGTTCGCCCGCAGCACCCGCAGCCTGGTGATCGACCGCGAGGCGTGGGACTGGACCAAGGTGCCCGCGCACCTCCGCCCGACCTACCGCGTGCTGACCGAGGAGGGCGCCGAGGCCGGCCGCGGCAAGGACCTCGATGCGCTCAAGGAGCCGCTGCGCCCCACGTTCGAGCAGGCGATGGCCGACGTCGCCGCCGACTCCGGCGTGACGGCGACGGGCCGGACGTCCTGGACCTTCGGCACCGTCGAGGAGTCCTTCGTCCAACGTCGCGCCGGGCACGAGGTCCGTGGCTTCCCGGCGCTCGTCGACGAGGGCGCCACCGTGGGGTTGAAGGTCCTCGCCACCGCCACCGAGGCGGCCGCCCACCACCGGCTCGGCGTACGCCGTCTGGTCCTCCTCGCCCTCGGCCCGCCCACACCCGTCGACGACGTCCTCGCGGCGGCAGGGCTCGACCAGCGGGCCAAGCTCGCCCTCGTCGGGTCGCCCTACCCCTCCGTCGCCGAGCTGCTCGCCGACCTGCGCGCCGGCCTCGTCGGCGAGGTCGTCGACGCGCATCCGACGGTGCGGGACGAGGCGTCGTACGACGCTGTGGTCGAGGCGGCGCGCGAGGCGGTCGCCGGCGGACTGAGCGCCGCGGTGCACGACGTGATGCGGGTGCTGGAGGCATGGCGCACCACCGACAAGGCCCTCTCCGGTCGCGCCGACCTGATGACCCTGCCGGCGCTGACGGACATGCGCGCCCAGGTCGGTCGGCTGATGGCCCCCGGCTTCATCGGCGAGGCAGGCACGACCCGGCTGCGCGACTACCCGCGCTACCTCGGCGCCGTCACCCTCCGCCGTGAACGCCTCGACGCCCAGGTCGCGAAGGACCGGCAGCAGATGGACCAGCTCGCCGCGCTGCAGGAGGCCTGGCTCCACGCCGTCGCGGCCCTGCCCGACGGACAGCCGGTGCCGCAGCACCTGCGCGAGTCGAGGTGGATGCTCGAGGAGTACCGCGTCTCGCTCTTCGCGCAGCAGCTCGGCACGCGGGAGAAGGTCAGCGACCAGCGCATCCGCAAGGTGCTCGGAACTGCGGTCTAGCGAGATCTAGGGTGGTGGGATGCCGGACCGACCCCACCACCGCCCGATGACGCCGGGTGGCGACTTCTTCGCCGAGATCGCCGGCGGTGCCGACCCGGCCCAGCTGCGTGAGGCGGGAGACCTGGCCGCGACCATCCTCGTCCGCGGCGCACGAGCCACCGACGACGGCGACCTGGCCGAGCGGATCGTCCACCTGGCCGACAGCGAGGGGTTGGAGACGCTCGCCGAGGTCTGGTCCGGCGCCCCCGCCGACACGCTCTCCGGCAGCCTGTGGCGGCTGTTCCTGCTGCGGTCCTGGGTCCACGCCGCACCGGCGAGGGTCGCCCGCGAGTACGAAGCGGGCCAGCGCCGCGCCGAGGTCGCGCGGGTGGTCGCCGGAGTCGCGGACCCACCGGGGCCGGACGAGCTGCGCACCATGGTCGACGACGTGCTCCGGGGGATCGCCGGCGGCGACTTCGCCGTGACCCTGTTGAGGGCCGCGGCCTTCGCCCGCGTCGTCGCGGCCGGTCGCGCCGCCCTGGGGGAGGCCACGCACGAGGAGATCGTGCGGATCCTGGGAATGTCCGAACAGCTCGAGGCAGCCGGCCACCTGGAAATCAGGAACGCCCTGGCCTGAACCACTACACTGCGTAGTGCGAGTGCGTCGGGCTGTGGCAGCCCCGGGTCCCAAAATAAGCCGCTACGAGCGGCCTCGCGCCGTGAGGCGCTCCCGGTCCGGCGCACTCGCT
>JAKFFB010000182.1:0-3320 GCA_036675425.1 Actinomycetales bacterium | reverse complement strand
GAAGCGGATGCAGGACGGGCTCATCGAGCGGACCCGCTACCCCCGCAACCCCCTCGACGTGCTGTGCCAGCAGATCGTGGCCATGTGCGCGCTGGACGAGTGGCAGGTCGACGACCTGGCCCGCGTGCTGCGCCGCAGCGCCAGCTTCTCCACCCTCGGCGACGAGGTCTTCCACGCCTGTCTCGACCTGCTGGCCGGGCGCTACCCGTCGGAGGAGTTCAGCGAGCTGCGGCCTCGGATCGTGTGGGACCGCACGGCGCCGGGCGGGGGCGGCGGCGTCGTGCGCGGGCGGGCGGGTGCCCAGCGCCTGGCGGTCACCAACCCCGGCACGATTCCCGACCGGGGCCTGTTCGGCGTGTTCCTGCCCGACGGCACACGCGTGGGCGAGCTCGACGAGGAGATGGTGTACGAATCGCGGGCCGGTGAGACGTTCCTCCTCGGGGCCTCGACGTGGCGGATCGAGGAGATCACCTTCGAGCGGGTCATCGTCACGCCGGCCCCGGGTCTGCCCGGCAAGATGCCGTTCTGGCACGGCGAGGGTCCCGGTCGACCGCTCGAGCTGGGCCAGGGCATCGGCCAGTTCGTGCGCGAGCTGCGCGATCGCGCCACGACGCCCGACCCGTTGATGACGCTGCGGGAGGAGCACGGCCTCGACGAGCTCGCCGCCCTCAACCTCGTGTCGTACCTGGACGAGCAGGCCGAGGCCACCGGCGTGGTGCCCGACGATCGCACCATCGTGGTGGAGCGGTTCCGGGACGAGATCGGCGACTGGCGGGTGTGCGTGCTGTCGCCGTTCGGCGCCCAGGTGCACGCCCCGTGGGCGATGGCCCTGCAGCAGACGCTGGGCGAGCGGTGGGGCGTCGACGTGGAGATGATCTGGTCCGACGACGGCATCGTCCTGCGCCTGCCGGAGTCGGTCGAGGACCTGCCCGTCGAGGAGCTGGCGATCCCGCCCGACGAGATCCGCGACATCGTCCTGGGTCAACTGCCGAACACGGCGATGTTCGCGTCGCGGTTCCGCGAGTGCGCCGGTCGGGCCCTGCTGCTGCCCCGCCGCCGGCCCGACCGCCGGCAGCCGCTGTGGCAGCAGCGCCAGCGGGCCGCCGACCTGCTGAAGGTGGCGGCCAAGTACCCGACGTTCCCGATCCTGCTCGAGACCACGCGCGAGTGCGTGAACGACGTGTTCGACCTGCCCGCCCTCGAGGAGGTCCTGCGGGACATCCGCAACCGCCGCGTGCGGGTCGTGCCCGTGGAGACCGGTCAGGCCTCGCCGATGGCGCAGTCGCTGCTGTTCGGCTGGATCGCCGTCTACATGTACGAGGGCGACACGCCGCTGGCCGAGCGGCGGGCCGCCGCGCTGGCCCTCGACCGCGACCTGCTCCGCGAGCTGCTCGGGTCAGAGGAGCTGCGGGAGCTGATCGACCCCGAGGTGCTGGCCGACCTCGAGCTCGAGCTGCAGCGCCTGGTCGAGGGCCGGCGTGCCCGCGACGCCGACGAGGTCCACGACCTGCTCCGCCTGCTCGGCCCGCTGACGCTGGAGGAGCTCGACATCCGCTGCGAGGGCGACGCCGCCGCGCTGGTCGGTGCGCTCGCCGCCGACCGCCGGGCCTACGTCGCGTCGGTCGCGGGCGAGGACCGCTGGGCGGTCACCGAGGACGCCGGCCGCCTGCGCGACGCGCTCGGCGTCACCGTCCCGGTCGGCCTGCCGGCCGCGTTCACCGACCCGGTCGACGATCCCCTGGCCGATCTCGTCGCCCGCTACGCCCGCACGCATGCGCCGTTCACGGTGGCGTCGCTGGCCGGCCGCTACGGGGTGAGCACCGAGCGGGTGCTGCCGGCGCTCGAGCGGCTGGAGGCCGACGGCCGCGTCGTGCGGGGCGAGTTCCGCCCCGACGGCCACGACCGCGAGTGGACCGATCCCGACGTGCTCCGCACGCTGCGCCGGCGCTCCCTCGCCGCCCTGCGCAAGGAGGTCGAGCCGGTCGAAAGTGATGCGCTCGGGCGCTTCCTCCCGGCGTGGCACGACATCGGTCGCGAACGGCGCGGGGTCGATGCCCTCATCGACGTCGTGGCCCAGCTGCAGGGCGCCCCCATCCCGGCCTCGGTGCTGGAGACCGACGTCATGCCGGCCCGCCTCCCCGGCTACGACCCCTCGCAGCTGGACCAGCTCTGCGCGGCCGGCGAGGTCGTGTGGGTCGGCAGCGGCGGCCTGGGCGCCAGGGACGGCCGGATCCGACTGCTCTTCCGGGACCACGCCGCCCTGCTCGTCCCCACGGTCGACCCGGCACCGGAGGGCGCGGCGCACCGGGCGATCCTCGAGCACCTCGGCCAGCGGGGGGCCAGCTTCTGGACCGACGTCGTCGCCGCCTGCCAGCAGGCCGGCGCGCCCTACGACGAGGCCTCCGTCCTGGCCGCGCTCTGGGATCTGGTGTGGGCCGGCGACGTCACGAACGACGGTCTCGGCCCGCTGCGCTCGTTCCTCGGCAGCTCCCCTCGGCGTGGTGGCGGCCGCAAAGGCGGGGCCCGCCCCCGACCGCGGCCCGGTCGGCTCGCCCGGCTCGGACCGGCCGCCGGCGCCGGGAGATGGTCGCTGGTGGCGCCGCTGCTCCAGCCGACCCCCACGCCCACCGAGGCCGCGCACGCCAAGGCCCGCCAGCTGCTCGAGCGCTACGGCGTCCTCACCCGGGAGGCCGCGCTGGGCGAGGGCAGCGAGGGCGGCTTCGCCGGGGTGTACCCGGTGCTCAAGGCGCTGGAGGAGCGCGGTGAGGTCCGGCGCGGCTACTTCGTCGCCGGCCTCGGCGCGGCCCAGTTCGCCGTGGGCGGCGCCGTCGACCGGCTCCGCGCCGCACGCTCCGTCGATCGGGACGAGACCGGTCAGGGCATGGTGCTGGCGGCCACCGACCCGGCCCAGCCCTATGGTGCCGCCCTGCCGTGGCCCGAGTCCGCCGGGCGCCCGGCGCGCCAGGCCGGCGCCCACGTGGTGCTGGTCGACGGCGAGCTGGTCGCCTACCTCGAGCGCGGCGGCCACTCGCTGTCGACCTTCGCCGCCACCGCGCAGCATCCCGAGTGGGCCGAGCTGCTCAAGGCGTTGGTCCGCCGCGGCCGGTACCGCAGCCTGGAGATCCGCAAGGTCGACGGCGAGCCGGTGCGGGAGTCGCCGGTGCGGGAGCTGCTGGAGGCCGCTGGCTACAAGGACGGCTACAAGGGCCTGGTCTTCCGCACCGAGTCCACGTCCCGCCCCGCCTGAACTGGCAGTGCCCACGTAGCGCGAGACCCCCGACCTCCCCCGAACTGGCAGTGCCCACGTAGCAGGCAGCGTC
>JAKFFB010000050.1:0-3330 GCA_036675425.1 Actinomycetales bacterium | reverse complement strand
GACGCGGTCGTGGTCGGTCCGCTGGACCGCTCGGCGACGGTCGGCCTCATCGCCCGCTTGGCACCCGGGCTCGCGCCCGAGGCGGCCGCCCAGCTCTGGGAGCACACCGGCGGCAACCCCTACTTCGCCGCCGAGATGGCCCGCGCCAACCCCACGCTGGACGACAGCCTCGGGCTGCCGGCCGGGCTGCGCGACGTCCTCACCCAGCGGCTCGGGGCACTCGCCGACCGCAGCCGCGTCGTGCTCTCCGCCGCCGCCGTCCTCGGCCGCGAGGTCGACTTCACCCGCGTGGCCCAGCTCGTCGACGAGGACGAGGACTCCGTCGCGGCCGCCCTCGACGAAGCCGTGGCCGCGGGCTTCCTGGTGGAGTCCGGACGCTCCTGGTCGGCCAGCTACGCGTTCCCGCACGAGCTGATGCGGGAGGCCACCGAGCGTGATCTCGGAGCACCGTCGCGGCGCCGACTGCACCGCCGGGCCGCCGACGTCCTGAAGGACGGGACCGGCCGAGCCGCGGTCGTCGCGCGGCACCTGCGGGCCGCGGGTCCGCTCGCCGACCCGGCGGAGGCTGCGGAATGGTGCCTGCGGGCTGCCCGCGACGCGCGGGCCCTCGAGGCGTGGGACGAGGCCGTCGAGCACGCGGAGCGAGCAGTGGAGATCCGGTCCGGCCTGCCCGACCGCGCGGCGTACGCCGCCGCAGCCGAGGAGACGGCGCGGTTGCGGCTCCGCAGCAGCAGGGACTACCCGCGGGCGGTCACCCTGCTGGAGGACGCGCTCGCGGTGCGCGTCGAGGCGCGTGACGAGGAACGCGTCGCCCAGCTGCACGGGCGCCTCGGGATCGCGCTCAGCCTGCACCACAGCGCCCTCGACATCCCCCGCGCGCTCGAGCACCTCGACGCCGCCGAGCGGCTGCAGGCCGTCGAGTCCTACCAGGTGCACACCGGACGCACCCAGGCGGCGATGTTCGGGGTCCGCACCGCGCTGCTCGAGTCGTCCAGCGACGCGGTCCGGGCGGTCGCGAAGCGGGACGGGAGGCCGGACCTGGTCGTCGCCGCGGGCTGGGCCAAGGCCTGGGCGCTCTTCAACCGTGGGCTCCTGGGCGCCGCGGCTGAGGTCGGGGAGAGGACGTGGCAGGGTGCCCACGACCTGGCGAGCTCGTACCTGATGTGGGGCGCCGCGCAGGCTCCCGCGGTGCGGGCCACGATCTACGTGCTCGACCCGCAGGCCGCACGTGCCTGGTGCCGACGTGCCCTCGGCCAGCCCCGGTTCGCGTCGTTGGCGCACTCGCACGAGACCGTGCTGGACCAGCTCGGGCTGGCCATGCTGTTGGCGGGCGAGACGGAGGCCGCACGCGAGGTCCTCGCCGCACTGCCCGGCACGGCGTTGAGCCGGAGGCTGCTGACGCTGCTGGACGGGGACTGGGAGGCCGCCGAGGAGGACTGGGCCACGAGCATGGCCGTGGACGAGTCCGCCGGAGACCTCCACGACGCTGCGGTGAACGCGCTGTGGCTGGCCCAGGCGCGCGAGCTCCTCACCGACCTCGACGGGGCGGTCCGGTGCCTGACCCGGGCGATGGAGATCGGCGCCGCGGGACCGCAGGTGCCGATGGAGCTCGCGGCCCGGGCCGAGCTGGCCCGGATCCTGGCCGGGACGGACACCGACCTCGCGGCGCGCCACCTCGCGCGCTGCGACGAGATCCTCGCCGCCGGTGAGGACTGGCGAGGACGCACCGGTCGGGTGCACCTCGCACGGGCACACGTCCTGGCTGCCCGGGGCGACCGGGACCGCGTGCCGGCCGCCCTCGACGCGGCGGCCCAGGTGTCGGAGGACCTGGATCTGGCTTGGCAGGCGGCCGAGGTCGGGACGGCCAGGGCCATGCTGATCGGGGGCGGGGCGGAGGCTGCCGCCGAGTCGTACCGACGGCTGCACGCACCGCAGCGATGGGTCGACCGGGCCTTCCACGTCGCTTCCACGGGGCTTCCACGCCCGCCCGCCACTGTCGTGCCATGACCAAGCAGACCGACAGCCGCTACGACGCCGTCGTCGTGGGCGCCCGCGTGGGCGGCACCACGGTGGCGACCCGGCTGGCCCGGGCGGGCTGGCGCGTCCTCCTCGTCGACCGTGACCGCTTCCCCAGCGACACGGTGTCGACCCACCAAGTCTTCCCCAACGGACTCGAGGTCCTCGACGAGCTCGGGGTGCTGGCTCGGTTGCGGGCGGAGCACGACCTCCGTCCGGTGCGCTACTCGTGGCGCGTGCTCGGCCACGCGGTCGCCGGCTCGTTCACGCCGGTGGGCGGTCACGACCGCATGGTGTCGGTGCGCCGGCACGTCCTGGACGCCACGATGGTCGAGAACGCCGTGGCCGCGGGCGCGGAGCTGCGGACCGGCGTCGCCGTCCAGGGACTCGTCGGCTCGGGCACCCCGGGAGACCCGGTACGCGGCGTGACCCTCGCGGACGGGTCCCGGCTCGAGGCGCCCTGGGTCATCGGCGCCGACGGACGCACCTCGACCGTCGCCCGTCGGCTCGGCCTCGCGCCGAAGGACGAGCTCCGCGGTGACCTGTCCATGCTCTTCGCGTACTGGACCGGGTTGCCTGCCTCGGACTGGTGCCACATCGACGTCCAGCGCGGGACCGCCCTGATGTCGTCGCCGTGCGAGGACGACGTCCACCTCCTGGTCGTGTCCGGCCCCGCCGTCATGACCCGCGGGTCCGCGCACGACAGACAGGCGGCGTACCTCGAGGCGCTGCACCACTTCCCCGCCGTCCTCAACCCGCGCCTGCTCGAGCGGGCCACGCAGGTCTCCGAGGTGGTCACCGTCCCCGAGACGATGCTGCGCGGCTTCCGCCGCCGGGCCGCAGGCGCCGGCTGGGCGCTGGTCGGCGACGCCGGGCTCTACAAACACCCCGCCACCGGCCAGGGCATCAGCGACGCGCTGGCCCAGGGCCGGCACGTCGCCGACGCACTCGTGGCGGGCGGCGACCTCGGGGACTACGAGCCTTGGCGGGACGCGCGGGACGCGGGCCACTACGAGTTCTCGTTCGCGGCCGGAACGCTGTCGAGCCCAGGCGCGGCCGCCGTCTACTCGGGGCTGGCCGCCGACCCGGAGGCGTCGCAGGAGTTCCTGGACGTGTTCACGAAGCGCCGCGCGCCGCACGAGGTGATGACCTCCGAGCGTACGAGGCGCTGGCGCACGGCCTGGATCTACGAGCAGGCGCTCGCCGAGCTGTCCCAGGTGCTCGACGGGGCCGGCGACGCGCTCGACCTGCCCGTGCCGGCCTGCCCGGAGTGGTCGGTCGGCGACCTGCTCGCCCACCTGGTCGGGGTCGCGG
>JAKFFB010000028.1:0-17591 GCA_036675425.1 Actinomycetales bacterium | reverse complement strand
CCGGCCGCGCTGGCTGCGCCGGCAGTGGCGGCGGACCGATGCCGCCGCGCGCATCGACCTGACGGGAGTCGCCGCATGACGGTCGTGGTGGTCGGCGCCGGGCTGTCCGGCCTGGCGGCGGCGCGACGCCTCACCTCCCGCGGCGTCGACGTCGTGGTGCTCGAGGCGCGCGACCGGGTCGGCGGCCGTACGGAGGGGCACGTCCTCGGCGACGGCACGCCGCTCGAGCTCGGGGGTCAGTGGATCGGGCCGACGCAGAACCGGATGTACGAGCTGGTGGGCGAGCTCGGGCTCGAGCACTTCCGCACCTGGAACGACGAGGGCGAGCTGCTGCTCGACCTCGGCGGCAAGCAGAGCCGGATGAAGCCGCACCGGGGGGCGACGCCGCGGCTCGGGCCGTTCGCCCTCGCCGATCTCGCGCAGGGCCTGGCCCGCTTCACCCGTCTCGCCAACCGGGTCGGCCTGGTGGAGCCGTGGCGCAGCCCGAAGGCCGCGCTGCACGACGGCCAGACGTTCGAGACGTGGATCCGCCGCAACCTGCGCACCCCGACCGGACGCGCGTACTTCCGGGTCGCCTGCGAGGCGGTGTTCTCCGCCGAGTCGACCGACCTCTCGCTGCTGCACGCGCTGTTCTACGCCCACTCCGGCACCGACCTCGAGACGCTGCTGTCGGTCGACCGCGGCGCGCAGCAGGACCGCATCGTCGGCGGCTCGATCCGCATCGCGCGCACGATGGCCGAGCAGCTCGGTGACCGCGTACGACTCGGCAGTCCGGTGCGGACCGTCGCCCACGACGACACCGGAGTCGTCGTCACGACCCGCTCCGGCGAGTCCGTGCGCGGCACGCACGTCGTGATCACCGTGCCCCCGACGCTCGCCGGCCGGCTCGAGTACGACCCGCCCATGCCGTCGTGGCGCGACCAGCTGACGCAGCGCCTGCCGGCCGGCTCGGTGATGAAGGTCTACGCGGTCTACGACGAGCCGTTCTGGCGCGCCGACGGACTCAACGGCCAGGCCGCCAGCGACACCGGACCGGTCAAGGTCACCTTCGACAACTCCCCGCCGTCCGGCACTCCCGGCGTGCTCATGGGGTTCATCGAGGCGGGCGACGGACGGCGGCTGGCCCGAGCGACTCCCGAGGCGCGCCGCGAGGCGGTCCTCGGCTGCTTCACCCGCTACTTCGGCCCGCGGGCGGCATCGCCACGTGAGTACGTCGAGCGCGACTGGATGGCCGAGGAGTACAGCCGTGGGTGCTACGGAGCGCACTTCACGCCCGGGGTCTGGACGCACTTCGGGCATGCGCTGCGCGAGCCGATCGGCCGGGTGCACTGGGCCGGCGCGGAGTGCTCACCGGTGTGGAACGGCTACATGGAGGGCGCGGTCCGATCCGGAGAGGACACCGCGGAGGCGGTGCTCGCTCAGCTCGTGTAGTAGCCCGCCACGTCGGCCAGCAGGTGCACGTTGCCGATGCTGTTGTAGAGGTCGACGACGCCGCCGGAGCCGACCTTCACCACGACGAGGTTGGGGGTGACCCGTCCGCGTGCGGTGTTGAGGTTGCTGGCCTCCGGCCGGGTCGTGCCTGCGGGATGCGCGGTCACGAAGCCGTCCGCTGTCGCGCCCACTGCTGTGACGTTGAGGACGACGGCGGTGACACCTGTGGCCGGGACCCCGCCGACGTCGGTGACGCGGAGCCCGATCGCCCTGCCGCCCGCCACGGCCGCCCGGGGTGCGCCCAGGCCGATGCGGGTGTCGAGCAGCCGCTTGGGCGCCAGCGCGTGGAAGCCGGCCGGGTTGTCGGCCGCGTAGAAGCCGGCGACGTCGGCGAGCAGGTGCACCGTTCCGCTGCTGCTGTAGAGGTCGACCGACCCGTCGCTGCCGATCGGCACGACGACGAGGTTGGGCGTCACCAGCCCCGGCGTCGTGTTGAGGTTGCTGACCGGCGGGAGGGACGTGCCCGACGGGTAGGCGGTGACGAAGCCGTGCGCGGTGGCGCCGACGGCGGTCACGTTCATCACCACGGCGGTCGGGTCGAGCGGAGCACCGGGCAGGTCGGTCACCTTGACCCGCACCGCGCTGCCACCGCGCACGGCACCGCGCGGCGCACCCGTGCCGTTGCGCGTGTCGAGGACGCGAGAAGGGCTGCGTGGCAGGTACTTCGGCGCCGAGGTGGTGTCGATGTAGTAGCCGGCCAGGTCTGCCAGCAGGTGCACGCTTCCTGAGCTGTTGTAGAGGTCCACCTCGCCGGTGGACCCGATCTTCACGACGACGAGGTTCGGCGTGACCAGCCCCTTGGTCGTGTTGAGGCTGCTCGCCTCGGGACGGGTTCCACCGGCCGGGTGCACCGTGACGAAGCCGTTCGCCGTCGCGCCGACCGCGGTGACGTTGAGGGCGACCGCCTTGGCACCGAAGGGCACGCCGGCGAGGCCGGTGACCCGCAGCCGGACGCTGCCGGCCGGACCGACGGCACCCTTGGGCGCGCCGACGCCGGACCGCGTGTCCAGCAGGCGTACGGGCGTCACGGCGTGGAAGCCCGAGCCGGGGTCGCGGTAGACCCCCATCGAGTTGCTCAGCGGCCCGGTGCCCGCGACGTTGGCCGCGGAGACGGCGTACGTCGCGCCGTCCACCGGTGACCTGTCGAGGAACTCGGACCCGCCCGTCGTCCCGATGACGGTCGTCCTGCCCTGGACCGTCCGGTGCACGGTGAACGTGTGCGGGATCCAGATCCAGTCGGCCGGGTTGTGCCAGCGGAGCTCGACCCCGCCCGTGACGGTGTGGACGGTGTGCAGCACGGGTGCGCCGGGCGGGACGATCCCCTGCCCGCTCAGAGACGTCGCCCAGCCGCCTGACGCCGTGTCGAGCGGCGTGCTCAGCCGGGCGCCGGTGGCGTCCCCGGAGGTGGGGGAGAAGGTGAGCTGCATCGTGCAGGACCCGCTGACGGGCACCGGGTTCGCACAGCTGCCGCGGTCTACCGCCCACAGCGGCGCGCCGGCACCGTCCAGCGACGGAGCACCGGGGGTCAGCGGCAGGTCGCCGCGGTTGGTGACGGTGAGCGTCACGGGCTCGGCGGCGGTGCCCGCCACCGCCTGCGCGGACAGCTCCGGAGTCACGGCCGCCGCCCGGTACGGCCGCGGGGAGTCCCACCGGACCACCGCGCGCCAGGTGCCGAGGGTGCTGCACTGACCGGTCACCTCCGCGGCGAGGACGACGGGCTTGAGCGCGGCGTCGTACGCCACGTCGTCGACGCGCAGCGTCCCGGAGTCGAGCGTGCACACGCTGCTGTGCAGGCCGAGCTCGACGCGCACCCGGCCGGTCGACGCGTCGTCCGAGGCGGGGTCGATGGCGTAGGTGCCCGGGCCGGGCAGCGGCGGGAAGCGCAGCTGCGCGGAGGCGTTCCCGGTCGAGCTGCCGCTGATCCAGCCGGGCTGGACGACGACGGTGTCCCCGCGGCGGGTGTCCGCCGACACGGCGGTGGTCGGGAGGCGCTCGGCCTCCGCGGCGATCGCCCGCGTCGTCCCGGTGAGCGGCGCGTCGGCCAGCCGGCGTACGACGATCTCCCCGGAGCGCGAGCCCTCCCCGCCGTCGCCGACCGCGGCGACGGAGTAGCGCCCGCTGGCCCCGGCCGGCAGGGTCGTGTCGACGAAGGGCTTGAGGAACAGGTGCTCGGTGCCTGTGACCTCCCCGACGCGGACCGGTCCGCCGCCGGTGTCGCGGTAGACCAGGTAACGGCTGGCGTACTCGCTGCCAGGGCCCTTCCACGCGATGCCAGCGCCGTCGACGCTGGCGAAGGCGCGCAGCACGTCCGGCGGCGACGGCGGCAGCACTCCCGAGCCCGACAGCGCGAGGAGCGCACCCTCGGCCCGGGGGTGGTCGCTCATCGGCACCGACAGCAGAGCCGGTCGCGAGCCGAGCGCGGCCGGACGGAACGACAGCACGACGTCGCAGCGGTCCGTCGGGGCGAGGGTGCGTCCGGCGCAGCCGTCGGTGACGACGGAGTACTCGGCGGCGTGCCGGCCGGTGAGCGTCGCCGCGCCGGCGACGGTCGTCGACGGCCCCCGCGAGGTGACGGCCACCGTGGTGGTGACGGGGACGTCCACGGCGGAGGCCAGCTGGCGCATCTCCTGGCGCGCCATCGCGGCAGCGACCCACGGCGCCTCGGCGGCGATGCGCAGCACGCCTGCGATCCGGATCTCGGGCGTGCCCGCGCAGGCGCCGTCGTACGACGCGACGAGCCGGGTCGGGATGTCTCCCGCGTCGTACGCCACGTCCAGGACGCGCACCGCTGCCTTCTCCGTGCCCACCTGCGCCGGCAACCCGGCGCACGACGTGGGGACGTCGAGCAGGCCCTCGCCCGCGCCGGGAACGCCCTGGGCGACGAACGTCTCGCCCGTGACCAGCCGGCGGCCGTCCGGGGCGCCGAGCCGAGCCGCGGAGTCCGGCCCCCACCAGCGGATCACGCCGGGGCGGTCGGCCACGGCGACCACGGAGGTCGCCTGCACGCTGGACGTGCTGGGGCTCCAGCTGAAGGTGGGCGTCGTCGGCGCGACGTCGACCGACCAGCCGGTGGTCACCAGCGGTTCGGCGGCAGCGGCTGTCCCCGGCAGGGCCGGGACGGTCAGCACGACGAGGGCAGGGGCGAGCAGCCGCGCGGCAGCGCGGGACAGCGAGAGCACGAGTGGTTCCTTGCTTCTGAGGGGGTCCCAGAAGGCTAAGCAGGGTCAGAGGCCGCAGAGCGGTCAGAAGGCCCTTCGCGGACAAGACCGTCAGAAGGGACCAGGCGGGCATGGCCCGGACGGGTCATGCGGCGACCGGCGAAGCGGCTTGCTGTCGCTCACCGCCACGATCATGGGAGCGGCCCGACCGAGGTGCGTCTCCCGATCGGTCCGGGCTTCACCATCATCAGGAGAAGCCGGCGGGGCCGTGGAGCTGTGGGGTGAGTGACGGGGGTCGAACCCGCGACAACCGGGATCACAACCCGGTGCTCTGCCAACTGAGCTACACCCACCATGGTGCGCCGGAGAGCATACCGGCTCTCAGTCGGCGACCTTCTCCGATTCCGACGGCCCGCTGGTGAAGCCGGCGGCGATCGCCGCTGCCTCCTCCGTGGACGGACCGGGCTGGGGCACGAAGACGGCCGCCCGGTAGTACTTCAGCTCCTGCAGCGACTCCAGGATGTCGGCCAGCGCCCGGTGTCCGCCGCCCTTCTTGGGGGCGTTGAAGTAGACCCGCGGGTACCACCGCCGGGCCAGCTCCTTGACCGAGCTCACGTCGACCATCCGGTAGTGCAGCCAGTCGTCCAGGGCCGGCATGTCCCGGGCCAGGAACCCGCGGTCGGTGCCGATCGAGTTGCCGCAGAGCGGCGCCTTCTTCGGCTCCGGCACCCACTCCTTGATGTAGGCGAGCACCCGCTCCTCCGCCTCCTGCAGCGTGACCGCCGAGGCGATGACCTCCTCGGTCAGGCCGGACGCCCCGTGCATGTCGCGCACCACGTCGGGCATCCGGGCGAGGTCCTGGCGGGAGGCGCCGATGACGACGTCGACGCCCTCGCCCAGGACGTTCAGCTCGGAGTCGGTGACCAGGGCGGCGACCTCGATGAGCAGGTCGTCCTTCAGGTCCAGCCCGGTCATCTCGCAGTCGATCCACACCAGCCGGTCGCTCATGGGGGCAGGCTACGTGCCCCGCCGCTAGGGTCCCGGCAACGAGCCGAGGGAGTGCGATGAGCAAGCAGCAGGCCGACGACCTGGCGAAGGCCTACGCGATCGAGGGGCCCGCCCTGGAGCTCGGGACGGTCGTGATCGACACCGAGCCGTTCCCGAGCGCCGCGGTGCGGATGCCGCTGTCGATGCTGAACCGGCACGGCCTGGTCGCCGGCGCCACCGGCACCGGCAAGACCAAGACGCTGCAGCTGATGGCCGAGCAGCTGTCGGCCGCCGGGGTGCCGGTCTTCCTCGCCGACATCAAGGGCGACGTCTCCGGCGTCGCCGCACCCGGCGAGCAGAGCGACCGCGTCACCAAGCGCGCCGAGCAGACCGCCACCGAGTGGGTGCCCACCGGCTACCCGGCCGAGTTCCTGGCACTCGGCGGACTCGGGACCGGCATCCCCGTACGCGACACGATGACGTCCTTCGGTCCGGTGCTCCTGTCGAAGGTGCTGGGGCTCAACGACACCCAGGAGTCCAGCCTCGGCCTCGTCTTCCACTTCGCCGACAAGAAGGGGCTGCCGCTGCTCGATCTCAAGGACCTGCGGGCAGTCATCAACCACCTCGTCAGCGACGAGGGCAAGCCGGACCTCAAGGAGCTCGGCGGGCTGTCCACCGCCACCGCCGGCGTCATCCTGCGCGAGCTGATCGGGCTCGAGGACCAGGGCGGCGACGTCTTCTTCGGCGAGCCGGAGTTCGACACGGCCGACCTCATCCGGCTGGCCCCCGACGGCCGCGGCGTGCTCTCGGTGATGGGCTTGTCCGCGGTGCAGGACAAGCCCAAGCTGTTCTCGACGTTCCTGATGTGGCTGCTGGCCGACCTCTTCCACGACCTGCCCGAGGTCGGTGACGTCGACAAGCCCAAGCTCGTCTTCTTCTTCGACGAGGCGCACCTGCTCTTCGACGACGCGAGCGAGGCGTTCCTCGACGCGATCGCGCGGACCGTACGCCTGATCCGATCCAAGGGCGTGGGGGTCTTCTTCGTCACCCAGACCCCGAAGGACGTCCCGTCCGAGGTGCTCGCCCAGCTCGGCAACCGGGTGCAGCACGCGCTGCGGGCCTTCACCCCCGACGACGCCAAGGCCCTCAAGGCGACCGTCGGGACCTTCCCGGAGAGCGAGGTCTACGACCTGACCGAGCTGCTCACCTCGATGGGCATCGGCGAGGCCGCGGTGACGATCCTGTCCGAGCGCGGCGCCCCGACGCCGGTCGCGTGGACGATGCTCCGCCCGCCGACGGCGTCGATGTCGCCGCTGGACCCGGCGTTGATGGCGTCGATGGTGGCCGGCTCGGAGCTCGCCGCGGAGTACTCCACCGTGCTCGACCGCGAGTCGGCGTACGAGATGCTCGCGGCCAAGCACGCCCCCGAGCCGGAGGAGGTTCCTGCTGCGGAGCAGGCCCCGGCCCCGGAGCGCCGGCAGGAGCGCGAGCCGGAGAGCAAGGT
Organism: Actinomycetales bacterium; assembly: GCA_036675425.1. Lineage (GTDB taxonomy): Bacteria > Actinomycetota > Actinomycetes > Mycobacteriales > SCTD01 > SCTD01. The sequence continues at coordinate 10,451 of JAKFFB010000028.1, read as the reverse complement.
GGCCGAGGTGCTCGGCTCCAGCGCCTTCAAGAGCTTCATGCGCTCGGCCGCCACCGTGGCCGGCCGGGAGATCACCCGCTCGCTGTTCGGCACCTCTCCGCGCCGCCGCCGGTCCACCCGCCGCCGCCGGTAGCGCCCCCGGGCGTTAGCCGTTCGGAACCGGCCGGAAACACAGCGGTCCTCCTCCAGTAACCCCCGGTGCCTAGCGTCCGAGGGACGCCACGGCCACCCCGGAGGACCTCATGACACTCGCGGCCACCAGCCCGCAGCAGCTCCACCCCCGCGCGCCCGGCAGCTTCCTCGCCCGCGCCGCCGAGGCCGGCGTCGAGGTGGTCACCCCGCTGGTCAGCGGTGCCCTCACCGTCGACCTGTCCGGCTACGTCGTCACCCTCGACGGCGTCGTCCTCGACCTGTCGCCGCGCCAGGTCGAGCTGCTGGCGCTGTTCCTCGCGGCCCCGGGGCAGGTGTGGAGCCGCGAGCAGCTGCACTGGGTCTGCTGGGGCGACACCAGCCCGTCGCGGCGCGTCGACGTGCAGCTCTGCCGGCTGCGCGCGCGCACCGGGCTCGAGCTGTTCCGCAACGTCCGCGACCGCGGATGGGCGCTGCGCCCGGTCGCGTAGCCGTTCCGGGGCTACCGTCCGGGCGTGCCTGACGCCTCCCAGCCCCTCGACCGACGTCGTCTCCTGCGTCGCGGCGGTGCCGTGATCGCCGGTGCCGCAGGTGCTCTCGCCCTGCCGACCCCCGCTGCGGCTGCCGAGGGCGACCCCGTGCTCGCCGGTCGGACCACCGACGCCGGACCGGCTCCGACCGCGCTCACCGGCGGCGCCGCGGACGCGCCGACGCTGGGGCTGGCCAACCCTGCGGCCACAGGGACGTACGCCGCTCCGACGCTGCGTCTCGCGCCGTCCGGTGCCGACGGCCTGGACCCGGGCACCGTGGCCGCGGGCGATCTCGCCAGCAGCGGTGACCTGCTCTGGTACGGCCACGCGCCTGCCGCCGCCGGCGCCGGTGTCGTGGGGGCGGTCTACACGTCCGCCTTCGCCAACCACCTGCAGTTCCTCGACGCCCCCCGTCGGGTGCTCGACACCCGGAGCGGCGGCGCGACCGACGAGGGCGGCAACCCCAACGACCGGCGCACCCGCGTGGTGGCCGGCCAGTTCGACAGCGGCGGCCGGCTCCTCGGCGGCACGTCACTCGTGCTCGACCTCTCCGAGCTGGTGCTGTCCGGCGTCGGCGTCTTCGCGAACCTCACCGTCGTCGGCCCGGCGTCCTCGGGCTTCCTGTCCGCCTACCCGACGCCTGACGGCGCCCCGCGCACCGACGGCCTCGACCGGCCGGCCGCGTCGAGCCTCAACTTCGTCCGCGGCGTCCCGGCGCTGGCGAACTTCGCGGTCGTGCGGCTCGGCGCAGGTGGCCGGGTCAGCATCTACAGCACCGCGCTGGCGCACGTGCTGCTCGACCTCACCGCGGTCAGCGTGACCGAGCCCCTCCGGACCTAGTCCCACTCAGCGGGACTGATCGCCCGCAGGACGGCTCCGGCTCCGGCAGGCTCGGCAGCAACCGCCAGCCGTCGCGAAGGAACTCCGATGCCGAACCCCGTCCTGGATGCCGTCCGCGAGCGCGCCGAGGAGATCGCCGCCCTCGGCCCCGCCCACGAGGCAGCGGGGAAGCTCGAGGACTCGGCCGTCAAGCTGCTGCGCGACTCCGGCGTCATCCGCATGCTGCAGCCGGCGACGCACGGCGGGTACGAGACGACGCCCCGCGAGTGGGCCGAGACCGTGATGGAGATCGCGGCCTGCGACGGCGCGACCGGCTGGATCGCCGGGATCGTCGGCGTGCACCCGTGGGAGATGGCGATGGCCGACGCCCGGGTGCAGGAGGAGGTCTGGGGGCAGGACCAGGACACCTGGATCGCGTCGCCGTACGCCCCGATGGGCGTGCTGAAGCCGGTCGACGGCGGCTACGTCTTCAACGGTCACTGGCAGTTCTCGTCCGGCACCGACCACTGCGACTGGATCTTCCTCGGCGCCTTCCTCGGTGACGACGACGGCAAGCCGCTGATGCCGCCGGTCAACATGCACGTGATCCTCCCGCGGTCGGACTACGAGATCGTCGAGGACAGCTGGGACGTCGTCGGGCTCAAGGGCACCGGCAGCAAGGACGTGATCGTCACGGACGCCTTCGTGCCGGAGTACCGCGTGCTGCCCTTCTCGAAGGTCATCAGCGGCAAGGCGCCGACCGAGGCCGGGCTGACGAATCCCACCTACCACGTGCCGTTCTCGACCGTCTTCCCCCTCGGCATCACCTCGGCGGTGATCGGCATCTGCGAGGGCGCGCTCGCGCACCACCTCGCCTACCAGAAGGACCGCACGCAGGTGACGGGCACGAAGATCAAGGACGACCCGTACGTCCTCTACGCCATCAGCGAGGCTGCGGCCGACATCAGCGCGTCGCGCACCGTCCTGCTCGACAACGCCAGCCGGATGTACGACAGGGCGGCCGCGGGGGAGAGGGTCGGCTTCGAGGAGCGCGCCGCCAGCCGGCGGGACCAGGTGCAGGCGGCCTGGCGGGCGGTGCGTGCGGTCGACGAGATCGTCGCCCGCTCCGGCGGCAACGCGATGCGGATGGACCAGCCGATCCAGCGGTTCTGGCGCGACGCGCACACCGGGCTCGCGCACGCGATCCACGTGCCGGGCACCGTCTTCCACGCCGCCGGCCTCACCTCGCTCGGCGTCGAGCCGCCGCCGCCGATGCGGGCCATGATCTGACCCCACCCCGTGGCGATCTTCGTCATGTGGGGCGATCTCTGGCGTGTCGCGCCACCAGATGACGAAGATCGTCTGGGGGAGCGGCGGGGAGCGCGCCCGGCAGGATTCGAACCTGCGACCAAGTGCTTAGAAGGCACCTGCTCTATCCCCTGAGCTACGGGCGCTCGCGGCATGCAGTCTGCCCGACCTGCGTCGAGGTCGGCGTCCACAGGGCCGCTCGTGTCCACAGCCGCCCGCTGCACCGGACCACGGCGCGACCGCTCGGCGCACGGTGTCGGGACTGCCGGCGGACCCGCCGCCGGCCGCAACCCCGGAGGTCGTCATGCAGGAGCCCGTCATCACGGTCAGCGGCAACGTCGGCGGCATGCCGCGCACCCGCGTCGTCGCCAGCGGGTCGGTGGTCACCGACTTCCGCATCGCCAACACCCCGCGCGACGTCGACAAGGCCACCGGCCAGTGGTCCGACGGCCAGACCGTCTGGTTCGGGGTGAGCTGCTGGCGCAACCTCGCGGAGAACGTCGCCGCCTCGGTCAAGACCGGAGACCGCGTCGTCGTGACCGGTCGACTGCGCGCCCACACGTGGAAGACCGAGCTGGGCGAGGAGCGGAGCAGCCTGGAGATCAAGGCGCAGACGATCGGCTTCGACCTGTCGCGCGGCAAGGCGGTCCAGGAGCGCAGCGTGCCGCTGTCCATGACCGTCGACCCCGGGCTCCCGCCGGTCGAGGAGCCCGCTGACGACGAGCTGGAGGAGGAGTACGACGACGACGAGCGGTCGCTGGGCGTCCCGGTGCAGGCCGAGGCCGCCTGACCGCGGCCCCCGGACCGCTCAGGTCCGACGGCCGCCGGACGATGAGCAGGCGTGAACCCGAGCGCGGTCGCCGACCCCGCCGGAGTGCGCGTCGACCCTGCGCCGCCGGCGGTGCGGATGCTGCTGCAGGACCTGCAGCAGCTCCCCGGGCAGCGGCCCGCGCTGCTCCGGGTCGTCCGCGTGGCAGACGACCCGGACAGCTCCAGCCGGGAGCTGGCCGACGCCGCGGCGTGCGACCCGGCGTTCACGGCTCGGCTGCTGCAGCTGGCCAACTCCGCCTACTACGGCCGGACCGGCCGGGTCACCGCGATCGGGCCGGCGGTCGTCGTGCTCGGCGGGGAGACGCTGCGGGGGCTGGCGGTCACCATGGCGCTGGGGCTGGCCGGCGAGCACGGCCCGCTGCCCGACGGCTTCTGGGACCGAGCAGCGGCGACCGCTGCCGGCAGCCGCCTGCTCGCGCCCCGCGTCGGGGCCGACTCCGGTGACGCCTTCTGCGTCGGGCTGCTGCGCGAGGTCGGGCAGGCGCTGCTCTTCCGCGCCGCGCCCGAGTCCTACGCGACCCTGGCCGCGAGCTGCACCGACGGCGGGCTGGCCGCCGCGGAGCGCGAGTGGTGCGGCTGGACCAGCGGGGAGCTCGCCGCCGCCGTCCTCGCCGCGGCCGGCCTGCCGGCGCCGGTCTGCACCGCCATCGCCGAGCACCAGTCGGCCGGCGGCGGGGAGCAGCAGTCGGCGCTCACCCGAGCGCTGCGCGGAGGGGTTCTGCTGGCATCCGCCGTCAGCGCGGGCGAGGTCGACGACGCGACCTGCGTCGCGCTCGGCCAGGTCGTCGGCGGCACGGTGACCGCGGCTGCGGTGCGCGAGCTGGCCCTGCGCACAGCGGCTCAGGCGGCCGCCCTGAGCGCCACGATGCGGTAGTCCGGGAGGCCGGGACCGGGGGGCGGCTCCCGTAGGCTCTACCCCCATGGCGCAGTTCATCTACTCGATGCAGAAGGTCCGCAAGGCGGTCGGCGACAAGGTCATCCTCGATGACGTCACGCTGTCGTTCCTGCCCGGCGCGAAGATCGGCGTGCTCGGTCCGAACGGCGCCGGCAAGTCCACCGTGCTGAAGATGATGGCCGGTCTCGACCAGCCCTCCAACGGGGAGGCGCGGCTCAGCCCCGGCTACTCCGTCGGCATCCTCATGCAGGAGCCGGTCCTCGACGAGACCAAGAACGTCCTCGAGAACGTGCAGGAGGGCGTCAAGGGCATCCGCGACGTCATGCTGCGGTACGAGGAGCTCAACGAGAAGATGGGCGCCCCTGACGCCGACTTCGAGAAGATCCTCGAGGAGCAGGCGCCGCTGCTGGACCAGATCGAGGCGGCCAACGGCTGGGAGCTCGACAGCCAGATCGAGCAGGCGATGGACGCGCTCCGCCTCCCGCCGGGTGACGCCGACGTCAGCGTGCTGTCCGGCGGCGAGAAGCGCCGCGTCGCGCTGTGCAAGCTGCTGCTCGAGGCGCCCGACCTGCTGCTGCTCGACGAGCCGACCAACCACCTCGACGCCGAGAGCGTGCTGTGGCTCGAGAAGCACCTCGCGCAGTACGCCGGCGCGGTGCTCGCCGTCACCCACGACCGGTACTTCCTGGACAACGTCGCCGAGTGGATCCTCGAGCTCGACCGCGGCCGGGCCTACCCGTACGAGGGCAACTACTCCGTCTACCTCGAGAAGAAGCAGGAGCGGCTGGCCGTCCAGGGCAAGAAGGACGCCAAGCTCTCCAAGCGCCTCAAGGAGGAGCTCGAGTGGGTCCGGCAGAACGCCAAGGGCCGGCAGACCAAGAGCAAGAGCCGCCTCGCCCGCTACGAGGAGATGGCGGCCGAGGCGGAGAAGACGCGCAAGCTCGACTTCGAGGAGATCCAGATCCCGGCAGGCCCGCGGCTGGGCAGCGTCGTCGTCGAGGCCAAGGACCTCAAGAAGGGCTTCGGCGACCGGGTCCTCATCGACGGCCTGTCCTTCACGCTCCCGCGCGGAGGCATCGTCGGCATCATCGGCCCGAACGGCGTCGGCAAGACCACCCTGTTCAAGACGATCGTCGGCATCGAGAAGCCCGACGCGGGAGAGCTGCGCGTCGGCGAGACGGTGAAGCTGTCCTACGTCGACCAGGGCCGGTCGAACATCGACCCGGAGAAGACCGTCTGGCAGGTCGTCTCCGACGAGCTCGACTACATCCAGGTCGGCGCGCAGGAGATGCCCAGCCGCGCCTACATCGGCGCCTTCGGCTTCAAGGGCCCGGACCAGCAGAAGAAGGCCGGCATCCTCTCCGGCGGCGAGCGCAACCGGCTGAACCTCGCGCTCACGCTCAAGGAGGGCGGCAACGTGCTGCTCCTCGACGAGCCGACCAACGACCTCGACACCGAGACCCTCGGCTCCCTCGAGAACGCGCTGCTGGAGTTCCCCGGCTGCGCCGTGGTCATCAGCCACGACCGCTGGTTCCTCGACCGCGTCGCGACGCACATCCTCGCCTGGGAGGGCGACGCCGACGACCCGGCGAGGTGGTACTGGTTCGAGGGCAACTTCGAGTCCTACGAGAAGAACAAGGTGGAGCGGCTCGGCGCCGACGCCGCCCGCCCGCACCGGGTGACCTACCGCAAGCTCACCCGCGACTGAGCGCGCCCGCGCAGCGACGCGCGACGGCGGCCTTCGCCGTCGTGCTCGTCCTCAGCCTCTACGTGCTCTTCACACCGCGCACCGGCGGTGACGGCCTGTTCCCCGGGTCGGACAAGGTCGTGCACGCGCTGCTGTTCGGAGCGCTCGCCGCGACCACCCGGTGGCGGTTCCGGAGCGGCCTCGCGTTCGTCGCGGCGTACGCCGTCGTCAGCGAGGTCGTGCAGGGGGTGCTGCTCAGCACCCGGAGCGGTGATCCGTACGACGTCGTCGCCGACCTGCTCGGCGCTGCCGCCGGCTGGCTCCTCGCCCGCCGCTTCCTGCCCTGACCCGTGCGTCATGCTCAGCGGAGCGCTCGTCCGCGGGGGCAGCATGACGCAAGGGGTCAGCTGACCGCGGCGTCCTCGGGGGTCGGGTCGCGCAGGTCGACGACGTCGACCGGCTCCGGCCGGCGGGGCGAGGGCTCGACGCGCAGCGGACGGGCGAGCCACGCGGGCAGCCACCAGTTCCACGACCCGAGCAGCGACACCAGCGCCGGCACGAGCAGCGCCCGCACGATCGTGGCGTCGATGAGGATGCCGACGCCGAGCGCGGTCGCCAGGATCTTCACGTCGGTCTGCGGGATCGCCGCCAGCGCGATGAAGGCCAGGAACAGGATCAGCGCGGCGCTGGTCACGAGCCGCCCGGTGCGGCCGAGCCCCTCGACGACGGCGATGCGGGTGGAGCCGGTCGCGTCGTACTCCTCGCGCATCCGGCTGAGGATGAAGACCTCGTAGTCCATCGACAGGCCGAAGAGGAACGCGAAGATCATCACCGGCAGCCAGAAGGTGATGGCGCCGGTGGAGGCGATGTCGAAGACCTGCTCGGAGCCGTTGCCGTACTGCCAGAACAGCACCACGAAGCCGAACGTCGCGGCGACCGAGAGCACGTTGAGCAGCACCGCCTTGAGCGGCAGCAGCAGCGACCGGAAGGTCCGCACCAGCAGCAGGAACGTCGCGAAGGCGATGAGCGCCATGACCGCCGGCAGTCGCTTGAAGACGGCGTCGCTGTAGTCGAGCACCGTCGCGCCGGCACCGGCGACGCCCTCGACGCCGTCGATCTGCAGGACGGTGTCCTCGATCCGCTCGACGACCCGCGAGCTCTCGATGTCGACGAGCTCGCGCTCCGGGACGACGTGCACGACCGCGGTGCCGTCCTTGCGCCAGGCCGCGTCGTCGGGGGCGACGGCGAAGGCCACGCCGTCGACCGAGGCCAGCGCCGCGACGACCTGCTCGGCGCCGGCGCCGGCGCTCCCACTGCGTACGAGGACCTCGAGCGGCGTGACCACACCCGCGGGGACGCCGCCGTCGCGCAGGTCGGCCAGCGTCTCGACAGCGGGTCCCTGCGAGGCCAGCGACTCGGTGCGGGGCAGCCCGACCTTGATGTCGAAGACCGGTGCGACGAGCAGTCCGAGCAGCAGCATGCCGACGCCCGCAGCGACCCAGCGCTGCTTGGCGACACCGCCGGCCCAGCGCTTCCAGATGCGGGAGGCCGAGCTCTCGTGCCGGATGTGCGGCCAGTCGACCCGGGCGCCGATGCTGCCGAGCATCGCCGGGAGCAGCGTGAGCACGACCAGCATGCTCACGATCGGGATGAGCATGCCGCCGATGCCCATGCTGCGCAGGAAGGGCACCGGCACCACGATCAGCGCCATCAGCGAGATGGCCACCGTGCCGGCCGACGACACCACCGCGTGGCCGGCGGTCCGCATCGACTCGACGACCGCGTCGGTGTTCTCGCGGCCGTGCTCGCGCTCCTCGCGCCAGCGAGTGACGATCAGCAGCGAGTAGTCGATGGCCAGGCCGAGGCCGACCAGCGAGATGAGGAACTGCACGACGAAGCTGACGTCGGTCACCGTCGTCACGGCGAGCACGCACAGGAACGTCGACAGGATCGAGACCGCAGCGATCGCGAGCGGGACGAAGGCGAGCAGGGACGCGAACACGAACAGCAGCACCACCAGCGCGCCCAGCGCACCGAACAGCGTCTCCTTGAGCACGCTCGGCGGCTCCGCGCCCTCGCTGCTCTCGGCGTTGCCCTCCGCCAGCTCGAAGTAGCCGGTCGTCCGGACGTCGAAGCCGGTCGCCTGCTCCTGCGCCTGCTGCAGCGGCTGGGTCAGCCGGAAGGCCGGCACGAAGTCGAAGCTGGTGAACTTGGTGTCGACGACGATGCCGTAGGCCGTGCGACCGTCCTCGGTGACGAAGTCGTCGCTGCCGGAGTTCCCCTGCCAGACCAGCCGGAACTGCGGGAACTCCCGCTCGTGCGCCCGGAAGACGCCGTCCACCTTCGCCTGCTCGGCCTCGACGGTCGTCCCCTCGGGCACGGTCACCGCGAGGACGTGGGTGCCCTCGTCGGGTCCTCCGCCGTACGCCTCCACGAGCTGCTTCTCGGTCTCGTAGCCGGACTGGCCGGGCAGCGAGAAGTCGACCACCAGCCGCTCGGTGGTCAGGCCCGCGGTGGCACCGCCCGCGAGCATCGCGACCAGCCAGAAGACGGCGACGAGCGCCTTGTGGCGCAGGACGAGCCGAGCGAGCCGGACCACGGCTTCCCCCAGGGCGGTAGGCGGCAGGAAAGAACCTACTGCCGGTACGACGCCCGAGCCCGGGGTTTCTCAGCGGTCGTCGCGCCGCCGGCCGGTCGCCTCGAGCTCTCCCTCGGCCGGCGGCTCCGCGTACGCGCGCAGCAGCCCGCCCAGCAGCGACCAGCCGGTCACGACCAGCACGACCGCGACGGCGTAGAGGAGAAGCGCCCGGTCCGCGCCGATCTCGCCCCGCAGCAGTGGCGGGGCGACCGGCGACCAGATGAGGACCGAGAGCAGCAGGGCGAGCCCGCGTCCGGTGTCGCTCATCGCAGACCCGCCGCGCGGGCGCGCCGCTGCTGCTCGAGGACGCGGCGGCGGAGCAGGTCGGCCTCGCGCCGCGCCGGGTCGAAGCGCAGCCGCGCGGAGACGCGGCCCGACTCCAGCTCGGTGACGGCCAGGACGGTGGCGGGCACGTGCAGCTCCTCCTCGTCGACGTTCAGGTGCAGGTGCAGCTCGTCGCCCTCGTGCAGGGCTCCGACGGCGGGCACGGCGCAGCGCGCACCGCCCTCGCTCAGGTCCGCCAGCCGGCCGACCCACGCGTCGTCGCCGCGGTGCAGCTCGACCTCGAGGGTGTCGGGCACCCGGACGAAGGCGCGTCGCTGCACGACCCGCATCTCGCCCACGGGTTCGATCCGCCAGAGCGGGACGCGCGTGCGCGGCCGGTCCACGAGCCGCGACGGCAGGACGTGCTGCCCGGCGACGCTGGTCCACAGCAGCGACAGCGTCGTGCCCAGCGGGACCGTCGGCGGCGAACCGCCCTCGGCCGTGACCGGCTCGCGCAGGTGCAGCTGCTCCGGGGGACGCACGTCGTCCACGACGGCGATCAGCGGGACGGCGCAGGAGTCCGTCCGGACACCGATGCGCTGCCCCGTCGCGGGCCAGGCCGACGCCACTCAGGCCGCCACGCGGTCGGCCAGCAGCCGCGCCCAGGCGGCAGGGGTGGCGCGGCGCCGGTCGAGCCGGCCGACGGGGATGCCGAGCTCGAGAACCGCTGCGGGGTCGGCAGTCTCGTCCAGGCCGGTGAGGGCGAGGGCGTCCACGCGACCGATCGCCTGCGCCCACGCGCCGACGTCCCGCGACTTCCGGGTCGCCTCGACGACCGCCCATGTCCCGGTCGGCTCGAGGGCGTCGAGGTGCGCCCGGGCGCGCAGCGCGCCGGCCGCCGAGACGGGGGTGTCGACGACGACGACGGTGGTGCGGCTGCGCTTGCGCCAGGTGTCGCGGTGGCGTCGGGCGGTCTCCGGGCAGGACAGGGCGTCCTTCTCGGCAACGACCACGGCGGTGCGCGGCAGGTCCAGCTCGTCGGCGAGCTGGCGAGCGACGGCCGTCGCCTCGGCGAGCGGACCGACGACGGCCAGCACGCTGCCCGCGCGGTTCACCGGCCGCGGCGACCTCGGCAGCGCGCGCAGGCTCTCGACGAGCGCGGCCTCGAGACCGCTGCCGGTACGGGACGGGTGGAGGTGCGCGGGCAGTCCGAGCCCGGTCAGCTGCTCCTGCAGCTCCGTAGCCGCGACCGGCGTCGTGCGCCCCGCCGCCTGCAGCGCGCCGGTGCTGCGCGGCGTCCGGGCCCGGTTCGGAGCGGGAGCAGGGCGCACGCCGACTGCCGACACCGTG
>JAKFFB010000247.1:0-17732 GCA_036675425.1 Actinomycetales bacterium | reverse complement strand
CGGTCGGCGGCGGCCGCCCCGGGCGGTGCTGGTCGCTGCCGGGGCTGTCGCGCTGCTCGTCGTGGCGGCCGCCGGCGGCTGGCAGCTCGGCCGGACCGGGGGTGCGGAGGCGGCTGCGCTGCCGCCGGTGGCGGCGTCCCCGTCGCCCGCTGCCGGCTGGGAGGCCGTGCTGGAGCGGCTGGACGCGGCGCGTGAATCAGCCTTCGGTGCAGGGGATCTCACGCTGCTGCAGGAGGTCTGGGCGCCCGGATCGGCAGGCCTGGCGGCCGACACGGCGCTGCTGCAGGACCTGCTCGACCGGGGTCAGACCGCCCACGGCCTGCGCCACGAGGTGCGGTCGGTGGAGGTGCTGGAGGTCGCCGGTGACGGCGCGCGGCTGCGCGTCGCCGACGTGCTCGCGACCTACGAGATCCGCGACGCCGCAGGCGATGTCGTCAGTGACGCGGCGGGTCGTGGGCAGCGGTCGTTCCTGGTCGAGCTGTCCCGTACTCCCGCCGGCTGGCGCCTCGCCGACGTCACCCCCGCACCCGCACCCTCATGATCCGCAGAAGGATCCGCCGCGTCAGCCGTCCGACCCGCCGCCGAGCAGGTGGATCCTTCTGTGGATCATGCTCGGCGTCAGAGCGAGGCGCGCAGCCCGGCGTCGACGTCCTCGTCCGCGAAGCGGAAGCCGGTGTCCTGCAGCACCTTCGGTGCGAGCCGCTGGCCGATGAGGATCCCCTCGTCGGCGAACTGCCCCACCGCCGCCTTGAGCACGAAGCCCGGCACCGCGATCGGCAGCGTCGGCCGGTGCAGCGCGCGGCCGAGCGCCTTGGTGAACTGCTTGTTGGTGACCGGTGCCGGGCCGACCAGGTTGACCGGACCGGACACCTCGGCGGTCAGCAGGTGGCGGATCGCGGCGACCTCGTCGCGCAGCGAGATCCAGCTGGTCCACTGCCGGCCGCTGCCCAGCGGCGCGCCGAGGCCGAGCTTGTAGAGCAGCAGCTGCCTGCCGACGATGCCGCCGTCGCCGGACAGCACGATGCCGGTGCGCAGGTGGGCCACGCGCACCCCCGCGGCCTCGGCCGGCTTGGTCGCGGCCTCCCACTGCCGGCACACCTCGGCGAGGAAGCCCTCACCGGTCCGGCCGCTCTCGTCGGTGAGGCGGTCCCCGGTGTCGCCGTAGTAGCCGATCGCGCTGGCCGACAGCAGGACCCTCGGCCCCTGCGCCGCTGCCATCGCCTCGGCGACAGCCGTCGTGCCGTCGACCCGGCTGTCGAGCACGACGGCCTTGCGGGCGTCGCTCCACCGCTTGTCGCCGACGCCGGCGCCGGCCAGGTGGATGACGGCGTCCAGGTCGGCGAGGTCCGCCGGGTCGAGCCGGCGCGCTGCCGGTTCCCAGGGTCGCTCGTCGGCCCCGGAGGCGCGTCCTCGTACGAACCGCACCACCTCGTGGCCGTGCGCTCGCAGGTCGGGCACGAGCGCCGACCCGATCAGCCCTGATGCGCCCGTAATGCCGATCCTCATGCGGGGATCGTCCCCGATCCCCGCGATCGGCGCGACTCGTTCCGGCGGCGCTGCTACTTGATGGCGGGATTTGTGTCGTCGATCGGGACGTAGGCCGTGCCGTTCCAGGCGACGGCGGTTCGATAGCAGCCGTCACCTCGTCCGGGCGCGCCCCGGTCCGGCCCATGATGCGCCGTCTCCAGCCCGTACCAGGCGGGACCCACGAGCGCCGGTCCCGCGGACGGGTACCCGGTGCACGAATCACCGTTGCTGTCGAACCTCATGTGGTTCTGGCCGTTCGCGATGACCTGGCCGTTCTTCTCGACGGTGTGCGGGTGAGCCGTCGCGGGCGACGCTGCCAGCAGGACGGCGGCGGTCGTGAGCAGTGCGGCGGTGCCGCACCGGGTGAGGGTGCTGGTCATGTGGACTCCAAGGGCGCAGAAGGAACAGGGACGGGCGGGTCTGTGGTCACAACGGCGTGCATGAGCGGTCGCAGCGGCTGGGCACGCCCGTCGTGCGACAGCAGCCGCAGGACGTCGGCGCCGGAGCGCCCCGGGTCGAACCGCCAGCCCTCGACCACCCAGGCGTGCGTCGTCGCGTCGCCGATCAGGGACACCGACGTCACACCGAGCGCTGTCAGCTCAGCGAGCACCTCGGGGCCCAGCACGGGACGTCCCGGATCGGCCCGGACGAGCACGCCGTACATCGCCATGGGTGCAGCTTCGCCGAGGCTTACGAGAACGTGGTGACGCCGGACGGGGTGCTCGGGACGGGGCCGTATCCGGCGGGGCCCTCGTGCGCGACGCAGCCGCAGGGCTTCTTGACCTCGAGTGACTTTGCGCCGGCCGGGGCAGCCCCCAGGACCAGCAGGGCCACCGTGACGGCAGGGATGACGACGAGCGAGCGGTGCATGCTTCCCCCCGGGGATGCTCGGGACGGCCGGACGGCCAGTCCGCGCGGCGCGCTGCTCGCGCCGCCGGCACCGGAGACGCTAGGCGGCGGGAGGACGCGCGGCATCGGGGGAAACCCTCACTGCGACGAGGCCTGGCGGGCCAGGTGCGTCGCCAGCTCCGCACGGTTGCGCACCCCGAGCTTGGTGAAGGCGTTCGTCAGATGGCGCTCCACCGTCTTCGGCGACAGGAACAGCGCCGACGCGATGTCGGTGTTGCGCGCACCGGCGGCCGCGAGCTGCGCCACCTCGTGCTCGCGCACGCTCAGCGCTCCGTGGGACCCGGTGGCGGCGCGTCGGCCGCGTGCGCCGAGGCCGCGCAGGCAGCGCTGCAGCTGACCCGCCTCCGACTGCGCGCCGACCTGGTCGGCGAGGTCCAGTGCCTGCGCCCAGGTGCTGGTGGCGCGCTCGCGGTCGAGCGGGGCGAGGACCGTGCCGAGGTCCATCGCGCAGCGGATCTCGTCCAGCCGCAGCTGCGCGGCGTGCGCATGCGCGCGCGCCTGCTCGAGGAGCGGGACCGCGTCGTCGCGCCCGTAGCAGCCGGCCAGGACCGCCTCTGCCTGGCGCCGCTGCGCGGCAGCACGTCCGAGGGGCGCTGGATGCTCCGCGTCCCACTGCGCCAGCGCGTCCGCGGCACGGCTGAGCTCGCCGACGCGCGCGTACAGCTCGACCGACTGCAGGCGCAGCTCGCTCGTGCAGCGGGCGCACTGCGCCACAGCGCCGTCGTCGTCTCCGCGCGCGACCTGGGCGAGCACCTCCTGCGCCGCGCCGTGCCCGTCGAAGCGCGCCGCGCAGGTCGCGGTCCACATGCGCAGCCGGATGCGCGCATGCGGGTCGGTCTCCGCGTCCGTCTCGCTTCGCAGGGCGGCGAGTGCCTCGGCCCAGTCGTGGGTCGACGCCCGCACCAGGTGGCTGAGCGAACCTCGCACCCACGACACGGGGCGGCGGGCGGGGGCTCCGATCCGCTCCTCGAGCAGTGTCGCCTCCACGACCAGGTCGTGGCTGCGGCCGAGCTCGCCGAGCTGGTAGCAGGTGTAGGCGAGGGCGTGGCACAGCTCCGCGGTCAGCGCTGGGTACACCTGCGCTTTTGAGGCATCCAGCACCGACTGCAGGCGAACGGCGGCCTCCGCCCACCGGTCCAGGTACCACAGGGGCAGGGCCGCCTCGGCCTGCGCGATGAGGTGCTCCTCGCCCTGGCCCCGGGTGACCTCCACCCGCTCGTCCGACGCCGCAGCCAGCGTGACCAGATCGTCGTCCATGAGCGAGATTTCGCGCTGGGCACGCAGTGCTTCGGCGTAGGCGCCTCGACTGGCGTCGTCGAGCCCGCTCTGCTTGCGCAGCAGCTCGCGGGCCGCCGTCATCGCGCGGTTCATGAAGGCGCGGGCCGTGCGGGTGTCGTGCTCCAGCCAGGCGCACCGGCCGGCGTCCAGGGAGTCGACCTCGACCTGGAGCCACGCCAGCTCCGGTGCCTCCGAGCGGGCTCGGTCCAGCAGCCGCGCGGCGTCGACGGACAGGTTGAGCCCAAGGGCGTAGCGCGCCGTGCCGACCGCCGCGCGGGCGCGCGGCTCGCCCGCCGGCAGCAGGTCCAGCAGCGGCAGGGACCGCTCGTACGCCGCGCGCCGCTCGCCGATCTCACCCGCCAGCTGGGCGACCTCCGCGCGCAGCTCTAGTCCGAGCGGTGACTCGCCCGGAGAGGCATCGGCGACCGCGGCGAGCTGCTCGAGCCCTGCCCGGCCGAACAGGCGCCGCCGCGGTGACCGCGCGGCGCGCAGTGCCAGGCCGGTCGCGTCCAGGCCACCGGCCTGCGCGTGGGTGAGGGCCTCCAGCAGCAGTGGCGACCCTGGGCCCTCCTGCTCGGCCTCGCGCTCGAGCCACCCCGCCACCTGGCGGTGCAGCGCAGCCGCATCGCGATCGGGCAGCAGCCGCCTCGCCGCCTCCCTCAGCAGGTCGTGGGCGACCTGGAGAGAGCCCACCAGCGGCACGACCAGGCCCGTGTTCAGCAGCTCGGTCGCGGCCACCGCGATCCGCGCGGGCGGCCACTCCAGGACAGCGGCCGCGTCGTCCGGGTGCACAGGCCGGCCGAGCACGGCCAGAGCGGCGAGCAGCCCAGCAGCGTCGCCGCTGAGCGGGCGCAGCCAGGCTTCCACTGAGGGATCTGGTGCATCCGGCTCGTACTGGGCGCGTGCCAGCCGCTCGATCCAGAACGGCAGCCCGCCGCTGGCGCCGACCACGGCAGCGGCCTCGTTCGGGTCCAGTGACGGGTTGACGGCGTGCACCAGCTGCAGAGCGTCCACGGGGTCCAGCGGACCGAGGGGCACGTCGTGGCAGGCCGGCCCCAGCAGTCGTCGTAGGGCGTCGAGGTGCTCGGCAGCACGCGACGTCGGTCGTGACGTGCACAGCAGCGTGAGCGGCAGGCTGTCGGCGCCCGCCGCGCTCAGCAGGTGGCGGAGCAGCGCCAGCGACATCTCGTCGACCCACTGCAGGTCGTCGCAGACCAGCAGCCGGGACGGCGAGCGGGTGAGCGCTTCGTGGCAGGACTCGAAGAGCCGGAACCGGTCCAGCGCATGGTCTGCGGTCGACGGCGCCGGCGCGTCGTCGCGGTCGAGACGGTGAAGCAGCCCGGCCGCCGACGCCAGGGGTACTCCCTGCTCGGGAACAAATCCAGTGATGCGCAAGGGGGCTGGGGCGGCCGCCTCCGTGAGGACCTGCTCGACGAGGCGGGTCTTGCCGGCACCGGCTTCACCGACCAGGAGCGCAGCGGTGGGTCCGCTCCGACCGCTCGTCCTGCCCACCAGGTCGAGCAGCAGCGACTTCTGCTGCCCTCGTCCGACGAAGGGGCCACCCAGGCCGGTGATCACGGGCGGAGTGTGGCACCGGGATGGCGGGAGCGGAACCCGCGCCGAGCGGCTACAGGCCGAGCTCGGCGGCGAAGTCGCCCTCCTCGAGGCGCTCCTTGACCGTGACCAGGAAGCGGGCGGCGTCGGCGCCGTCGACGATCCGGTGGTCGTAGGTCAGCGCGAGGTAGACCATCGAGCGGATCGCGACGACCTCGCCCAGCTCCTCGTCCTGCACCACGACCGGGCGCTTGACGACGGCGCCGGTGCCGAGGATGCCGACCTGCGGCTGGTTGATGATCGGGGTGTCGAACAGCGCGCCGCGCGAGCCGGTGTTGGTCAGCGTGAACGTCCCGCCGCCCAGCTCGTCGGGGGTGACCCGGTTCGTGCGGGTGCGGTCGGCGATGTCGGCGATCTTGCGGGCCATGCCGGCCAGGTTGAGGTCACCGGCGTCGTGGATGACCGGGACCAGCAGGCCGCGCTCGGTGTCCACGGCGATGCCGAGGTGCTCGGACTCGTGGTAGGTGATCGTGCCGGCGTCCTCGTCGATGCTGCAGTTGACGACGGGGTGCTGCTTGAGCGCCTCGACCGTCGCGAGCGCGAAGAACGGCAGGAAGCTCAGCTTGGTGCCCTCGCGGGCCTCGAAGTCGGCCTTGGCCGCGTCGCGGAGCCGGGCGATCTTGGTGACGTCGGCCTCGAGCACGGTGGTGAGCTGGGCGCTGACCTGCAGCGACTCGGTCATCCGGGCGGCGATGACCTTGCGCAGCCGGCTCATCGGCTCGGTCTTGCCACGCACCTGGGTGTCCGGGGCAGCCTTCACCGCCTGGTCGACGAAGGCCGGAGCCGGGGCGGCGCTGGTCTGCTGAGCCGGCTGCTGCACCTGAGCGCGCGGAGCGGCGGCCGTGTCGGCCGCGGCCGGAGCAGCAGCGGGCGCGGATCCGCCCGAGCCCTGACCGGCGGCGTCGAGGACGTCCTGCTTGCGGATGCGGCCGCCGACACCGGTGCCCTGCAGGCTGCCCAGGTCGACGCCGTGCTCGGCGGCGAGCTTGCGGACGAGCGGGGTGACGTACGCCCCCTCGGCACCGGACGACTGCTGCGCGGGAGCGGCCTGCTGCGGGGCGGCCGGGGGAGCCGCCTCCTGCTTGGGCGCCTCCTGCGGCGGGGCCTCGGCCTTCGCGGGCTCCGGCTCCGGCTCCGGCTCAGCGGCGGGCTCGGGCTCGGGCTCAGCGGCAGGCTCCGGCTCGGCCGCCGGCTCCTCGGCCGCCGGCTCGGAACCCCCGCCGTCCCCGTCACCGATCACGGCCAGCTCGACGCCGACCTCGACGGTCTCGTCCTCCTGCACCTTGATCGACTGCAGGATGCCGGTGGCGGGGGAGGGGATCTCGGTGTCGACCTTGTCGGTCGAGACCTCGAGCAGCGGCTCGTCGGCCGTGACCTGCTCGCCCTCCTTCTTCAGCCAGCGGGTGACGGTGCCCTCGGAGACGCTCTCGCCGAGGCGGGGCATGGTGACGGAGACGGCCATGTGGTGAGAGCTCCTAGGAGTGGCTGTGGAGGGGCTTGCCGGCGAGCGCGAGGTGGGCCTCGCCGACGGCTTCGGACATCGTCGGGTGCGGGTGGATGAGCTGCGCGACCTCGCCGGGCAGCGCCTCCCAGTTGGTGATCAGCTGCGCCTCGGCGATGAGCTCGCCGACCCGCTCGCCGACCATGTGCACGCCGAGGACGGGTCCGTCCTTGGCGGCGATGACCTTCACAGCCCCTGCCGTACCCAGGATCCGGGCCTTGCCGTTCCCGGCCAGGTCGTACGTCGCCTCGACCACGTCGTAGCCGCGCTCGGTGGCGATCTTGCTGGTGAGACCGACCGAGGCGACCTCGGGGGAGGAGTAGGTGACCCGGGGGACGCCGTCGTAGTCGACCGGCGTGACGGCGAGGCCGGCCAGCCGCTCCGCGACGAGGATGCCCTCGGCGAACCCGACGTGGGCCAGCTGCAGGGTCGGGATGAGGTCGCCGACGGCGCTGATGGTGGGGACGCTGGTCTGGCAGTACTCGTCGACCTTGACGAAGCCGCGCTCCATCTCGAGGCCGACCTGCTCGTAGCCCAGGTCCTGCGACACCGGGCCGCGGCCGATGGCGACGAGCAGCAGCTCGGCCTCGACCGTCTTGCCGCCCTCGAGGTGGACGGTGACGCCGCTGTCGGTCGTCTCGACCTTCTCGAACCGCGCGCCCAGCTCCTGCTTGATGCCGCGCTTGCGGAAGGCCCGCTCGAGCAGCTTGGAGGAGGACTCCTCCTCGAGCGGCACCAGGTGGGGGAGCGCCTCCACGACCGTGACCTCGGCGCCGAAGGAGCGCCACACGGAGGCGAACTCGCAGCCGATCGCGCCGGCGCCGAGGATCACCACGGAGCCGGGGATGGTGTCCATCTTCAGCGCGTCGTCGCTGGTGATGACCTTCGAGCCGTCGATCTCCAGGCCCGGCAGCGAGCGCGGCACCGAGCCGGTGGCGAGCAGCACGTGCTTGGCCTCGATGGTCCGCCCGTCGACCTCGACGGCGGTCGGGGAGACCAGCCGGCCGTGCCCCTGGACGACCTCGATCTTGCGCGACTTGACCAGGCCGGACAGCCCCTTGAAGAGCCCCTCGACGACCTTGTCCTTGTAGGCGTTGACCTTGGGCATGTCGACGGACTCGAAGGTGCCGTTGACCCCGAACTGGGCGGCCTCCTTGATCACGTCGACGGTCTCGGCGGAGTGCAGCAGGGCCTTGGTCGGGATGCAGCCGCGGTGCAGGCAGGTGCCGCCGACCTTGTCCTTCTCGACCATGACCACGGTCATGCCGAGCTCCGAGGCGCGCAGCGCCGCTGCGTAGCCGCCGCTGCCACCTCCGAGGACGACCAGGTCGACGGTCTGGTTCTCGCTCATCGGTGCGCTCTCCCGGGTCGGTCTGGCGGTGCGTCTGGGGCGGGCGACTGCGCGCTGGCGCGCCCGCTCGGGCATCCTTTCACCCGAGGAGTACAGGTGCGCACGACCCCCGGGGCATTCCCGCCGGGAGCGGGCGCCGACAGGAGGGATCGTCGTGGGACTGCTCGACCGGCTGACAGGGAAGGGCCGTCCGGGCACGCCGCGCACCGCGTCGTCGTCGGACCTGGACCACCTGTCCGAGTGGGCCGGCAGCCGCCGCGGCGTGGAGGGGTTCGTGGAGCCGCAGACGTCGACGACCGCCACGACGCTGGTGCTCGTGGCCGGCGACGGCGAGTGGACCCGCCGCCGGGTCGACAGCCCCAAGGCGGCCTTCGCCTTCGGCTCCAAGACCGGCATCCCGGTCTACGACGTGGCCGCTGTCGGCTACCCGCCGCGGATGCGGGAGTGGACCGCCAAGCGCAAGGCGGCCGGCCAGACCGGTGTGCCGGGGGCCGGTCCCTCCGTCTAGTCCCGGCCCGCGCTGTCGGACCTGCCCTTGCCCGCCGACTTCCCGGGCGAGTCCGGCCGGCCCGTCCTCGTGGGCTTCGGGGGCTTCGGGGACCTGGTCGGCTTCGCGGCCTTGCCGCAGTCGCCCTTGGCGGCGGCGGAGACCAGCGGGCCGTGCGAGGGGCCGGGCGCGGCGCTGCGCGCGACCCCGGACACGAACGCCCCGTGGTTCTTGGCGTCGGTGCAGGCCGGCGCGCTCGGCTTCCCCGGCTTGGCGGACCTCGTGGGCTTGCCGCCGATGATCGCGGTCGCGGTGTCGCTGCGCTGCTCGCCCGGGACGCCGGCCTGCTGCTGACCCGCCGGCTTCTCGTTGCTGACGACGCTGACGGCGACGACCCCGCCGCCGGCCAGGGCGGTGGTCACCATCGCGGTGGCGGCGACCAGGCCCAGGGCCTTCGTACGCGCCACCAGCCGGGCCGTCAGCTCGTGGGTCATGGGGCCTCCTGGTGCCCTGGGGTCATCAGCGTGGCACCGGACGTCCCGGTACGGAAGGACCCGTACGGGCTAGTCCGACATCCGACCGCTGCCCGCCGCCGTCGAAGCGCCGGGGCCGGGTGCGCCGCCGCCCGCACTCCATGCCGGTTGCGCGGTGACTGTCCGACCACGTCGTCAGCCCTATCGGGGTCGCGGGTCACCAGTCGGGTCTCGCGGCGGTGACGACCACGTCGGACAGTCACCGCGCAACGACCGGCACGTGCGCCGACCGGACGTGGCCGGGGACGCGGGCGGGCAGGCGGACCACCACACGCCGGAGCCCGGTCGCAGGTTCAGCGCGACCGGGCTCCGGGACGTACGACGCGGCTACTTCTTGCCGCCGCCCTTGCCGGCGGACTTGCCCTTGCTCTTGGCGACCTTCTCGGCCTTGGCCGGCTTCTCCGCCTTGGCCGGCTTCGGCTCCTCGGACTCCTCGGACTCGGCAGCCTCGGTCTCGGTCTCGGCCTCGTCAGCCTCCTCGGACTCCTCGCCGGTCTTCTTGCCGCATTCGCTCTGCGCCACAGCGGAGACCTTGGCGCCGCGGCCGGGGCCCTTCTCCAGGCTCCTGGCGTATGCGGAGACGTTCTGGCCGTGGTTCAGGCTGTCGTCGCAGGTGAAGTCGTCCGGCAGCGGCGGGCGGACCTTCTCGCCGTCGGTGGACTCGTCGTCGTCCTCGATGCCCACGGTCGGCGTGTCGGAGGTGACCGCCTGCACCGCCTCGAGGTCGGACGCGGTCGTGTCGAGGGCCTCCTCGACCACGACGGTCTCCTCGGCAGCGCCTTCGCTGCTCACGGCGGTCATCGCGACGGCGCCACCACCGACGAGGGCCGTCGTGACCATGGCTGTTCCGGCGATGAGGCCGACCGCCTTGGTCTTGGCCGCGATCAAGGTCAGCAAGGGGTCGAACACGTCATCCTCCGGTGCACTAGGGGGCAGGCTTCCCCTGGGTCATCGGCGGACGGAGTCCCGGCGTTACAGCCGATCGGCAGCAGCGTCCTCGAGCAGCTGGACGAACGTCCGCACGGCCGCGCCGGTCCCGCCGTGCGGGGTGTAGCCGTAGGCGTCGCCGCTGTTGAAGGCCGGCCCGGCGATGTCGAGGTGCGCCCACCGCACGCCCTCGGCGACGAACTCCTTGAGGAACAGCCCGGCGGTGAGCATGCCGCCCTCGCGCGGCCCGGTGTTGACGAGGTCGGCGATCTCGGAGTCGAGGCCCTTGCGCAGCTCGGCCGGGAGCGGCATCGGCCAGGACGGCTCGCCCGCGCGACCCGCCGCGTCGACGACCGCGGTGCGCAGGCCGTCGTCGTTGCCCATCACACCGGTGGTGCGGGCGCCGAGCGCGACCAGCTGGGCGCCGGTCAGCGTCGCGACGTCGAGCACGACGTCGGGGCCGTCCTCGCAGGCGCGGGCGATGGCGTCGGCCAGGATGAGCCTGCCCTCGGCGTCGGTGTTGTTGACCTCGACCGTCTTGCCGCCGCGCAGCGTCAGCACGTCGGAGGGCCGGATCGCGGTGCCGCTCGGCATGTTCTCCGCCATAGGGACCCAGGCCTCGACGTCGACGGCCAGCGCGAGCTCGGCGACGGCGGCCATCGTGGCGATCACGGCGGCCGCGCCGCCCATGTCGCTCTTCATCTCCTCCATGGAGGCGGCCGGCTTGAGCGAGAGGCCGCCCGAGTCGAAGGTGATGCCCTTGCCGACGAGGGCGACCTTGGTCGTCGCGCCCTTGCCGCCCTTGTACGACAGGTGCACCAGCCGCGGGCCGTTCGCCGACCCCTGGCCGACCCCGACGATGCCGCCGAAGCCGCCCTTGACCAGTGCCTTGCCCTCGAGGATCTCGACGCCCACGCCCTTGCCGCCGGCGGCCGTCCGGGCCACCTCGGCGAGCTCCACCGGGTGCAGGTCGCTCGGCGGGGTGTTCACCAGGTCGCGGGCCAGGCTGACCGCGCGCCCGACGACGTCGGCGCGGGTGACCGCGGCGCGGACCGCCTTGTCCTTGGTGTCGGGCACGACGAGGACGACGTCGCGGACCGGCTCGCGGCGCGTGTCGCCGTCGGTGGTGCGGTACCGGGTGAACGCGTAGGCCCCGAGCAGGGCGCCCTCGCCGACGGCGCGCACCTGCGCGGCGACGTCGGGGCCGGCTGCGCCCAGGGTGACGGCGACCTTGCTGCTGCCGGCCAGTGAGCGGATCGCGGCGCCGGTCGCCCGGCGCAGGACCTCGGCGTCGTACGCCGTGCCCTTGGCCGGCACCTCACCCAGGCCGACCGCGACGACGACCGGCGCCGTCGTGGCACCCAGCGTCGCGAGCCGGGTGACCTCCTCGGCCTTGCCGGTCGCGCCGAGGCCCACCAGGGCGGGGAGCAGCGCCTTGCCGATCGCCGTCGCGACGCTGTCGGAGCCGGGCGCGAGCACGGGGCCCTTGGGGCCCTTCGCGAGGCCGATGACGACGGCGTCGACCTTGGCGGACGCGGCGGGCGAGCTGGACAGGCTGAGGGAGGTCACGGCGAGGCAGCCTAAGGCGTACGAAGTAGGTTCCCCGGGGTGACCGACCTGCAGCAGGGCCCGCTCCACGACCGCCACGTCGCGCTCGGCGCGAAGCTCGCCGACTTCGGCGGCTGGGAGATGCCGATCGAGTACCCCGGTGGAGGCGTGCTCAAGGAGCACGCCGCGGTGCGCGAGGCGGTGGGCGTCTTCGACGTCAGCCACCTCGGCAAGGGAGTGGTGCGCGGCTCGGGAGCTGTCGACTTCGTCAACGACCGCCTCACCAACGACCTGCGCAAGGTCGGGGTCGGCCAGGCGCAGTACACCCTCTGCTGCGACGAGGCCTCCGGCGGCGTCGTCGACGACCTCATCACCTACGTGCGCAGCGAGGACGAGGTCTTCCTCATCCCCAACGCCGCCAACTCCAGCCAGGTCGTGAGCCGGCTGCAGGCCGACGCGCCCGCCGGCATCGAGGTGCAGGACCTGCACCGCGACCTTGCGGTGATCGCGGTGCAGGGGCCGCGCAGCGGCGAGCTGGTCGAGGCGCTCGGGCTGCCGACCGGCCACGACTACATGTCGTTCACGAACGCCGAGTGGCAGGGCCTGCCGGTCGTCGTCTGCCGGACCGGCTACACGGGGGAGCTGGGCTACGAGCTGCTCCCCCGGTGGGCCGATGCCGGGGCGGTCTGGGACGCGCTGATGGAGGCCGGCGCCCCGATGGGGGTCCTGCCCTGCGGCCTCGGCGCGCGCGACACGCTCCGCACCGAGATGGGCTATCCCCTGCACGGTCAGGACCTCTCGCTCGAGATCACCCCCGTGCAGGCGCGCGCCACCTGGGCCGTCGGCTGGGGCAAGCAGCGCTTCTGGGGCCGTGACGCGCTGGTGCGCGAGAAGGAGCAGGGCGCCACCCGGCTGCTGTGGGGCCTGGAGTCGCTCGACCGCGGCATCCCGCGTGCGCACATGACCGTGCAGAAGGACGGCGCCGCGATCGGCGAGGTCACCAGCGGCACCTTCTCGCCGACGCGCCGGGTCGGGATCGGGCTCGCGCTGCTCGACCGCTCGGTCGCCGAGGGCGACGAGGTCACCGTCGACGTCCGGGGTCGCACCTCGACCATGCGGGTGGTCAAGCCGCCGTTCGTGCCGTCGCACGTCCGATGACCCGCGTGCTCCTCGTCGGCCTGATGGCGTCGGGGAAGTCCACCGTCGGGACGGCGCTCGCGGCGCTCACCGGCTGGCCGTGCCTGGACAACGACGCGCTGCTCGAGCGGGCCGCCGGGTGCACCGCCGCGGAGCTGCTGGCCGCCGAGGGCGAGCGGGCGCTGCGCACCGCCGAGTCCGACGTGCTGACGCTGCTGCTCGCGATGCCCGGGCCGTACGTCGCCGGCGTCCCGGCCGGGACGATCCTCGACCAGCGCGACCGGGAGCGGATGCGCGACGGCGCGCACGTCGTCTGGCTGAAGGTCCCCGTCTCCACCCTCGTCCGGCGGGTCGCCCGGCAGCCCGAGCGCGCCTGGCTGCAGGACGACCCCGAGGGGGTGCTGCGGGCGATGGCGCTGGACCGCGAGCCGCTCTACGAGCTGACCGCGCACCAGGTGCTCGACATGACCCGGCTCAGCCCCGCCGAGGGTGCCCGCGAGGTCGTCGAGGCGCTGCCCGGAGCCCCTTCCTGACGACGGTCCAGGCGAGGTCGGCGCCCTCCGGGCCGCCGAGCTCGAGGTCGAGCAGCCCCTGCATCCCGATGTCCGCCAGGCGCTTCCGCGCCGCGGGCAGCGGCGGCACCTGACCGGCCAGCCACCAGGCGGGCGCCCCGGGCGCGATCCGCTCGGCCAGCACCGCGGCCGCGGCGGTGAGCGCCGAGCCGTCCAGGACGACAGGAGTACGACGGGCAGCCGACTGCGCGAGCAGTCCCGTCAGCTCGGCCAGTCCGGGGCTGCCGATCGCCTTGAGCATCCCGTCGGGGTCGCCCACGTGCATCCGGGCGGTGCGCAGCCCGTCGCGGACCCCGGTGGTGAGCCGCGCCCAGTCGGGACCGGCCGCCGTGCCGACCGCCTGCACCGGCTCGAGGTCGAGCAGCGCCGACAGAGCGACGAGTCCCGGCACCGGGTCGCCCGCGGCCGCGAGCACGAGCAGGTCGCAGCCGTCGTCGGCGAGCGCGTCGGCCCTCGCTTGCCCCTCCTTGCGCGTGCTGCCGGCGTCGACGACCACGCTGCGCACGGCCTTCGGGGCGGTCGGCGGCCACGCGCCCTGCGCCGACGCCAGCCACACCAGCGCCGGGCCGAGCCGGCCCAGCTCGGGCGGCGGCGCCTGGTCGACCGCAGCGGGCGGTGACACCTTGACCCGCCTCATCCGGCACCCACGACCAGCTCGTCGCCGTCCTCGGGTGCGGACGCCCCCCACGCGGCCAGCACCGCGTCGAGCTCCTCCCCGGGAGGGTTGTCGTGGCCGAGGTGGATCGCGTGCAGAGCGGTCGAGCCCAGCACCGCCCCGCGCTTGCGCAGCTCCGAGACCTGCGCCGGCCAGGTGGTCAGGTCGTGGTGGTCCGGCAGGTGGGCGCTGGTCAGGTCGAGCAGGATCGCGTCGTACGCCCGGTTCTCGGTCATCGCCAGCGCCGCCTCGCCGAGCGTGCCGGTGTCGGTCGCCCAGAGCAGCGTCGCGCCGTCCGGACCGGTGATGTCGTAGAGCACGGCCGGTCCGGCATCGGGACCGGCGTGCGTCGCGGGCAGCACCCGGACGTCGTAGCCGCACACGTCGAGGCGGTCGCCGGGGGAGACCTCGACGGCGCGCACCGTCTCGTCCAGCCGCGGGCGGGCGTCGGCGACCACGGCCGGGGGCGCGACGAGGGTGAGCGGGCGACGACCCTCGGCCCAGCCGCGCCACATCCAGGCCGGCACCGCGTGGTGGTCGGGGTGCGCGTGCGTGACCAGCACCGCCTCGACGGCCGACAGGTCGACTGCTGCGCGTACGCCGTCGTGTCCCAGCTCGATCAGCAGCCGGCCGTCGACCAGCGCGCTGGTCTGCCGCCGGATCCGGCCGGTGGTGCGTGCGGCAGCGCAGGACCGGCAGCGGCACCACGGGTTCGGCCAGCCGTCGGAGGAGCCGGTGCCGAGCATGCGGACGCGCATGGCGGACAGCGTGGCAGGCTGGGCCCTCCGAGCGAAGGGGAGGGCCCGTGGCCTGGACGTGGCGGTACGAGGACAGCAGCGGTGCGACGGTCACCCCGGGACCGGAAGCGCCTGCGGCGGAGCAGTTCCCGAGCCAGGCCGACGCGGAGAGCTGGATCGGTGAGACCTGGCGCGAGCTGCTGGCCGCCGGCGTCGAGCAGGTGACCCTGCTCGAGGACGACCACGTCGTCTACGGCCCGATGGGCCTGTCGAGCCCCGTCTAGGGGCGCTGAGCGGGGCTCTCGGTCTTGGCGGGGTCGGTCGTGACGACGCCCTCGAGCGCCTCGTCGATCTGGGCGAGCAGGTCGGCGTCGAGCTTCTTGCCGGCGGCCGCGGCGTTGTCGCGGACCTGCTCCGGGCGGCTCGCGCCGACGATCGCCGAGGAGACGTTCGGGTTCTGCAGCACCCAGGCGACCGCGAGCTGCGCCATCGTCAGGCCCGCCTCGTCGGCGAGCGGGCGAAGCCGCTGCACCTTCTCCAGCACGTCGTCGCGCAGCCAGCGGGCGATCATCTTGTCGCCGCCGTTGACGTCGGTCGCCCGCGAGCCCTCGGGCGGCGGCGAGCCGGGTGCGTACTTCCCGGTCAGCACGCCCTGAGCGATCGGCGACCAGACGATCTGGCCGATGCCCTCCTTCTCGCAGAGCGGCACGACCTCGGCCTCGATGACGCGCCACAGCATGGAGTACTGCGGCTGCGAGCTCACGATGCGGTCGAGGCCCATCTGGGCCGCGATGTCCAGCGCCTGCTGGATCTCCGACGCCTTCCACTCCGAGACGCCGATGTAGTGCACCTTGCCGGCTCGGACCAGGTCGTCGAAGGCGCGCAGCGTCTCCTCGAGCGGGGTCTCGTAGTCGAAGCGGTGCGCCTGGTAGAGGTCGATGTAGTCGGTCTGCAGCCGCTCCAGCGAGGCGTCGCAGCTCTCGATGATGTGCTTGCGGGACAGGCCGCGGTCGTTCATGCCGGGGCCGGTCGGCCAGTAGACCTTGGTGAAGATCTCCAGCCCCTCGCGGCGCTCGCCCTTCAGCGCCTCGCCGAGGACGGACTCCGCGCGGGTGCCGGCGTAGACGTCGGCGGTGTCGAAGGTCGTGATGCCGACCTCGAGCGCCTCGCGCACGCAGGCGGTGGCCTGGTCGGCCTCCACCTGCGACCCGTGCGTCAGCCAGTTGCCGTAGCTGATCTCGCTGACCTTCATGCCGCTGCGCCCGAGGCGTCGGAACTCCATGCGGCCGACGCTACTTAGCCGCCGGGGGACACGCGCGGCGGGGGCATCCGCATCCGCCGGAGCACCGTCGAGCGCAGCAGGCCGTACGCGACGTGACCGCCGAGCTTCTCGTCCGGGAACTCGGCGTTGATGCGCTTGCGCAGCAGCGCGGTCGTGAACGCGACGTCGATGATCATCGCGATGATCGCGGCCAGCCACAGGGTGAGGCCGATGCTCTGCACCTGCGGGCTGCCGGTGAGGTTCGCCACGATGAGCACGAGCGCGAGGGGGAGCAGCAGCACCCCGACGTTGCGCCGGCCGTCGATCAGGTCGCGCACCAGCGCGCGGACCGGTCCGGCGTCGCGCTTGGAGAGGTAGCGCTCGTCACCGGCGGCCGCGCCGTCGCGCACCTTGCTGCGCGCGGCCTTCAGCTGCTGCTTCTGCCGCTGCGACGCCTCCTTGCGCGTCTTCGGCGGCGGGGCGACCGGACCGGTGCGGCGGCGCTGCTTCTCGCTGCGCTTGGGGGTGGGCCGGCCCTTGCCGGTCGTCGCGTCCTCGGTCACGCGCCCCAGGCTACTTAGGGCAGCGCGAGCATCTGGTCGAGCGCGGCCTTGGCATGCCGCGCGGTCTCCGGCTCGACGGTGATCCGGTTCGGCACGGTGCCCTCGACGAGCGACTCCAGGGTCCACACCAGGTGCGGCAGGTCGATGCGGTTCATCGTCGAGCAGAAGCAGACCGTCTTCTCGAGGAAGACCACCGTCTTGTCCGGGTGCTCGTTCGCGAGACGGCGTACGAGGTTCAGCTCGGTGCCGATCGCCCACGCGCTGCCGGGCTCGGCTGCCTCGAGCGTCCGGATGATGAACTCCGTCGAACCGACGAGATCAGCCGCCTCGACGACTTCGTACGAGCACTCCGGGTGCACCAGGACGTTCACGCCGGGCACCCGCTCGCGCACGTCGCGCACCGCGTCGACCGTGAAGCGGCCGTGCACGGAGCAGTGCCCCTTCCAGAGGATCATCGTGGCGTCCTGCAGCTGCTGCGGCGTGAGCCCGCCCATCGGCTTGCGCGGGTCGTAGACCACGCAGTCGTCCAGCGACAGGCCGAGCTCGCGCACCGCGGTGTTGCGGCCCAGGTGCTGGTCGGGCATGAAGAGCACCTTGCTGCCCTTGCTGAACGCCCACTCCAGCGCGCGCTTGGCGTTGGAGGAGGTGCAGATCGTGCCGCCGTGCCGGCCGGTGAAGCCCTTGATCGCGGCGCTGCTGTTCATGTAGCTGACCGGCACGGTGACATCGGCGACCCCGGCCTCGGTCAGCGCCTCCCAGCACTCCTCGACCTGGTCGAACGTCGCCATGTCGGCCATCGAGCAGCCGGCGGCGAGGTCGGGGAGCAGCACCGCCTGGTCGGGCCCGGTGAGGATGTCGGCCGACTCCGCCATGAAGTGCACGCCGCAGAAGACGATGAACTCCGCCTCCGGCCGGGCGGCGGCCTGCTGGGCCAGCTTGAAGCTGTCGCCGGTCACGTCGGCGAACTGGATGACCTCGTCGCGCTGGTAGTGGTGGCCCAGCACGAACACCCGGTCGCCCAGCGCCTCCTTGGCCTTGCGCGCGCGCTCGACCAGCGTCGGGTCGGAGGCGGCGGGCAGGTCGCCGGGGCAGTCGACGCCGCGCTCGGAGTCGGGGTCGGTGCCGCGACCGA
>JAKFFB010000304.1:0-17774 GCA_036675425.1 Actinomycetales bacterium | reverse complement strand
ACCGCTGACCGCGCCCCGCGCCGGCACGGCGGCCCGCCCCTTCACCCCGGGGCGCGCGGCCTGCGCGAGCAGCTCGTCGAGCAGCCCGTCGGGCGGCGCCTCCGCGGGGGACGAGAGCACCCGCAGGCCGGCGGCCACGTCGCGCTGGGCGGAGAAGGCGCTCTGGCAGTCCTGGCAGCGGCGCAGGTGCAGGCCGACCAGCCGTCGTCTCAGCCGCGGCAGGGACCGGTCGACGTACGCCGGGAGCTGCGACTGCACCTCGTCGCACATGCGGCTGGCGCTCACGCCCCCACCAGCTCCCGCAGCCGCGCGTGCGCCCGGTGCAGCCGCACCTTCACCGCGCCCTCGCTGATCCCCAGCACCTGAGCAGCCTCCTTGGTCGAGAGCCCTTGCACGTCGCGCAGCACCACCACCTCACGAGCGTCCTCCGCCAGCTCGCCGAGCGCACGCGCGGTCCGGGCGGCGAGGTCTGCCGTCTCGGCCCGCGACGCGGGATCAGCTGAGGTGTCGGCGATCTCGACGTCCATCTCGGCCCGACCAGCGCTCTGCCCGCGGGCCCGGATGTCCCCGCGCGACCGCAGCGCGGTCATGCAGACGTTGACGGTGACGCGGTGCAACCAGGTGCCGAAGGACGACTCGCCGCGGAAGCCGAGCACCGAGCGGACGACGCGGACGTAGACCTCCTGCGTCGCGTCGGCGGCGTCGCTCGGATCGCTGAGCAGGCGGCGGCAGAGCGCGTAGACGTCCTGGTAGGTCGCCCGGATCAGCTCGTCCATGGCGCCGCGCTCGCCGCGCTGCACGGCGCGTACGAGCTGCGGGTCGACGTCCATGCCTGCACGTTCCCAGGAAGTCGGCTGTAACCGATGGCGACGCGCGCAGTCCAAGGAGGTGAGCGGGGCACCCGGCCCCCCAAGCACGAAGGAGCTGTCATGTACCCGTTCGTCGTCTTCCTCGGTCTGGCCCTCGGTCTCGTCGTCGTCCTGCAGGTCATCGACGAGGTTCTTCCGCTGAAGGCCCCGGCCGCCCTCACCCGCACGATCGCCGTGATCCTGGCTGCCGGCTTCGCCTGGGCCCTCGACTACTCCGTGTTCACCGCGTTCGGCCAGGACTTCCGCGCCGAGTGGATGCACCCGGTCGTCACCGGCCTGGCTCTGGTCGGCGGCGGCGAGTTCGTCCGCAGCCTGGTCAGCGCCATCGGCCACCGCGCCGGCGAGCCGCCGGTCGAGGTCGTCCCCAACCGGACCATCCGCGCGGCGTAGTCGCACGAAGGCTCTGACGAGAGCGGTCGCCACGCCCCCGCGACCGCTCTCGTCTACGTCAGGACGTCGTACGCCAGCCGCAGCACCAGCGCGCTGACCACGACGAGGAACACCCGGCGCACCCAGGCGCTGCCGCGGCGGATCGCCAACCGCGTCCCCACCTGGGAGCCGGCCAGGTTCGACACCGCCATCGCGGCGCCGAGCACCCACAGCACGTGGCCGCCCCAGGCGAACAGCGCCAGGGCGGCCGCGTTCGTGCTGGTGTTGACGACCTTGGCGGTCGCGCTCGCGTGCAGGAACGACAGGCCCACCGCACCGACCAGCAGGAAGACCAGGAAGCTGCCGGTGCCCGGTCCCACGAAGCCGTCGTAGAAGCCGATCAGCGCGCCGCCGACGACTGCGGTCGCACGCTGGGTGCGGGCGCGCATCCGGAGCAGCTCCACCTCGCCGAGCGAGGGCGTACGCAGGGTGTAGGCCAGCACCGCCACCAGGGCGACCAGCACGATCGGCTTGAGCACGTCGCTGCCGACCTGCGTCGCGAGCAGCGCTCCGCCGCCCGAGCCGACGAAGGCGCTGCCCGCCATCCACGCCGCGGTCCTGCGGTCGACCGCGATCCGCCGGTTGTAGGTGATCGCGGCGCTCCCGGTCCCGACGACCGAGGCGAGCTTGTTGGTGCCGAGCAGCGCGACGACCGGCGCCTGGGGCAGCACCACCAGCAGGGCAGGGAGCTGGACCAGCCCGCCCCCGCCGACGATGGCGTCGAGACCGCCTGCCAGGAAGGCGAACGCGCACAGGACGAGAAGCTGGTTCAGCTCGACGTCCACCGGGTCACCCTCCCGTACCGTCGTCCGCATGAGCGAAGCGACCCGCGCACGGCTGCGTGCCACCTACCTCAAGCCGGAGGGCGAGCGGCCGGCGTCCTCGGCCCGCGGGCTGCACCACACCGCGCTGGTGAGCGGCGACGTCGAGCGGACCACCCGCTTCTACAGCGAGCTGCTCGAGTTCCCGCTCACGGAGATGATCGACAACCGCGACTACCCCGGGTCGACGCACTTCTTCTTCGACATCGGCAACGGGAACCTGCTGGCGTTCTTCGACTTCCCCGGGCTGGACCTCGGTCCGTACGCCGAGGTGCTCGGCGGGCTGCACCACGTCGCCATCTCGGTGGAGCCGGACCGGTGGGCGCGGCTCAAGGACAAGCTGGACGAGGCCGGCGTCGAGTACGCCCACCACAGCGGCACGTCGCTCTACTTCAGCGGACCTGACGGCGAGCGGCTCGAGCTGATCTGCGACCCGCTCGGCGAGATGTACGGCGAGCGCGTCCTCTAGTACTGCGCCCGGGGCTGGGCCGGCTCGACCGGCGCCAGGTCGTCCAGGTGGTCGCCCTTGGACTTGGGCTCGCCGACGTGGTCGACGGCGTGCGGGTCCTCGGCGTACCGCTTGCGGCTCCGCAGCACCTCGGCCTCGGCCTCCTCGCGGCCGACCCACTCGGCGCCCTCGACGCTCTTGCCGGGCTCGAGGTCCTTGTAGACCTCGAAGAAGTGCTGGATCTCCAGGCGGTCGAACTCGCTGACGTCCTCGATCGCCTGCAGGTGCGCCTGCCGCGGGTCGCCGGCGACGACGCAGAGCAGCTTCTCGTCCGGGCCGGCCTCGTCGGTCATCCGGAACATCCCGAGCGCGCGCACCCGGATCAGGCACCCCGGGAAGGTCGGCTCGTCGAGCAGGACCAGCGCGTCGAGCGGGTCGCCGTCGCCGCCGAGGGTGTTCTCGACGAAGCCGTAGTCGGCCGGGTAGCTCGTGCTGGTGAACAGCCGCCGGTCCAGCCGGATGCGACCGGTGTGGTGGTCCATCTCGTACTTGTTGCGCTGCCCCTTGGGGATCTCGATGGTGACGTCGAACTCCACGGCGGGGCCTTCCTCGTCTGCGGCGCGAGCTGTTCCACCTAGTCTCGCCCACGGCCGGAGGCGGCCGAGCGGAGGGCGGTGAGACGTTGCGCACGTCGAGCGGTCTCGGCGTCCTGCTGGCGAGCGCGGTGACCGTCGCGGGAGTCGCCCTCCTGGTCCTGCAGGACGACCCGGCGAGGACTCCTGCCGCCGCGCCGTCGCCCACCGCTGCCCCGTCACGCGCCGCCCTGCTGCCGGCGCTGGACGACGCCGCCCCCCTGCCCACGCCGGCCGGGCTGCGGCCCGCGCTGGAGGAGGCGCTCGCGCACCCGGCGATCGCCGGTCGGCTCGCGGTCTCGCTGGTGGACACCGAGACCGGTACGACGGTCTACGAGCGCGGCGCGGCGACCCCGCTGCTGCCGGCCTCGACGGCGAAGATCGCGACGGCCGTCGCCGCGCTCACCGCGCTGCCGCCGGACCAGCGGCTGACGACCCGGGTGCTGGCCGGGGCTGCTCCGGGCGAGGTCGTGCTGGTCGGCGGCGGCGACCCGACGCTGGCCGGCCCGAAGGCGCGGGCGACCTACCCCGCACCGGCTCGGCTGACCGACCTCGCCACCCGAACCCGCACCGCCCTCGGCACCACGGCCGTGACGCGGGTGCTCGTCGACGAGTCGCTCTACTCGGGCGACCGGCTCGGGGACGGCTGGAAGGACAGCTACGTCACCGAGGGGGCCGTCGCGCCCGTGGGACCGCTGTCGGTCGACGGCGGGCGCGTCCGGCCGGACCGGGTCCGGCGGCACCTCGACCCGGCCGTCGCCGCAGGGGAGGCCTTCGCGGCGCTGCTGGGGGGTCCCGTCGAGGTGGACCGCGGCAGCGCTTCACCGGGCGCCGCCGAGCTCGCCGCGGTCGTCAGCCCGCCGGTGCCGCTGCTCGTCGAGCGGATGCTCGCCCGCAGCGACAACGACCTGGCCGAGGCGCTCGCCCGGCACGTGGCGATCTCGCAGGGGCGGCCGGCGTCGTTCGCCGGTGCGGCTGCCGCGGTCCGGGACGTGCTCGGTCCGTACCTCGACGAGGTCGGCGTCGGACGTGACGCGGTCGCCCTGGTCGACGGCAGCGGGCTGTCCCGGCTCAACCGGCTGCAGCCCGCGGCCCTCACCCGCCTGCTCGCGGCCGTCGCCGCCGACGACGGCTCGCCGACCGCCGAGCGGCTGACCCCGGTGCTGGCCGGTCTGCCGGTGGCGGGCTTCACCGGGACCCTGTCCGACCGCTACCGCGAGGGCGACGCGCTGCCTGCCGCCGGGGTGGTCCGCGCCAAGACCGGGACGCTCAACGGCGTGAGCGCCCTCGCCGGGCTGGTCCGCACCGCCGACGGTCGGCTGCTGGCCTTCGACCTGACTGCCGACGGCGTTCCGGCCGGGGCGACCCGGCAGGCCGAGGCCGCCCTGGACCGGCTCGCCGCCGCGCTCGCCGCCTGCGGCTGCCGCTGAGCCGGGCGTAGCGTGGAGCGGGTGGCTCTCACCGTCGTCGACTACGGCCTGGCCGTCGCCACCGCGCGCCGGCTCGCCCCCGCACCGCCCCAGGTCAGCTGGGCGGAGGCGGGCGAGATCGTCGCCGAGCTGCGCGGTCTCGCGGTCCAGGCCGAGGAGCACGTCCGCGCCGTCACCGGGCTGATCCCGCCGGGCGAGCCGCTGGAGGCGACCGTCGTCGACCGCCCGGGTTGGGCCGCCGCGAACGTGGACGGGTTTCAGGTGGTCCTGGAGCCGCTCACCAGGAAGCTCGAGGAGAAGAACCCCAACGCGATCGCCGCGGCCGTCACGTCGAAGGTCGCCGGCGTGCAGATGGGCAGCATCCTGTCCTGGCTGAGCAGCAAGGTCCTCGGGCAGTACGAGGCGTTCACCGCCGAGGGCATCCCCGGCCGGCTGATCCTCGTGGCGCCGAACATCGTCGAGACCGAGCGCCGGCTCGGGGTCGACCCGCACGACTTCCGGCTCTGGGTGGCGCTGCACGAGGTCACCCACCGGACCCAGTTCACCGCGGTCCCGTGGATGCACGAGCACGTCCGGAGCGAGATCGGCGCCCTGCTCGAGGCGACGTCGCTGGACGACCCCTCCGAGCTGGTCGAGCGGCTCAAGGCGATCGCCGGCAACCTGCCCCGCGGCGGCTCCCTCATCGAGATCCTGCAGACGCCGGAGCAGAAGGCCGTGCTCGACCGGGTCACCGCCTTCATGAGCCTGCTCGAGGGTCACGCCGAGCACGTCATGGACGGCGTCGGGCCCGGGGTCGTCCCGAGCGTGGCCGAGATCCGGCGGAAGTTCGACCAGCGCCGCAAGGAGCACGGCGGCGTGCTCGACCGGGTGCTGCGCAAGCTGCTCGGCATGGACCTCAAGGCCCTGCAGTACGCCGAGGGCAAGGCCTTCGTCGACACCGCCGTCCGGGAGCTCGGCATGGACGGCTTCAACCGCGTCTGGGAGTCGCCCGCGACGCTGCCGACCCGCGACGAGATCCGCCACCCCCTCGACTGGGTGCGCCGCATCTCCGACACGCCCGCGCTGACCGCCTGAGCCGGTGACCGGTCCGCCGCCTGCCACCGCTGCGGTCCGCGTGGCCGTACGACGGGCAGTCGCCGGGCTCGACGGCCCCCTCGCCGCGGCGGTCAGCGGGGGAGCGGACTCGCTCGCCCTCGCGGCGGCGCTGGCCTTCGAGCGGCCGGCGTCGTATGCCCTCGTGGTGGACCACGGCCTGCAGGACGGCTCGGCCGAGGTGGCCGGCCGCGCGGCTGCCCTCTGCCGCGACCTCGGCCTCGAACCACGCGTCCTCCAGGCCGCCTCTTTCCCGTTGCCCCAGCACCCGGATGCTGGGGAAACGGGAAGGATCCCGGGCAGCGGAGGGCCGGAGGGGGCGGCCCGGGCGGCCCGCTACGCCGCCCTGGACGCGGCCGTCGCGGAGCTCGGGCTCGTCGCCGTGCTGCTCGGCCACACGCTGGACGACCAGGCCGAGAGCGTCCTGCTCGGCCTCGCCCGTGGCGCGGGTGCGCGCGCGCTGGCCGGGATGGCCCACCGGCCGCCCTACCTGCGGCCCTTCCTCGCCGTCGAGCGGGCGACCACCCACGCGGCCTGCGCCGAGATGGGGATCGTGCCGTGGCAGGACCCGCACAACGACGCCCCGGCGTACGCCCGGGTGCGCGTCCGCAAGCGGGTGCTGCCGGTGCTGGAGGCCGAGCTCGGGCCCGGCATCGCGGCCGCGCTGGCCCGCAGCGCCGGGCAGCTGCGCGAGGACGCCGACGCCCTCGACGCGCTCACCCCCGACACCGACGACGTCGCGGAGCTGGCCGCCCTCCCGGCGGCGCTGCGCAGCCGGGCCCTCAAGCGATGGGCCGAGCAGCAGTGCGGCAGCGCGGTCACCAGCGCGCACGTCGACGCGCTGCGCGCCCTGGTCGAGGACTGGCGGGGCCAGGGACCGGTGGCGCTGCCGGGTGGCGTGCGCGTCGAGCGCCGCGACGGGCGGCTAGCCTCGTCAGCGTGACGGCTGACGTGCCCAAGGAGATCGAGAAGGTCCTCATCTCCGAGGAGGAGATCGCCGCCAAGGTCGCCGAGCTCGCCAAGCAGGTCGACGCCGACTACGCCGGCAAGGAGATCCTGCTGGTGGGCGTGCTCAAGGGCGCGGTCATGTTCATGGCCGACTTCGCCCGGGCGCTGAGCACGCCGGTGAGCATGGAGTTCATGGCCGTGAGCTCGTACGGCTCCTCGACCTCCAGCAGCGGCGTCGTCCGCATCCTCAAGGACCTCGACCGCGACATCGTCGACCAGCACGTCGTCGTCGTGGAGGACGTCATCGACTCCGGCCTGACCCTGTCGTGGCTGCTGCGCAACATGCGCTCGCGCAACCCGGCGTCGGTCGAGGTCGTCGCGCTGCTGCGCAAGCCGGAGGCCGCGAAGGTCAACGTCCCGGTGAAGTACGTCGGCTTCGACATCCCCACCGAGTTCGTCGTCGGCTACGGCCTGGACTACGCCGAGCGGTACCGCGACCTGCCGTTCGTCGGCCTGCTCCGCCCTGAGGTGTACGAGTCCCCGGTCTGAGCGAGAATGGGCCGGAACACCGGCCTCGGACCGCCCGTTGGAAGGATCAGCGGACCGCCGTTCCGGTGTACCGTCGGAATCCGTCTTCTGCAGGAGGGACGGGGCCGCGCGCCCCGCATCGATGAACCTCAAGCGCTTCTCCCGCGGTCCCTTCCTCTACATCACGCTGGGCCTGCTGGTCGTCCTGTTCGTCTCCGGCAGCCTGCGCGGCGACGGCGACTTCACCGAGGTCGACACCGCGTCCGTGCTCGCCGCGATCGAGGCCGGCGAGGTCACGGCCGACCCGGAGAAGCCCGTCCTGGTCCTCGACAAGGAGCAGGAGGTCCGCCTCGAGCTCGAGGAGGGCTCGACGATCGACGACGAGTCGAAGGTCAAGACCTCGTTCCTGTTCGACCAGGGCCGCCAGTTCACCGACGCGCTCGACAAGGCCGACGTGCCGTACGACGTGCAGGTCAACAACCAGGGCCTGCTGGTGTCGATCCTCATCAGCTTCCTGCCGATCCTGCTCATCCTCGGCCTGCTGTTCTTCTTCATGAACCAGATGCAGGGCGGCGGCAACCGCGTCATGCAGTTCGGCAAGAGCAAGGCCAAGCTGGTCAGCAAGGACACCCCCAAGACGACGTTCGCCGACGTCGCGGGCGCCGACGAGGCGCTCGAGGAGCTCGCCGAGATCAAGGAGTTCCTGCAGGAGCCGGCCAAGTTCCAGGCCGTCGGCGCCAAGATCCCCAAGGGCGTCCTGCTCTACGGCCCGCCCGGCACCGGCAAGACGCTGCTCGCGCGTGCCGTCGCCGGTGAGGCGGGCGTGCCGTTCTACTCGATCTCCGGCTCGGACTTCGTCGAGATGTTCGTCGGCGTCGGCGCCAGCCGCGTGCGCGACCTGTTCGAGCAGGCCAAGGCCAACGCCCCGGCGATCATCTTCATCGACGAGATCGACGCCGTCGGCCGGCACCGCGGCGCAGGCATGGGCGGCGGCCACGACGAGCGCGAGCAGACCCTCAACCAGATGCTGGTCGAGATGGACGGCTTCGACGTCAAGAGCGGCGTCATCCTCATCGCCGCCACCAACCGCCCCGACATCCTCGACCCCGCGCTGCTGCGCCCGGGGCGCTTCGACCGGCAGATCGCCGTCGACCGGCCCGACATGATGGGCCGCCGGCAGATCCTCGAGGTGCACGCCAAGGGCAAGCCGGTGGCGCCCGGCCTCGACCTCGAGGTCATCGCCCGGCGCACCCCCGGCTTCACCGGCGCCGACCTCGCGAACGTCCTCAACGAGGCCGCGCTGCTCACCGCCCGCAACGGCGACAAGCTCATCACGATGGTCACGCTCGAGGAGTCCATCGACCGCGTCATGGCCGGCCCGCAGCGGCGCACCCGGCTGATGAGCGACAAGGAGAAGAAGGTCACGGCCTACCACGAGGCCGGCCACGCTCTCGTCGCCCACGCGCTGCCGAACACCGACCCGGTGCACAAGATCACGATCCTGCCGCGGGGTCGGGCGCTCGGCTACACGATGGTGCTGCCGACCGAGGACAAGTACTCCCAGACGCGCGCCGAGCTGCTCGACATGCTGGCGTACGCCATGGGCGGCCGGGCGGCCGAGGAGCTGGTCTTCCACGACCCCACCACGGGCGCCAGCAACGACATCGAGAAGGCGACCGCCACCGCCCGCGCGATGGTGACGCAGTACGGCATGAGCGAGCGGCTGGGAGCGGTCAAGTTCGGCCAGGAGTCCGGTGAGGTCTTCATGGGCCGCGACCTCGGCCACGGGCGCGACTACTCCGAGGACATCGCCGCGGTCATCGACGAGGAGGTGCGCGGTCTCGTCGAGAACGCCCACCACGAGGCCTGGGAGATCCTGGTCGAGTACCGCGACGTCCTCGACGACATGGTGCTCAAGCTGCTCGACAAGGAGACGCTCAACAAGGAGGAGGTCCTCGAGATCTTCGCCCCGATCGAGAAGCGCCCCCTCCGGCCGCACCCGACCGCGAACGGCCGCCGTCCGCTGTCGGACAAGCCGCCGGTGCTCACCCCCGCCGAGCTCGCCGTCATGGGTCCGGCCGATCTCGAGGACCTTGCCCGCGGACGCAAGAACGGCGCGCCCGCGAAGTCCACGTCACGCCGCCGGGCTCCGTCGTCGGAGGCCGCACCCTCGCGCTCCCGCGCCTCGGTGAACCGCTCCGCCACCCCCCGCAAGGCGCCGGGCACCAGCCGTCGCCGCGCGACCGGCACCGACCCGGCGTCCTGACCAGGAGGATGCCGACCCCCTACGACGCCGCCCGGGTCGAGGCCGCCGTCCGCGAGCTGCTCGCGGCCGTCGGCGACGACCCGGACCGGGAGGGGCTGGTCGACACCCCCGCCCGCGTCGCACGGATGTACGCCGAGGTCTTCGCCGGTCTGCACATGGCGCCGGAGGACCTGGCCCTCCCGCTCTTCGACGAGCGCCACGACGAGCTGATCATCGTCAAGGACATCCCGCTGTCGAGCTTCTGCGAGCACCACCTCATCCCGTGGACCGGCAAGGCCGCCGTGGGCTACCTGCCGGGCAAGGACGGACGGATCACCGGTCTGTCCAAGCTGGCTCGGCTGGTCGACCTCTACGCCAAGCGGCCGTCGGTGCAGGAGCGCGTCACCTCGCAGGTGGCCGACGCGCTGATGGAGCGGCTCGACCCACGCGGCGCGATCGTGGTCGTGGAGGCCGAGCACCTGTGCATGTCGATGCGCGGCGTGCAGAAGCCCGGCGCGCGCACGGTGACCTCGGCGGTGCGCGGGGTCCTGAAGAGCTCCGCGGTCACCCGGGCCGAGGCGATGAGCCTGATCCTCGGCCGATGACCGGGGTCGTGCGCGGCTTCCCCGGCCTCGGCCGCACCCGGGTCATGGGCGTCGTCAACGTCACCCCGGACTCCTTCAGCGACGGGGGAGCGCACCCCGACGCCGACAGCGCCGTCCGCCACGGCCTGCAGCTGCTCAACGACGGCGCCGACCTGCTCGACGTCGGCGGCGAGTCCACCCGGCCGGGCGCGGAGCGGGTGAGCGAGACCGAGGAGCGGCGCCGGGTGCTGCCCGTCGTCGAGCGGCTGGCCGCAGCCGGAGCGGTCGTGTCGGTCGACACCATGCGCGCGTCGGTCGCCCGGGCCGCGCTGGACGCCGGCGCGCAGCTGGTCAACGACGTGTCCGGCGGACTGGCCGACCCCGACATGCTGCCGATGGTCGTCGAGGCCGAGGTGCCGTACGCCGCGATGCACTGGCGCGGGCACAGCGCCGACATGCAGTCGCGGGCGAGGTACGACGACGTCGTCCGGGAGGTCTGCGACGAGCTGCTCGCCCGTCGGGAGGCGGCGCTCGCGGCGGGCATGGACCCCCAGCGGCTGCTGCTCGACCCCGGTCTGGGCTTCGCGAAGGAGCCCGAGCACAGCTGGGCACTGCTGGCGGCGCTGCCGACGCTGGTCGACCTCGGTGCGCCGCTGCTGGTCGGTGCCTCCCGCAAGGGGTTCCTCGGCGCGCTGCTCGCGGACGCCGACGGGACGCCGCGACCGGCGCTGGAGCGCGACGACGCGACGGCCGCGGTGACGGTGCTCGCCGCGCAGGCCGGTGCGTGGGCCGTGCGGGTCCACGACGTGCGGGCCAGTGCCGACGCGGTGCGCGTCGTCGCGGCGGTGGTCGCGTGAACGACGTGGAGGCCGTCGAGGCTGCGAATCTCGCGATGTACCAGGCGTTCGAGGCCGCCGACGTCGACCGGATGGCAGCGGTGTGGGACGACGTCGACCCCGACGCGCTCGTCTGCGTCCACCCCGGCTGGCCGATGCTGCGCGGCCGGGACCACGTGCTGCGGTCGTGGTCGGCGGTGATGGCCGGCACCGACTACATCCAGTTCTTCCTCACCGACGTCGCCATCAGCGTGCTCGGCGACACGGCGGTCGTGACCTGCACCGAGAACGTCCTCACCGAGGTGACCGAGGACGGCTCAGGGGCCGGCGCGGTGGTCGCCACCAACGTGCTGCGCCGCCGGGCAGACGGCTGGAGGGTGCAGGTGCACCACGGGTCTCCCGTCCTGGGGAAGCTCGTCGATGACTGACCGGATCGCGCTGACCGGCCTGCGGGTCCGCGGCTTCCACGGCGTGCTGCCCGAGGAGCGGGAGCAGGGGCAGCTGTTCGTCGTCGACGTGGTGCTGGAGCTCGACCTGCGCCCCGCCGCGGCCTCCGACGACGTCGCCGACACCGTCGACTACGGCGAGCTCGCGAACCGCCTCGGCGCTGTGGTCGCGGGTGAGCCGGTGGACCTGATCGAGACCCTGGCGGAGCGCCTCGCCGCAGTGTGCCTCGCCGACCGGCGCGTGCATCGGGCCGAGGTCACCGTGCACAAGCCGGACGCGCCCATCGCGCTCTCCTTCGAGGACGTCCGCGTGACGGTCGTCCGACCGTGACGGCTGTGCTCTCCGTCGGCAGCAACCTCGGTGACCGGCTGGCGCACCTGCAGCTCGCGGTCGACGTGCTGCAGCCCCGGGCGGTGTCGCCGGTCTACGAGACCGCCCCGGTCGGCGGGATCGAGCAGGACGACTTCCTCAACGCGATCCTGATCTGCGAGCTCGACGCCGAGCGGGCCTGGGAGCTGGCTCAGCGGGCGGAGCGCGAGGCGGACCGGGAGCGGGTCGTCCGCTGGGGTCCGCGCACGCTCGACGTCGACGTCATCGTGGCCGACGGCCCGGTGCCGGACGGGCTCGAGCTGCCGCACCCGCGGGCGCACTCGCGGGCCTTCGTCCTCGCGCCCTGGACGGACGTCGACCCGTCGGCGGTGCTGCCCGGGCACGGGCCCGTCGCAGCCCTGCTGGAGCGGCTGGACCTGTCCGGCGTGCACCGCCGCGACGACCTGGAGCTCGCGCCGTGACGCCGACCCGGCCGGGGACGCTCATCGGCCTGGTCGTCGGCTTCGGCGTGCTGGCGTGGGTCGTGGCCACCGCGGCGTACGGCTCGCTGCCCGTCCTGCCGCGCTACGCGCCGGTGAGCATCGTGCTGCTCACGCTCATCGAGCTCGGCATGGCCAAGGTGGTCCGTGACCGGCTGAACCACCGGCGTGACGAGCGCGGCCGGCCACGCGGGCGGCCTCTCCACCCGATGCAGGTGGCCCGAGCCGCCGTGCTCGCCAAGGCGTCCAGCGCCGGCGGCGCGGTGCTGCTCGGCGTCTACGGCGGGCTCCTCTCCTGGACGCTGCCGCGCCGGGACGAGCTGGCGGCCAGCGAGCAGGACGCCCTGGTGGCCGGGCTGTCCGCCGTGGCCTGCCTCGCGCTGGTCGTCGCAGCGCTGCTGCTGGAGCGGTCGTGCCGCCTGCCGGACGACGACGTCGACGATTCCCTAGAGTCAGAGGCATGACCGAGCAGCTGGACGACCTGACCACCGACCAGCTGCGCTCGCGCGCGTTCGAGAAGGCCGAGAAGGCCAAGGACGTCGGCTTCTTCTGGGACCTGGTCAAGCACATGCGCGCGTCGTCCGCGATCGCCGGCGAGGACGGCTCCGCCGGGCACATCACCGGCAGCATCACCGAGCTGGTCCACCTCGTGCGCGAGCTGATGGGCAAGGAGCCGCTCGGTGACGACGAGCCGCTGCTGCGCGCTCGGTTCCTCGACTACCTGCGCTAGCCGATCCGCTCCCCGACCGGGACCTCGACGCTCAGCCCGCCGCCGGCCGGGGCGATGGGGCAGTCGAGCCGCGGGTCGTGGGCCGACACCGGCAGGAAGAGGAAGTTGAGGTCCAGGACGAGCTCGCCGTCCGCGGTCGTCCCGAGGTCGGCGCCCTGCACGGTGTCGTAGAGGTAGCGGTCGCCGACCGGGATCCAGAGCCCGCCGCCGTAGGACAGCAGCTCCCACACGTCCAGGGGTCCCCAGGGCGTCCGGGCGATCCCGACGCGCTCCACGGGCAGGAAGCCTCCGGTGCTGGTCGGCACCGTGATCCGCTGCGGCGCAGCCGGTTCCATCCGGGCGACGACCCGCCAGCCGGGGTCGTAGTCGGCGACCTCGAGGCCCGTGAAGCTGTCCTGGTCGGCGATCGGCGAGCAGACGTGCTCGGCGTAGAGGCGGTCCCGGACGGCGATCCAGCCGGCGTGGGCGACGTGGGGGTAGAGCTCGGCGCGGACGCCCTCGTACAGCTCGGTCACCTGCCGCTGCCAGTCCAAGCGCTCCAGCGCCGACGAGGTCATGGGGGCATGGTGCCGCGTAGCCTTCCGCCATGAGCGTCGAGGTGGCCACCGGGGTGGTGCACGAGATCCCGTCCGATCTGCGGGACGCCCTGCTCGGCAACGCGACGGCGCTCGCGGCCTGGCAGGACATCACCCCGCTGGCCCGCAACGAGTTCATCTGCTGGGTCGAGGACGCCAAGCAGCAGAAGACCCGCGAGCGCCGGATCCGCCGCACCCAGGAGGAGCTCGAGGAGGGCATGCGCCGCCCCTGCTGCTGGCCCGGCTGCGCCCACCGCGAGCGCACCGGCAAGCCCTAGCCCGCCGCCCGAGCCCTCCACAGTCGATCAAGACCGGGTGCCTCCCGTGATCGGTTGTGGGGTCTCAGGGCCGACCGGCCTGCGTGCGAGCTCCACAACCGATCACGACCGGGTGCTCCCCGTGATCGGTTGGGGGGTCTGAGGACGGCGGCCTACTTGTCGATGTCGCCGATCACGAAGAAGAACGACGCGAGCACGGTCACCACGTCCTCGACCCGCGTCCCGGGCAGCACGTCGCCGAGCGCCGAGACGTTGTTGAAGGACGCCGTCCGCATGGCCAGCCGCCACGGCACCCGGTCGCCGCGCGAGACCAGGTAGTAGCCGGAGATCCCGAGCGGGTTCTCGGTCCAGGCGTAGGTCGAGCCCTCGGGCGCCTTCACCGTCTTGGGAAGCCGCAGCGCGATCGGCCCGCTGGGCAGCTGCCCCAGGCACGCAGCCGCCAGGTCGAGCGACACCCCGACCTGCTCCAGCACGCAGGAGAAGCGCGCATGCGCATCTCCGGCAGACCGCGTCACCACGGGCACGTCGAGCGACCCGTAGGCGAGGTACGGCTCGTCGCGCCGCAGGTCGAGCTCGACCCCTGAGGCGCGCGCCACCGGACCTGAGACGCCGTACGCCGCAACCGCTTCCGGCGTCAGCACACCCACGCCACGCGGCACCTCGTCGACCGCAGCGGCCAGCGCGGGCAGCGTCAGCCGCACCCCGTCGAGCGCCGCCGACACGCGATCGGTCCACCCCGCCGGCACGTCCGCGGCGAGCCCGCCGATCCGGTTGAACATGTAGTGCATCCGCCCGCCGGTGGCTTCCTCCATGACGGCCTGCAGCGCCTCGCGCTCGCGGAAGGCGAGCTGCCGGTCGGGCGACGAGGCCCCCAGGAAGGCCAGGTGGTTGAGGACCCGGTTCAGCTCGGCGAGCAGGGTGCGCAGCCAGACGGCGCGGTCCGGCACCGACATGCCCAGCATCCGCTCCACGGCCAGGCAGATGCCGAGCTCGTTGCCGAAGGCCGAGAGCCAGTCGTGCCGGTTCGCCAGCATGACCAGCTGCCGGTAGTCCCTGACCTCGAAGAGCTTCTCGGCCCCCCGGTGCATGAAGCCGACGATCGGCTCGGCCGTGACGACCACGCCGTCGGAGACGGTCAGCCGGAGCTGGAGCACCCCGTGCGAAGACGGGTGGTGCGGGCCGAGCGGCAGCACGACGGCGTCGGTCGCGTGCGCCGCCGCGCCGATCGCCACCAGCTGCTCGGTCATCCCGGCGAGCCTACGAGCGGGTCGTCGATGCCGACCGGGACGACCACCCAGCCATACGCCCCGAGCCCCCGTCGGTCCATCAGCTCCGACGCCGACGCCGACTCCGACAGCAGCGACAGGTAGCCGCGCGGGTCGGTGTCCGCGAGCGACCGCGGGGGCGGCTCGGAGCGGATCCCCAGCAGCCCCAGGGCTTCCTGCTGCGAGATCAGCCGCCCCTGCAGCGAGTCCAGTGCGACGTGCGCGGTGATGTCGCAGGAGCCGTCCGGCACCGGGTGGACCGGTCGCCCGCGCAGCCAGCCGGTCAGCGTCGGCCGCCGGTCGCCCCACGTGCCGCGGTCGCCGAGCACGTGCCCGTAGTCGACGGCAACGGCGAGCCCGCGCCGCACCTGCGCGACCGCGGCCGCCCAGGCCTGGTCCCGCGCCAGCCCCACCTCGACCCGCCGCCCCTGCGGCCACCACCGGGACGCCCACTCGAGCGCCTCGGCCGACGCCGGCCCGCCCAGGGACTCCTCACCCGACGGCGACACCTCGACGACCTGCCCGTCGAACAGGACGTCGAGCGGCACGTCGTCGAGCCACTCGTTCGAGAACAGCAGCCCCTCGACCTCCGGGACCGACGCCGACCAGCCGAAGGGGACGCCCGGCGACGCCGCGAGGTCCACCCCCGTCAGCCGCCACCGGGCCGGCACGTCCGGCAGCGCCGACAGCAGCTCGCCCCGCCCCGCCCCCACGTCCACGACGTCGAAAGGGTCCGGCCGGCCGAGCGCGTCGTCGACCAGACCGGCCAGCCGGCGCACCGCCGTGGCGAAGACCGGTGAGGCCGCCACCGAGGTGCGGAAGTGGTCCGCCGGCCGCTCCCGGAGGAAGAAGCCGTCGGGCCCGTAGAGGGCGTCGGACCAGGCCTCGCGCCAAGGGGTGGGGTGCACCCTGGCAGCATGCCTCGCCATGGCTGAGACACCGGACGAGCGCTTCTCCCGCTTCGACGACGAGGTACGCAGCGGCAAGCACCTGTGGACCACCCTCGGCTACCGCCGGCTCGGCTGGGGCGAGGGCACCACCTCCATCGCCTGGGACGCGACGGAGGAGTACGGCTTCCCGACCGCGGGCGGGCCGGTCATCCAGGGCGGCCTGGTCACGGCGCTGCTCGATGCCGCGATGGGCGGCGCCTGCTGGACCGTGCTGGAGGCCGACCAGGCCTTCCTCACGGCCGACCTGCGGGTGGAGTTCCTGCGTTCCACCCGCCCCGGGACGG
The DNA here is from genome assembly GCA_036675425.1 of Actinomycetales bacterium. Lineage (GTDB taxonomy): Bacteria > Actinomycetota > Actinomycetes > Mycobacteriales > SCTD01 > SCTD01. Next base: position 1,574 of record JAKFFB010000304.1, on the reverse strand, counting down.
TGCGAGCGACTGGCACCGTCGTGCGCCGCACCCGGCGGGTCGTCTTCTGCGAGGCGCAGCTGTTCGACGCCGACGACGTGCTGCTCGCGGCAAGCCGGTGCACCCAGGTGGTGCTGCCCGCGACAGGCAAGGCCGGGAGGTACGACGCCCCCGCCCCGGACGGGTCCCCGCCGGAGGACGCGCGCGGCTAGTGATCCCCACCACAAGGTGTGGACGTCCCCGCGCGGACCGCTACCGTTGACGGCGTACGTCCGGTACCCCCTAGAGGACTGGAACCTCTGCGCCCGATGACGCCCAGCACGCCTTCCGCACGTCCCGCGCGCCTGCGCGTGGGCGTGGTCGGTGCCGGCCGCGTCGGCGCCGTGCTCGGCGCCGCCCTGGCGCTGGCCGGTCACGAGGTCGTCGCGGTCTCCGCCGTGTCCGCCGCCTCGCGCGAGCGCGCCGCCGCGCTGCTGCCCGGCGTGCCGGTGCTCCCGGTCGACGAGGTGGTGCGCCGCAGCGAGCTCGTGCTGCTCACCGTCCCCGACGACGCGCTGGCCGACCTGGTCGCCGGGCTCGCCGCGACCGGCGCCTTCCCCCGCGGCGTCCTCGTGGCCCACACCTCCGGCCGGCACGGCCTGGCGGTGCTCGAGCCGGCCGCCCGCACCGGTGCCCTGCCGCTCGCGCTGCACCCGGTGCTGCCGTTCAGCGGCACCGCGGTGGACCTGCACCGGCTGAGCGGCACCGCCTTCGGCGTCACGGCGCCCGACGTCCTCCGCCCGATCGCCGAGGCGCTGGTCGTCGAGATGGCCGGTGAGCCGGTCTGGCTGACCGAGGCGCAGCGGCCGCTCTGGCACGCCGCGCTCGCCCACGGCGCCAACCACCTGACCACCCTCGTCAGCAGCTCGGCCGACCTGCTGCGCGCCGCCGGCGTCGAGACCCCCGGCCAGGTCCTGGCCCCGCTGCTGGGTGCTGCGCTCGACGGTGCGCTGCGCTCCGGCGACGCCGCGCTCACCGGTCCGGTCGCGCGCGGGGACGCCGGGACCGTACGCGCCCATCTCGAGGTGCTCGCGCAGGTCGCCCCCGAGGTGCTGCCGTCCTACGTCGCGATGGCGCGGCTGACGGCCGACCGCGCCATCGCGAGCGGCCGGCTCGACCCGGACCGCGCCGGCGCGCTGCTCGACGTGCTCGGGACGGTGCCTCGGTGAAGGTCGTCGCCACCCGCGAGGAGCTCGCGCAGGCCCGGGCCGAGCTGCCCGGGACCGTGGCCGTCGTCATGACGATGGGTGCGCTCCACGAGGGGCACGCGGAGCTGGTCCGGCAGGCCCGCAGCCGGGCGGGCAGCGTCATCGCGACGATCTTCGTCAACCCGCTGCAGTTCGGTGCGGGGGAGGACCTCGACCGCTACCCGCGCACCCTGCAGGCCGACCTCGACGTGCTCGAGCGCGAGGGCGCCGACCTCGTCTTCACCCCCGGTCCGGACGTCGTCTACCCCGACGGCGACCCGGTCGTGCGGGTGACCGCCGGGCCGATCGGCGACGTGCTCGAGGGCGCCAGCCGGCCCGGCCACTTCGACGGCGTGCTCACCGTCGTGC
>JAKFFB010000195.1:0-3415 GCA_036675425.1 Actinomycetales bacterium | reverse complement strand
GCCGGCGCGTGCTCGACGCCGGGTGCGGCGTCGGGTGGGGCAGCAAGCTCCTGCTCCAGGCAGGCGCCGCCGAGGTGACCGGTCTCGACATCTCGGAGGAGGCGCTCGCCGACGCCCGCAGCCGCGCCCCGGGCGTCGAGTTCGTGCAGGGCGACCTCCAGGCGCTCCCCTTCCCCGACGGCTCGTTCGACGTCGTGGTCTGCTTCGAGGCGCTGGAGCACGCCGAGGACGTGTTCTCGACGCTCGACGGCCTGGTGCGGGTGATGGCTCCCGAGGGCGTGCTGTTCGTGTCGTCGCCCAACCCCGCCGTCTACCCCGAGGGCAACCCGTTTCACCCGAGCGAGATGACGCCCGAGGAGCTCGAGGCGGCGGTGTCTGCCCGGCTGCCCGAGCTGCGGATGTTCCACCAGCACGAGCTCGCCGTGTCGCTCGTGGCCCCCGTGCCGACCGGTGCGGACGCCTTCGACGTACGGATGCTCTCGCTGACCGGCCTCGCCGCGGGGCACGACCCCTACTCGGTCGCCGTGGCCAGCCGCGTCGCCCTGCCGGACGTCTCGGCCTTCGCGTGCGCCGCTCCCCCCAGCGAGCTCAAGCGGCTGACCGCGGAGCGGGCGTCGGTGCTCGGACAGCTCGAGGGCACCCACGCACAGCTGCGCGAGGCCGACATCTCGCTGCGCGGCCTGATCGCCGAGCGCGATGCGGCCAACGACCGCATCGCGGAGCTGACCACGCAGTCCGAGGCACTGCGGACCCAGCTGGACCACCAGCGCCTCGTCTCCGGCAACGCCAGCCGCGAGCGCGACGACCTCGCCATGACCCTCATCAGCGAGGACCGCCCCGTGCGCGACGTGGCTCCTGCTCAGGCAGCGGATCCCGCTGCCGACACGGATGCCGAGAACGAGAAGCTCCGCCGGAAGCTGCGCCGGTCCCGGGCCAAGGTCAAGGAGCTCGAGGCCGAGCTCGAGCAAGCGCGTGGGTCGGGGCTGGCGTCCCGCATCAAGCGGCGGTTGCCCGGCTCGTGAGCTCCCCGCGTCTCGCGTTCGTGTCCGCCCCGGGCTCGAGCATCTTCATGGCGGAGATCCTCCAGGCCGTCGGCCAGGCGGTCTCCGCCGCCGACCCCGACCTCGAGGTCGTCCACCACGAGGGACGGCTGGAGGACGTCGTCGCCCCCGGGACGGCAGCGGTCGTCGTCCCGCACGAGTACTTCGCGGTGTGCGGCGACCCCGGTGCCGCCGTCCGTGCGCGGACGATCGCCCTCGGCGTCGAGCACCCCGGCACCGGCACCTTCGAGGTGTCCACGGAGCACGCGGCACGCCTCGGCGGCTGGTTCGAGATCGCCGAGTCCTCCGTCCAGGCGCTCGCGGCACGGGGCCACCGGGCCGGCCTGTTCGAGCTCGGCCACGTCCCCGGCTGGGACCGATGGGGCGGCGCGGACGACGACCGGCCCGTCGACGTGACCTACCTCGGCACCGCCGATCCTCGCCGGCTGGCGGTGCTCGCCACGGCCGCGCCGGCACTCACCGGCCTCCGCACGGAGCTGCTGATCCCGCCGCACGAGCCGATGACCGGGAGCCGCCCGGACTTCCTCGTCGCCGAGGACAAGTGGCGCCACCTCGCGCAGAGCAAGGTCATCATCAACCTCCACCGCGAGGAGAAGGCCGCCTTCGAGGTGGTCCGCGGCCTCGAGGCCATCCTCAACGGGTGCGTCATCGTCACCGAACCGAGCACCGACCTCGGACCGCTCGTCCCGGGTCGCCACCTCCTGGTCGCCGAGCCGGACGAGATCGGTCCGGTCGTCCGCGCCCTGGTGCACCACCCCGAGCGCCGCGCGGAGATCGCTCGCGCCGCCTACGACCTCTGCCGCACCGACCTCGCGATGGACGCGCAGGCCGCGCAGCTCGCCGACGTCGCGCGTCGCCTGGCGGATGATCCACAGGAAGGCCCGGCCACGCCGGCGGCGCCGGACCACGGGTCGGAGCCCGTGCGCAGCTGGGCCGAGGTCGGCGCGGAGCCGCCGATGGCCGAGTGGGTCCCCGCCGTCCCTGTCCCCGAGCCGCTGCCTCACCTCACCACCGTCGATGCCGACCTGACCGGTCTTCGCGCGACCCGCGCGGCTCGCTCCCGCGGGCTCCCGGGGTCGCTCGCCGGAGTGTGCGTCGTGACGGATGCCGACGGACCCGCCACGATGACGGCCGCCTCCTGGCCCGACGGCCCGAGCCTCGTCGTCGTACCTCCCGGTGACCCGGTCGCCGCGCGCGGCAGGGGGGCTGCGCGCAACGCCGCGATCGCGTCGCTCGACGTCGACCACGTCGCGGTCCTGGACGGTGGAGACGAGGTGCTCGGCGACACCCTGGCCCACCTGTCCGGGATGCTCGACGAGGACCCGTCGCTCGACGCGGTCCTCTGCCTGGCCTCGATCGGCAGCGAGGAGCTGGCCAACGCGCTGGTCCCCGAGCTGCGCCGGCTCGAGTCCCGCGCCTACCTGTCGCGCGGCTTCGTCGTACGCCGCGAGGTGCTGGAGGCCCTCGGCGGGTTCACCGAGGACGCGGCGCTCGAGGACTTCGTCGACCACCACTTCTGGCTGGGACTGGCCCGGTCCGGCGGCCAGGTCGCGTTGTCGCGGCACATCGGCTTCCGCCTCTGGTCGCGCGAGCAGGACGACGCGTGAGGGGCCGGATCGGCTCCCTCCTCCACTCCCGGGCCGGATCGTGGCTGGGGTCGTGGCTGGGACTGGGCCTGCTGCTGCTCGTCTTCACCGCGTTGGGCGTGCGCTGGATCCGGGTCTTCCGGCAGGGCGGGCTGCTCGACATCGACGAGGCCGGCTACCAGACCATGGCCGTCCTGAACTTCCGGGGCTGGCAGTCCAGTGGACTGGCCGGGTGGTGGGACTCGTTCCTCGCTCCCGGGGTCCAGGCGCCGCTGATGCCGGGCGCGACCACACCGTTCTATGCAGTCGGCGGGGTGGGTGCACTGGTCGGACTGCTGGTGCCGCTCACCTTCGGGGTGCTCTGCCTGGCCGCGTCCTACGGGCTGGGCCGACGCATCGGCCCGGCCGTCGGCTGGGTCACGGTGCTCCTCGTCGCTGCGACCCCCGCCGTCATCTCCTTCTCCCGGACCTTCAACTTCGCGATCGCCTCCGCCGCGACCGTGGCGCTGACCCTCTGGGCGCTCGCCCGGTCACGCAACTTCCACAGCCCTGTGTGGTCGCTGCTGGTCGGCGTCTTCGCCGGGCTCGCGGTGCTCTCCCGCACCCTCACCCTCGCGTTGATGCCCGGACTCGCGCTCGCCGCCGTCATCGCGGTTGCGGTCGGGCCGGACCGTGCGCGGCGTTGCCTCAACGTGCTGCTCGCCGCCGTGGGCTCCGCCGTGGTCGCCGTCCACAACCTGAGCCCGACGCCGCGCCAGCTGCGCATCG
>JAKFFB010000225.1:0-3451 GCA_036675425.1 Actinomycetales bacterium | reverse complement strand
GCTGCTGCCGGACGCGCTCGGCCGGCTGGTCGACGCGCTGCTGCCCAACGAGCTGGAGAAGCGGTTCGAGAAGGGTCACGACGACCGCGGCTTCACCCTCACCCCGGTCGAGGACGGGTTCCTGCCCGGCGGGAAGCTCGACCTCGAGACCGGTGAGCTGCTGTCAGCCTTCCTCGAGGCGGAGATGGCGGTCGATCCCGACAACCCCGCAGACACCGACGCCTACCGCGCCCAACGCGCCGACGGCTGGCAACCCGAGGACGGCCTGGACGACCTGCCAGCCGACCTGCCCGCGCCCCGGTCGATCAAGCAACGCCGGCACGACGCGCTCCGCAACGGCCTACGCCGCTACCTCGACGCCGGGATCGCCGGCCTGCGGGACAAGGCCAGCCCGCACATCGGCGCCGTCATCGGCGTCGACCTGCTCGACCAGGTCCCCGGCGCCCTACCCGCGGTCTCGACGACGACCCGCCGGACCCTGCCCGCCAGCCTGATCCGGTCCTGGCTGTGTGACAGCGCGATCAGCCGCTTCGTGCTCAGCCTCGGCAACAAGGTCATCGAGACCAGCCACACCGCCCGGACCCTCAAACCCCACGAACGCCGCGCCAAGTGGATCGAAACAGCAGGCAGATGCCAAGCCGCGCACTGCCGATGCGGACCCCACACCAAGATCATCCGGCATCACGTCGACGGCTACGCCCGATGCGGCACCACCTCACTGGACGACACCGCCAACCTCGGCGAGCCCTGCCACACCGACGTCCACGTCCACAAGAAGACCATCCGACTACGGGACGGACGACGCCTCAACGAGAACGGCTGGGTCGCGTGATGTGGGCGGTCAGCCGCTGCGCATCACTGTCGCGGGCAGGTCGACGCGGCTCGGGCTCGCACCCCCGGAGGCGACCACCACGCTGCTCTGCCCGCCGCCGGTCTCGGTGAGGACGAGGCGCAGGGTGTCCCCCGCTGCCACGTCGACGGCTGAGCCCGGTGTGAGGACCACGGTGTACGACCGCAGGCCCGACTCCTGCGGGCTGCTCTTGCCGATCTCACCAGTGGCCAGGCTCGTGCACGTCGCTGCGCACGCCTGCAGGTCGAGCTGGAGCCGGCCGCTCTGGCCAGGGCTGTCGGCGAAGTCGGCGAACAGCTCCGCGCTCGGTGGTGTGGCCGGGTCGAGCCGGAACGCCTCGGTCACCGTGCCCTCGAGCGTCGCGGTGTCGCTGACGACGAGCGTCTCCTGCGCGGCGGGGGCTGCCGCGCCGAGGCTGGCGGGGAGGTCGAGGAAGGACTGGATCACCGTCGGCGAGGGACTGGGGCTGGGCGTCGGGGTCGGCGACGGCGTGGCGCTCGGCACCGGACTCGGCGTGGGGTCCGGGGTCGGCGTGGGCTTTGAAGTCGGGTCCGCGGTCGGCGCAGGCGTGGGCGCGGGCTCCGGCGCGGGCTCCGGCATGGGCGCGGGCTCCGGCGAGGGCGAGGGCGAGGGCGCGGAGGTCGTCGGTGCGGGCGCAGGTGGAGGCGCCGGGACGGGCTCGGACGGCGCGGGCTCGGCAGCTGGGACCTGCTGCGCCGGACGCGGCGCGGCGGCCGGTGCGGAGACCGGTCGGACCTGCACGACCGGCGCGGGCTGGGCGACCGGGACCGGGTCCGATGCCGGCTCCTCCGGCTCGACGGGGAGCTCGCCCGCTCCCGGGTCCTGCGACGAGGTGCCGGTCGTGCCGACGCCGCCGGGGCTGTCGGACGCGGCGGGAGCCGGTGACACCGGCGCCGTGACGACCGGGGACACGCGGTCCTCCGTCGTGCTCGGCTGCGGCGAGGTGAGCCCGCCGATGGCCACCATCCCCGCGACCGCCCCGGCGGTGGCGCCGGCCTTCACGGCGGACCCGGCCCGCTCACCGGTCGGCAGGAACGGCATCGTGGCCATCCACGTGAACGGCCCCAGCACCCAGCGCAGCTTGCCGAGCGAGATGCCGAGGAAGGCGCGCACCAGACCCGGGTCGAACTGCGTGCCGGCGCAGCGGGCCAGCTCGCGACGGGCCTCGGCGGCGCTCATCGGCGCCTTGTACGAGCGCGCGGCCGTCATCACCTCGAACGAGTCGGCCAGCGCGACGATCCGCCCGGCGTACGAGATGTCCTCGCCCGCCAGTCCGCGCGGGTACCCGCCGCCGTCCCAGCGCTCGTGGTGCTCGACGACCGCCGCGCCCCACTCCCCCAGCCAGGGCAGCAGGCCGGCGACCAGCCGCTCGCCCTCCCGGGGGTGGCGGTGGAGCACGGACCAGTCGTCCTCGGACAGGTCCCGGCCGCCGTTCAGGACGCTCCCCGGGACGACGAGCTTGCCGAGGTCGTGCACCAGCGCCGCCCAGCGCACCTTGCCGCGGTCGTCGTCGGGCAGGTCGAGCTCGTCGGTGAGCAGGTCGGTGAACGCCCGCACCCGCTCGGAGTGGCCGCGGGTCTTCTTGTCGTGCAGGCCGAGCATCCCCACGAGGACGACGAGGGTCTCCGCGGCCTCGTGCTCCTCCATCGGCTCGCCCTCCCGGCGCAGCCGGGCCAACCGGTTCTCCAGGTCACGGACGCTGGAGGTGCGGGCTGCCTTCAGCCGCGACGGAGCGCGGTCGGGGAAGACCAGGCAGAGCTCGAGCAGCACCGCCAGCGGCAGCAGCCGGCGAGCGAGCAGGTCGGTGAGCAGCATGGCGGCGAGCGATGCCCCGAGCACGGCAGCCCACCAGAGCAGCGTCGCGACCAGGCCGGTCGGCTCCGGCAGGGCGCTGGCGACGGCGAGCGCCGCCAGGACACCGGCGACGACGGGCGCGAGCAGGATGAGCAGTCGCAGGAGCATGCCCAGCACAGGGTGGGCGTCCCACCGCTGTCGCCGGAGGGCGCCCGTCATCTGCTCGTTCCGGGCATGCGCGACATGGTGGACCTCGAACCGAGGTCTGTCCGACGTATCGCCGGATCAGCGCCGGATCAGCGCCCGCTCAGTCGCCGATGAGCAGCCGGCTGGGCGTCGCCGAGCCGCCGAGCGCCACCCGGCCGGGGGCCTTCGCGCCCGGCTCGAGGAAGGTCAGGGCGAGCCGCAGCACGTGGCCCGCCGGCAGGCGCTCCACGTCCTGCCCGCTTCGGACGAGCTGCACGACGTACCGCTGGTAGGAGGCGGTCGTCTGCTTGTCCTGCGCGACCAGCCCCTCCGACAGGACGGTGCAGCGGCCCCCGACGCAGTCCTTCAGCGCGACGGCGACCTTGGCGTTGCCCTGCCGGGTCGGGAAGCGGACGTAGACCACGAGCTCGCGGGTGGCCGGCAGCACGACCGCCCGGTCCAGCCGGGCGTCGAACGTCAGGGTCGCGCCGGTGCGGATCGAGAGCACCTCCTGGCTGGTGGCCGGGGAGCGCTGCAGGCCGCGGGACGTCAGGTAGTAGACCGGGGCGAGCGCGGGGCCGGGCGCCGGGCGCGGTGCGG